>UQVK01000029.1 GCA_900544445.1 uncultured Lachnospiraceae bacterium
GCACAGGCTCAACCGAACGGCAGGTCCTGCGCTCCTCCTGTAACGGGCCACTTCAAAGCGGCATTGCCTGCCGCCGTTTTCTCAGACGCCCGCTGTTTCCAGCCACTTTCTGTTTTCCGTACTTTTTCCCCAGGCATCAAGCGCCATATCGTATGTTCTGTCCACCTTCTGCGTAAGCGTTTCAAGCTTCCTCCTTACGTCAATCTGCCCCTGCTTCAGCGCGGAAACCTCGGATTCCAGCTTTTCCTGCCTGAGTTCCAGTTTCTTCTGACCATCCTCCAGGCGATCCATACGGACTTCCAGACCGTCCATACGAGTTTCCAAGCCGCCCATACGGGTTTCCAAGCTGCCCATACGGACTTCAAGGCTGTCCAGCCTTCTGTTGACCGGAGCCAGTTTCTCGTCAAACTTTGCGTTCAACTTTTCTTCCAGCTTTTCTTCCAACTTTACTTCCAGCAAATCCCCTATTTTCAGGAGTAATTCCTCGTTACTCATCATACTTCCTCTCTTTCTTCCGCACAGCGGGCGCTGTCCCCTCAGACACTAAGTCCGTACGCGGAAATCGACAGGATCTGCAAAAACTGCAGTTCCCGGACCTATGGTAACAATATATTCTCATTTCCATATTTTCACCACCGCACTCGAAGAAGTCTGCTTAAGCGGTACCGGATATCGTTTCAACCATAATATCACACATTTGATGTGAAGAGAAGTCCCGGGCCTGTAAAATTATTTCCATGCGGCAGAGGCTGCGGAAACCAAAGAGCGGTGCCTGCCGGAAAGCAGGCGCCGCCCTCTTTTATCTTTCTAAATATTGGTTCGGATGGATTACATCATTCCCATTCCTGCGCCTGCTCCGGCAGGTGCAGCGGGAGTCTCTTCCTTGATGTCAGCCACAACGGATTCGGTGGTCAGCAGCGTGGAAGCTACGCTGTTCGCGTTCTGCAGAGCGCTTCTGGTAACCTTTGCGGGATCCAGGATGCCGGCCTTAACCATATCAACATACTCTTCCTTCAGAGCGTCGAAGCCCCAGCCGGTTTCCATTTCCTTCACTTTGTTGATGATCACGCTGCCTTCCAGTCCGGCGTTGGCAGCGATGTGGTACAGAGGAGCCTCCAGAGCCTTGAGCACGATGTTTGCTCCGGTCTTCTCATCGCCTTCAAGCGTTGCTGCCAGAGCTGCAACGTCCTTGGTAGCGTGGATATATGCGCTTCCGCCGCCTGCGATAATGCCTTCCTCAACGGCTGCTCTGGTAGCAGCAAGAGCGTCTTCCATACGAAGCTTCGCTTCCTTCATTTCGGTCTCGGTAGCTGCGCCCACACGGATTACGGCTACGCCGCCTGCCAGCTTCGCAAGTCTCTCCTGAAGCTTCTCTCTGTCGAAGTCAGAGGTGGTCTCCTCGATCTGCTTCTTGATCTGGGAAATTCTGGCCTGGATATCAGCCTTGTCGCCCTCACCGTCAACGATAACGGTGTTCTCCTTCTGAACCTTAACGGATTTTGCACGGCCCAGATCGGACAGCTGCGTCTCCTTCAGGTCAAGGCCGAGCTCTTCGCTGATCACCTTGCCGCCGGTCAGGATTGCGATATCCTGCAGCATTTCTTTTCTTCTGTCGCCATAGCCGGGAGCCTTAACAGCAACCACGTTGAAGGTGCCGCGCAGCTTGTTGACGATCAGGGTGGTAAGTGCTTCGCCTTCCACGTCCTCAGCGATGATCAGAAGCTTCGCGCCGCTCTGAACCACCTGCTCCAGCAGAGGAAGGATCTCCTGAATGTTAGCCAGCTTCTTATCGGTAATAAGGATATAAGGGTTATCCAGAACCGCTTCCATCTTATCCATATCGGTGCACATATAAGCGGAAATATATCCTCTGTCAAACTGCATGCCTTCTACCAGATCGAGTTCGGTCTGCATGGTCTTGCTCTCTTCGATGGTGATAACACCGTCTCCGGAAACCTTCTCCATCGCGTCTGCAACCATTGCGCCCACTTCGTCATTTCCTGCGGAAATGGAAGCAACTCTTGCGATGTGCTCCTTGCCGTTTACCTTGGAGCTCATCTTCTTGATGGCCTCAACCGCACAGTCAGTAGCCTTCTTCATACCCTTTCTCATGATGATCGGGTTTGCGCCTGCTGCCAGGTTCTTCATTCCTTCGTTCACCATAGCCTGCGCCAGAACGGTCGCGGTGGTGGTGCCGTCGCCTGCAACGTCGTTGGTCTTGGTAGCAACTTCCTTAACCAGCTGTGCGCCCATGTTCTCATAAGGATCCTTCAGTTCAATTTCCTTTGCGATGGTTACGCCGTCGTTGGTGATGAGGGGAGCGCCGTAGGACTTATCCAGAACTACGTTTCTTCCTTTCGGTCCAAGGGTTACTCTTACTGTATTCGCTACCTGGTCCACACCAGACATCAGCGCGGTACGGGCATCTGCGCCGTATTTAATTTCCTTTGCCATAATAATCAGCCTCCATTAAAATGTTTTTCAAACTGCGCCAAAGCGCTTTTTTTATTTTCTTATTCAATTACCGCCAGAACATCGGACTGCTTTACGATGATGTATTCCTGATCGTCGTCAAGCTTTACTTCGGTTCCTGCATATTTGGAATAAATAACCTTGTCGCCGGCCTTCACTTCCATTTTGATTTCCTTGCCGTCTACCATTCCGCCAGGGCCTACCGCAATGACCTCCGCCTGCTGGGGCTTCTCCTTGCTCTGTCCGGGAAGAACGATTCCGGATTTGGTGGTTTCTTCAGCTTCGAGCTGCTTTAATACAATCCTGTCGCCTAAAGGTACTAATTTCATAAAAATGCCTCCTTGATTGAATACTTTCGATTCAGTATTATTTAGGCTGTTAGCACTCACTTTTGTCGAGTGCTAAACACTATAGATATATTATGTTTTCACCCATTTTTATGCAACGTCATTAGCGGGAAAGAGCAAGCTTTTTCCTTGATTTTACTTTTTCTTTCTTTGATTTTCTCCGTTTTTCTTAATTTTATACTTTTTTCAAACGTTCTTTCCGGGCATTTTCTGCGCATTCTGCCTCATCCGGTTCCCGGCGATGGGGAAACCGAAGCCTCAGATTCCAAGGCCCAGCCGCACCAGCCACAGGACAAAAAGATGGGCCGGATAAAAAGCATAGAAGAACCACTTGGAAAAGCGCCCGCTCCGCTTTCCCTTCTTTCCATTATAAAAGCGCAGAATCACGATCCCCGACGCCGCAATTCCCAGACAGGAGACGAGCGCATGTCCCAGGGCCGGCAGAGGCGCCATCTGCAGCGCATACGACATCCAGTTCAGAAGCCCGAACAGCAGGGCCGCAATGCCGTAGGAAACCGCCTGCTTTCTTTTATCTCCGGCCGCCCGGTCAAACAGGATCGTATAGATGGCCGCAAGCAGGGACCAGTCGCAGAACAGGGTGACGAACACCAGCAGGACCACCAACAGATTCCGGGCAAAGCCGTTTGATACCCGGTGGCGCACATGCAGGATCAGGAAGCAGAAGAACAGCGTAAACAGCATGTTCAGCATGCCAAACTGCAGGGCCATCACATAGGGGACCTGGGAAATCAGGGCGAAGATGAGGAGTCTGAGAGCATAGTTTTTTCTGGAATGGGTGTACTGATATCCTTCCACCAGAAAAAAGCACATCGTCACCGCCGTGAAATAGCCGATGTCCGTCAGCACCTCAAACCAGGGGCTTTCGGCCGGCACCAGGGCGTTGGCCGCATGGTTGATGAACATGGTCAGCATGGCGATATATTTGATCGCGTCACGGCTGATACCCGGATTCTGCCGGACAACCATCGCCTTTTCTTTGTTTTCCATCGTTGATTCCTCCCGTTTTCAAGCTTTTTTATTTTGATTATACTTCAAAGCGCTGCGCTTTCACAGCAGAAATATAATTTCCTGCCGTATAAAAAGTGTACGCCCTGATGCGGTACGCATCATGCGCACCACTCGCGCCGAGCGCGGTTGCCTTCAGGCAACATCTACCGGCAATCTTTTGATTGCCTGCGTGCTGAGTGCGCATCAACATCTTTTTTTGTTCAATAGGAAATGAAATTTCCTATTGAACAAAAAAACGCCTCTTCCGCCGCAAAGGCGAAAAAGGCGTCATCCGTCACCATCCGGTCCACCTGCTGCAGGGACAGAACCTTCTTCCGAGATCTCTTCCCGATTTTGCTGGAGTCCATCACAGCGATGACCTCCCTGGTCCGTTCTGCAAGAAGACGGATCACTCCCATCTCCAGGAAACGGAAATCCGTAAAGCCGTCCTGATAATTCACCGCATAGATGGAAAGAAAGGCCGTATCCGGATAGTGGTTCCCGAATTCAGCGCGATCACACTTCCCGGCCTGACATATTTCAGAGCCTTCCTGGCCGCTTCCCGCTTTCTGTCGCTGTTGATGATCTCCCGCCCGGAAAAGCTGGAAAGGGAAACCAGGGATTCCGGCAGGCAGGCGCCGCCCCTGACGCATTTCACGAGCCCGTTCTGCTCCATTGCTTTCAGATCCCGGCGCACCGTGTCCACTGATACCTGCATCAGTTCCGCCAGATCGCTGATCTTAACCACTGCCTGGAGCTGCAGCTGCTGCAGGATCAGCTCCGCGCGTTCTGTATACAGCATAGGCTCTCCTTTCCTATATTTCTACCTCCATCCCGTCATAGGACACGAGGAAGCCGTATTTTTCCGCCACAGGAAGCATCTCATCATAGGTGACGCCTCCGTTATGGGTAAAATGATTCGCCACATAGACGGTATTTTCATCCACAAGCCCTTCCTTCATCAGCCGGTCGCGGATCTGCGCGTTGGCCGCAAATCCCATATGCCCGCTGCTGTTTGCCTGAATGGAATGGGTGGAATCAAAGCTCACCAGATTCAGCTTCACCGGATGGCTGATCAGATATTCCCAGGTTTCCTCCGGGAACAGCCCCGTATCATGGGCATACAGGAGCGCTTTCCCATCCTTTTCAATGAGATAGATCACCGGCTCGCAGCGCACATCATGCTGTGCCGCCAGCGGAGTGATCCGGTAGCCCTCCGCTTCAAAGGGCTCGAAGGCCTTCACACGGACCGGCACCACCCGGTTCTCCATCACGTTATGATCCTCATAGCCCGTTCCCTTGTCAATGGCCGCCACTACTTTCGCATAAGCCGGATAGGTTCCGTAAATAGAAAGCGGCTGTCCGTCGATGCCGTGGGCAAATCCCTCCTGCCTGTTGAGAAGCTCATCCTGGTAAAGATGATCTTCATGGTCATGGGTGATGAGGCAGGTGTGGATGGACGGCAGATCCAGCCCGTAAAACAGGCTGTGGATGTAGGTATCCGCATTCAGATCGAGAAGCAGCGTATCGTCTATGACCGCCTGGCTTCTCGTCCGGATGTTTCTTCCTCCGGCCTTTCTGCTCCTTTCACATACCTCGCATTTACAGAAAGCGGCAGGCACTCCCTCGCATGCCGCAGTTCCCAGATATCTGATTTTCATATCGTTCCCTCTCTCCTGTTCTTTTCTGTCATGCTTCCCCGGTTTCATCCGCACCGGCCGCCTTCTATTATCTCCCTTCTCCATCCGAAATGCAAGACGCATTTTTATTGAAAAATCCGGCGTTTTGTGTATAATGGAAGAGCAGCAAAAACACGGATATTTAAAATAAGTAAGGAGTTAAGATGATACAAGCGGTAAATGTCACTTTAAGATTGGGAAAAAAGGCTTTGTTTGAGGATGTAAACATCAAATTTACGGAAGGCAACTGCTACGGCCTGATCGGCGCAAACGGAGCGGGAAAATCCACGTTTTTAAAAATTCTTTCCGGCCAGCTGGAATCCACCAGCGGCGAGGTGGTCATCACCCCCGGCCAGCGTCTTTCTGTGCTGGAGCAGGACCATTTTAAATACGATGAGTTTCCGGTGCTTGACACCGTCATCATGGGAAATGCCCGTCTGTATGAAATCATGAAGGAAAAGGAAGCCATCTACGCGAAGGAAGACTTCTCCGACGAGGACGGCATCCGGGCCAGCGAGCTGGAAGCGGAGTTTGCCGAAATGGACGGCTGGGAAGCGGAATCCAACGCCGCAAGCCTGTTAAACGGCCTCGGCATCGAGACGGAACATCATTACAGCCTGATGAAGGACTTAAACGGAAGCCAGAAGGTGAAGGTGCTGCTGGCCAAGGCACTGTTCGGCAATCCGGATATCCTGCTGCTAGATGAGCCCACCAACCACCTGGATCTGGACGCCATCGCATGGCTGGAGGATTTCCTGATTGAATTTGAAAACACGGTAATCGTGGTATCCCATGACCGTTATTTCCTGAATAAGGTCTGCACCCAGATCGCGGATATCGACTACGGGAAAATCCAGCTGTATGCCGGTAACTACGATTTCTGGTACGAGTCCAGCCAGCTGCTCATCAAGCAGATGAAGGAAGCGAACAAGAAGAAGGAGGAAAAGATCAAGGAACTGCAGGAATTCATCTCCCGTTTCTCCGCCAACGCCTCCAAATCCAAGCAGGCGACCTCCAGAAAGCGCGCCCTGGAAAAGATCCAGCTGGACGAGATCCGTCCTTCCAGCAGAAAGTATCCCTACATCGATTTCCGTCCCGACAGGGAGATCGGAAATGAAGTGCTCACTGTGGAAGGGATCTCCAAAACCATTAACGGGGAAAAGATTCTTGACAACATCTCCTTCATCATGGGACACAACGACAAGATCGCCTTCGTGGGCGGAAACGAGCTGGCAAAGACCACCCTTTTTCAGATCCTCATGGGCGAGATGGAGCCGGATGAAGGAAGCTATAAATGGGGAGTAACCACCTCCCAGGCCTACTTTCCCAAGGACAGCACGAAGGAGTTCGACAACGATCTGACCATCGCGGACTGGCTGATGGGCTATTCCCCGGTGAAGGACATCACCTATGTGCGCGGCTTCCTGGGAAGAATGCTGTTTGCGGGCGAGGACGGCGTGAAGAAGGTGCGCGTCCTTTCCGGAGGAGAAAAGGTGCGATGCCTCCTTTCCAAGATGATGATCTCCGGCGCGAACTGCCTGGTGCTCGACGAGCCCACCAACCATCTGGACATGGAATCCATCACCGCCCTTAACAACGGGCTGATTAAGTTCCCCGGCGTCGCCCTCTTCTCCTGCCGCGACCATCAGTTCGTGCAGACCACGGCAAACCGCATCATGGAGATCCTGCCGGACGGAAGGCTGATCGACAAGATCACCACCTACGACGAATATCTGGCAAGCGACGCGATGGCGAGAAAGCGTACCATCTACACCGCGAATAAGGAAGACGATGAGAACTGATCCGAAGGCAGGTATATATATGAAAATTGTTGATCTGCATGTCCATTCCAACAAATCGGACGGAACCCTTTCTCCTTCTGAACTGGTCGATCTGGCCGTTCAGAAGGGACTTTCCGCCTTCGCCCTGACGGACCATGATACTACCGCAGGGCTGGATGAGGCCATCGAATATGCGAAGGGCCGGAACATCGAGGTGATCCCCGGAATCGAATTTTCCACCGAATATGAGGACAGAGACATCCATGTGCTCGGCCTTGCCATCGAGTATCATTCCCCCGTGTTTGCACAGCAGATCCAGGCATTCGTGGACTCCCGGATCCTGCGCAACCGGAAAATGTGCTCCCTGCTCTCCGAGGCCGGAATCGACATCACCTACGAAAAGCTGATGGCCGCATTTCCGGGCGCTGTGGTAACGCGAGCGCACTACGGCAGATATCTGCTGGAAAACGGTTATGTAAAAAGCATACCGGAGGCATTTGAACGATACATCGGAGATCATGCTCCCTGCTTTGTTCCACGGGAAAAGGTCACTCCAGCACAGGCTGTGGCGCTCATCCGGAAGGCAAAGGGAATTCCCGTGCTCGCCCATCCTACGCTGTACCACATGAGCAAAGATGCTCTGCAAAAACTGGTTTCCTCCCTTCTTGCCCCCGGCCTGGTAGGAATTGAGGCCGTTTACTCCACCTATTCCGCGGGAGAAGAGCGGGAAATGCGTCAGCTGGCTTCCAGAAACGGACTTCTCATCAGCGGCGGGTCCGATTTCCACGGTTCCAACAAGCCCGGGCTTGAGCTCGCCACCGGCTACCACGGAAGGCTGGTGATCCCTTTCGACATCTGGGAACGCCTGAAGGAAAAAAGGAGAGCACTGTATGAGAACTGACAACATCCGCGAAACCGGCCACATCAAAAGGAAGGAGCGGATTCTCTTTTCTGACATGGACGGCACGCTGCTTCAAAACGACAGTACCGTATCCCCGCATACCAAAGCGGTCCTGGACCGCATGACCGCGGCCGGGCACCGGCTGGTCCTCACCTCCGGCCGCCCGCTTGACAGCATGCTGGAGGTGATGGAAGAGGCCGGACTGTTTTATCCTGATACGCTTCTGATCGCCTATAACGGGAGCCTGACCTGGGACTGCACGGCACATGCTCCTCTCTTTTCCCATACCCTTCCCCTGGATGTATGCCGGGAAATTCAGGCAGCCGCCAAAAGGCGCGGCATTCACTTTCAGACCTATACGCAGCACGAAATCGTTTGTGAAAGGGAGGATGAGGAGCTCATGTTCTACCGCAGACGTATTCACCTTCCCGTACTTTTCTCTGCGGATCCCGTTTCCGTTCTGACAGAGCCGCCCTACAAGGTACATGCCATCCATCTGACGGACCACACCAGCCTGGAAGGACTGAAGGCAGAGGTGGAGGAACGCTTCAGTGACCGGGTAACGGCTCAGTTTTCCAACAGCCAGTACCTGGAGTTCTACAGCAGCCTGTCCGGAAAGGGGAACGCCATCCTTCAGGTCTGCCGCCATTTCGGCATTCCTGTGGAAAACAGCTTTTCCGCGGGGGACGCGCCCAACGACATCTCCATGCTTCTTGCCGCCGGAACGGGTATCGCCATGCAAAACGCGGACCCCGAAGTGAAGGAGTCCGCGGATTATATCACACGCTATGACAATGAACACGACGGGCTGGCCGACGCTGTGGAGCTTCTCATCCTGAACGACGGCTGAGCTCTGCTTCCTCCCTTTCCGGTCTTCGGGCGGATTCCTCCACAGCCTCTGCAATTGCCTTCTTCATCAGCCTTCTGCAAAAGGTATCATACAGGAGCTTTCCTCCAACCGGAAGACCGATCATCGCCCCCAGATACACAATCGTTTTGAGGGGAGATATTTCCGAAAGAAACGGAAGCATTGCCGGAAGATACTCCAGGATCAGCATGTGGTACAGGAAAATATAAAGGGTGTAGCGTCCCAGCCAGGCGGACACAGCCAGAATCCGGCTGACAACTCCATGATTCATCAGAGCGCCCAGACTGCACCAGGAAAAAATGAGGAAGATCACCGCCAGGGAGTATACCGTCATGGTGATTCCCGGCGGATTCACGCGCAGCAGCCAGCCGAACAGGGCTTCGTCCAGCGCGAGCCGATCCTTCAGCAGAAAGACCAGTGCAGCCGCATAGATCACCGTTGCTACCGCCGCGCAGAAAAATGCCCGGCTCCGGTAACGGATCACGATCTGCATATCCGCTGCGATCATTCCCATCACAAACAGAAACAGATAGGTGCCTCCCAGCAGATAGTTTCCGCCTCCATAGGTCTGCAGAGCCGTCGAATGCTTCACGCAGAACAGGGACAGAGCCAGCGCCGCCGCCAGATAACCCGAACGCCACAGGAAGCTGAACCTTCCCCTCCGGCAGAAAACGGTCAGCAGGTACAGAACCGGCGCCGCCGCAATGAGCTGCAGATAGATCAGCACAAAATAAAACTGCCCCTCCAGATTGAAATTCAGCGCCCACAGAATATAAGGGCCAAGGCTCAGGGTAAAACCGCTTTTTAAAAACTGACATACCGCCACAGCCACAAGATACGGGGCGATGATCCGCCACAGCCTCCTTGCCGTCCAGCGGACGAATGTTTCCTCCGCCTTCTTCCGTCCCAGGGAATACCAGGTTGTCATTCCGGACAGAAAAAAGAATACGGACACCGAAAAGAAGGAAATGTACTGGATCGTTTCTCCTTCGTACAGAATTCCTTTTCCATGGTCAATAAGCACCGCGAGAATGGCCAGAAATTTGGCACAGTCAATCCACACGACGCTCTTCTTTTCCGTTTTTGGCATATTTCAAAAAATGCTCCTTTTTCCGGAACCCCTTTCCCGCATTTCCTCTCATACCATTCCCAGGCACACGGCCGGGAAACGGCTCAGAGGCCTGAGCAGCGCCGCACATGCCGCGCAGCTGCCGGACGACTTCCCTCTTTTTTCCCGCACATTTTCAACTGGGTCCAGTATAGCATCTGCACAGTTTCCGGTCAATGACATTTTCCAGGAAGAAGTCCCTTTTTCTTCGGCCTGCTTTTTCGGAACAGTTGAGTTTCCATTGAGATAAATGGTATAGTATAAGGGCAGACTGATCACTGCCGTTGAAAGGAAAGAGAAGTATGTTTCATATTATGGTTGTTGAAGACGATACGGAGCTGCGGGACCTGTTCTGCGCCGTTCTGACGGAAAGAGGATATCAGACGCTGCCGGCCGCGGACGGGATGGAGGCTCTGGATATTCTGGAGCACAGCTACGTGGATCTGATCATCTCGGATATCATGATGCCAAAGCTGGACGGCTTTACGCTCACGGAGCAGCTGAGGAACGCCAATTACGACATGCCTATTCTGATCATCACCGCCCTGGACGGGCTGGAGGATAAAAGAAGGGGATTTCGAGCCGGAACGGATGATTATATGGTCAAGCCCATCGATGTGAATGAAATGGTCTGGCGGGTGGAAGTGCTTCTACGCAGGTCGCAGATCTACAGCGAGCGCAGAATCACCATAGGCTCCACGGTTCTGGACTGCGATTCCCTTACCGTTTCCTTCGGAGGAACGGACACCTCTCTCCCGCAGAAGGAGTTCCTGCTTCTGTTCCGCCTGCTTTCCTCCATGAACCGTATTTTCACAAGGCGGCAGCTCATGGACGAACTGTGGGGACTGGATTCCGAAGCAGATCCCCACACGCTGGAGGTACACATCAGCAGACTCCGTGAGCGTTTCCGGGACAACCCCGATTTTGAAATCGTTACCGTGCGGGGACTCGGATATAAGGCGGTGAAAAGGCAATGAAAAACGGAAAGCTGAAAATCATCTTCTTTTTTTCTCTGATGATCTTTGTCATCATGTTTATCACCCTGCTGGTGCTCAGCGCCGCCACCATTTTTCTCATCCACTTCGGTATTCTTACAGGCCATGGGCCCAAGCCGCTTCTGATCGTCTTCGCGCTCATGAGCCTGGCCGTCAGCACCATCCTGTCCAATGTCTGCATCCGGAAAATGGTCCGGCCCATTCTGGAAATCAACGAGGCGGCTCAGAAGGTGGCGCGGGGGGATTTTGAGGTAAAGGTTTCCGAACAGAGCATCATGGCCGAGGTGAGCGCCATGGCCCATAATTTCAATCTGATGACCCAGGAACTCGCCGGAATGGAGACCTTCCGCAGCGATTTCATCAGCAACGTTTCCCATGAATTCAAAACCCCGCTTTCCGCCATCGAAGGCTATGCCACCCTGCTTCAGGACAAAACCCTCACCGCGCAGAAACGGGAATTCTATGTATCCAAAATTCTGTACAACAGCAGGCGTCTGTCCACGCTCACCGGAAACATCCTTCTTCTTTCCCGCCTGGAAAATCAGGAAATCAACGGCAGCCAGGAATGGTTCTCCCTGGATGAGCAGCTTCGGCAGATCATTCTTCTGTTTGAAAATCAGTGGACGGAAAAAAATCTGGACATGGATATCGAGCTGGAAAGTGTGGATTATTATGGGAACCCAAATCTTCTGGCGCAGGTCTGGCAGAACCTGATCGACAACGCCGTAAAATTCACAGGAGAAGGCGGCCGGATCTCCATCCGCCTGAACCGGTCCGCCTCTTCTGTCCGCGTTAGTGTCTCTGACACCGGAATCGGCATGAGCGAGGAAGTAAAGGGACACGTCTTCGAGCGCTTTTATCAGGGGGATTCCTCCCATTCCACCCAGGGAAACGGACTCGGCCTGGCCCTCGCCCAGAGGATCGTGCTGCTGCATGGCGGCTCCATTGAAGCGGAAAGCCCCCTGGAGAACCCGGCCCCCGCTTCCGACACGGACGGCACATCTCCTGCAGCGGGAACTGATTCCGGCACGCAAAAGGGCAGGGGCACCACATTTCTGGTGACCCTGCCCCTGAAATCCTGAAGCCGCTCCGCGTTTCCAAACTATAGCTTATTATTCCAGAACAATCTTCACGCATCCCTCAGGAATGTACCATTCCAGTTCGAGAACGTTTCCGGAAACAGGCTTTCTGGTATAAAGCGCCTGCCTCTTGAGCAGATTTCCCGCCGCGTCGTAGAAGTTCGCGTAAAAGATGTTCAAACCGGGCGTTTCACTGTCTCCGGAAAGAAAGGTTCCCGTCACTCTCAGGCAGTCCACTCCGCTGCCCCGCTCAATTCCCATCTCTGCGATGGCTACGCTCGCTCCGTTTCGTCCCGTCAGCGTATAATTGTAATAAACCATACGGTCCTCATAGGTTGTAACCAGAGAGGTTCCGTCTGTCTGGGTAAGAACCTCGCCGTCAGCCGCAAGTCCGCTGCGGATGGTGATATAGTCCACCACCGCGGCGTTGCTGATGCGGTAAACCGCCGCCACCGTGCTTCCGGCGGTAACTCCGGCCACGGACAGCGTAGCGGTTCCGTTTCCGTTATCCGTCAAAGCCGCAACGGCAATGTTCGAATCTGCGGTCAGAACCGCCATGTCGGCAAAGCCTCCGGTAAGATCATACGTAACGGTCACGCTCTTCGTCTCGCCGATATTCACGGCAAGCACATCCTCTTCCATCGCGATGCTTCCCTCTCCTGCCGCCTGAACCGGAACCGGCATTCCCGCCGCGCCCAGCGCGATGCATCCCGCAAGCAGGAGTGCTGCCGCCCTGCCTGCACGTTTTCCTGTCTGAGGGAATTTTCTGATCCGCTGCCCTTCCGCCATTCTTCTTTCTCCGGGCCGTTTCATTCTGTTTTTGTTGAACATAATCTCTCCTTTCCAGCTGCCGGACAGCAGCCGTTCTGTCCTACTCGCTTCTCAGCGCGTCAATGGGGCTGAGCCGGCTGGCTTTCCTGGCAGGCGCCCAGCCGAATATGATTCCCACCGCTGTGGAAAAGCCCACCCCCAATGCCACCGCCGAGGCGGAAAACACGAAATCCGTATCCAGAAGCTTCGCTGCAGCCAATGACAAAAGCATACCAAGAATCACACCGATGATTCCTCCCAAAAGGGAGAGCACCACGGATTCCAGCAGAAACTGAAGCTGGATTCTCCCCGGAGCCGCGCCCATTGCTTTTCTCAGTCCGATCTCCTGCTTTCTTTCCGATACGGATACGAGCATCATGTTCATGATGCCGATGCCGCCTACCAGAAGGGCGATGGAGGCGATCCCCGCCAGCATGTAGGTCATCGTTCCCATCATCTGGTTCATGGTATCCAGAAGGCTGTCCATTGCAAAGACATAATAGCTGTTTTCATTCTGATTAAAGGCAAGATACAGCACACTTTCCACCTCATCCATAAGCTGGTCCGTAAAATCCGTGTCTGCCACATAGATCTCCAGACTGCTGATGCTGCTGTTTCCGGTCACCTTTCTTGCCGTGGTATAGGGAATGGTAATCGTTCCGTCGTAATTGCTTCCAAAACCGGACATGGAGGCCATCAGGTCGTCGTTCTGTCCCTCCAGGCCGATCACTGTATAGGTCGTTCCGGATACGGTGAGCGTCTGTCCCACGGGATTTTCTCCCGCAAACAGCTTATCCGCGATATCCTGGTCGATCACGCACACATAGGCCGAATTTTCCACATCCCATTCACTGATTCCACGTCCCACAGTGACCAGACTGTTGTGTGCATAATAAACCTCGTTCTTTCCCTGAATGGAAACGCTGTCCAGAAGCTTCTGATTTCTGGCGGCCATTCCGGTTGAGCTGATTGTCGGAGACACGCCGGCCACATTGTCAAGCGCTTCCAGACTTTCCAGATCCGACTCCGTCAGGCCCCGTTTCAGCGGAGTTCCCGAGATAGAAACGGAAATGGTTCCCGCTCCAAGCGAGGCAAACTCATTCATCACAGTGGCGATAACCCCGTTTACAATGGTGATCAGAGAGATCACCGCCGTCACGCCGATGATGATGCCCAGCGTGGTGAGGAAGGTTCTCATTTTGTTACTTTTGATATTTTCCCAGGAAAGCTGAATGCTCTGCCTGATGATTCCCATACTATGCATCCGCCGTATCTCCTTCCCCGATATTTCCATCCAGAATTCTGACGATCCGCTTTGCATGCGCCGCGATATTCGCATCATGGGTGATCATGATGATGGTTTTTCCCTCATCGTTGATTTTATGAAACAGCTCCATGACCTGGCGTCCGGTTTTCTGGTCCAGCGCGCCGGTGGGTTCGTCCGCAAGAAGGATGGCGGGATTGTTGCACATTGCCCTCGCAATCGCCACCCGTTGCTGCTGTCCGCCGGAAAGCTGATTGGGATAGTAATTCATCTTATCCTCCAGCCCCACACGGCGAAGCATTTCCGCCGCCCGCTCATTCTGTTCCCGCTCCGGCACATCCCCATAAATCAGGGGCAGTTTCACATTCTGCAGGGCGGTCTGTCTCTGCATCAGGAAAAAGGACTGGAAAATAAAGCCGATTTCCTGATTCCGGATCTTCGCCAGCGTCTTTTCATCCTGACTTCCAATCAGGCGTCCATCCAGAATATATTCTCCGGCAGTCGGCACATCCAGGCAGCCGATGATGTTCATCAGGGTGGATTTTCCAGAACCGGAAGGACCCAGGACGGCAAGAAATTCTCCTTCCTCCACCGTCAGGTCAATGCCCTTCAGTACTGTGGAGACCTCGCCGCCCACCATATACTGTTTGACAATTCCCTTCATTGTGAGAATCGTGCGCTTCTCCATACGCCACCTCCTATTGCGCCGCCGTCATCGTCGCGGCAGGAGCAGTCGTATTCATGAGATAGGAAGGAGTATACTGGTAAAACACGGTCTCTCCTGCCTCAAGGCCTTCGGTAATCTGCACCCAGGTTCCATCTGTCTCACCGAGAGAAACCGTCTGCTCCGTCAGATTTCCGTTTTCATCCCTTATGTACACATAGGCGGTATTGTCCTCTTTATAGGAAATTGCCTCCGAAGGCAGTGCCGGGACGCCCAGCTCCTGCGTCTGGATCAGCCGCACCTCTGCGGAAAGGCCATCCATTATGTCATCGTCCGCCTCGAATTCCACCACGGCATCCAGATAGGAAACCTCGTTCTCCACAGTGGCAGTTTTGGAAATTCTGGAAATGGTTCCTTCATAGTCCTTGTTCAGGGAATCCACATGGATCTGCACCGCGTCCCCTTCGTTTACATTGGAAACATCGTATTCACTGATCCTGATTTCCACCTGCATGGTGTCGAAGTTCGTAACCTCAGCTACTGCTGTGGCGTTCGTCGTATATTCTCCCTCCCTGAGGGTCAGATCGGTGATATATCCGCTGATGGGAGCGGTAATGGTATAATCCTCCAGGGAATCCTTCAGATGTTCAATCTGAAGCTTCGTGGTCTCCTGCGAAGCCAGAGCCTGCGTCCGTTCCAGCGTATCCTCGGTGGTTTCCACGTTCTGCTCCATGGAAAGCTCGGCAGCCGCATAATCCGATTCCGCATTCGCGAGGGCTTCCTCGGCCTCCACCATGGCGTCGTAGTAATCCTGCACGTCCTGCTCGGCCGTTTCCTGGGCCAGACGGAGGCTTTCCTGGGCGTTGCTCAGCGTCACCGCGTAGGTGGCGAGCGCTTCATCCGTGATCATATGATTTTCATGCTGATCCTCTGCGGAATCGTAGGAGGCCTGTGCCGATGCCACGCTCTGCCTTGCGGACACCACCGCCTGAGTGGTTCCGTTATCCAGCTCCTCCTTCGCCTGATTATAGGTTTCCACCGCGTCCTGATAGTTCTGCTGCGCGGTCAGCAGCGTTTCCTGCGCCGTATTCATCGTGGAATTCAGCCCGCTGTCAAGCTGTTCGTTCAGATTATCCAGACTGGTCTGGCTGTCCTTAATGTTGTAGGAATCCGTCAGCTCAGCCTCATTCAACGTGGCCTCCTGGACGGCGATGTTATATTCCACCTCGCTGGAATCCAGAACGGCGATCACATCTCCGGCTTCCACCTGATCGCCTTCCTCCACCTTCACTTCCCTGATCTGCGCCGCAACGCCGGCATAAACGTTGGATACATCCACCGCTTCAATGTTTCCTGAAAATTCCAGGTAGGAGACAATGTCTCTGGCAGCGACCGTCGTCTCCTGATACCGTCCTTCCGTGCCGCCCGCATTCACCGCAGACACCACAATGACCACGGCCACAAGAACGGCGGCGATCAGACCGACGATTTTCTTCCTGCTCCATTTCAATTTTTTCATAATACCTCTCCATTTTCCCGCACAAAAACGGGACCCTTTCCTGCATCCTGCGGCTATCTCTCCGCCTCTGCCTTTCAGAGCAGAATCCGGCCGCCGTCCTAAAGCAGTATAGGGTTCTTTCCTCAACTAAAACTCAACTTCGTTTCATTGCCGCGAAAAACAAAAAAGGTATGCAGGCCGCCTGCATACTGACTGCAAATCCCCCTCCTGCATACCCCCGCATATGCGCCGGCCATGCCGGCATTTTCAGCCTTCCACGATCAGGTACCTTCCGTCGCCCACTTCAAAGACCTCGTCGGCTTCCAGAAGTTCTTCCAGATCGGCGCCATCCATGTCGATTCCTTCTTCCTCAAAATACTCCTGTACCTCTTCGGCTGAATCGACCACAACTGCCATGCATTCTTCCAGGAAAGCCTCCGCCTCTTCCAGGCTGGAAGCGACATCCTCTTCAGGGAAAAGCCTTCCCTGATTTTTTAAAAAACAGTTCAAAACAGCGTCATCATATCCCTGCATCCTCTTCCCTCCTTTCCATCCTGTGTCCCTCTCTGCGTTCACAGCGTTTTGAGGCCGCCCGCACATTTTTGTGCAACAGCGCTTTCACAGTAAATATAACCTCCAACTCTCCATTATGCAAGCCCTTTCGCACTTTGTTCACAGATTGCCGGACTCCGTTACCGCATCCGCTCCCGAATGGCCTGCAAAACCCCCTTCCGTTCATAAGAAGGACAGGAAAAACGGGCGGCCTCCTTCACCTCCGGGCGCGCGTTTTCCACCGCATAGCTGTAATATGCCGCCTTCATCAGTCCGATGTCATTGGTATTGTCCCCGAATGCCATGGTTTCCTCCGGCAGGATCCCAAACCTGCTCTGAATCCAGGCAAGGCCGTTTCCCTTGTCCACGGACCGGTCCATGAAATCCACCCATTCCTCTCCGGCCACACAGACCTGGACCCGGTCCTTCCATGCCGGAATCAGTTCCCGCTCTCCAAGCTCCCGGATGCTTCCCTCATGATAGGCCGCAATCTTCAGAATCACGGCATCCTCCTTCAGCACATCCTCCACCTGCCGGTAGCTGTTATGATAGCCGTAGGTCATCAGGTCCAGGAACTCCTGATTTTTTGATTCGATCAGGCTGCCCTGCGGGGTGGAAACCACAAAGTCGAAACCGGGGCCGAGGGCTCTCAGCTGTCCGACGATTTCCTGCGCGTATTCCCGCTTCATCGGAGTCACCGACAGATCCTTTCCCTGATAATGGATATGGGCGCCGTTCTCCACAATGTAGCAGATCTGATCCGCCACATCCCGGAACACGTTTTTCACGCTGGGAAGCTGCCTTCCGCTGGTTGCGCAGAACAGGACGCCCCGCGCGGCCAGGCTGCGGATTTCCTCCGCCATCTCCGGATACAGATCCGGCGTGGATTCCTCGATCAGCGTTCCGTCAATATCCGATGCGATCAGTTTTATCATAAACTCATGTCCTCTTTCTCTTTCCCTGTATTTTGGTTTCGCTTCCGCCGGACCTTCCTCTAAGCCAGATGGCTCAAAAGCTCCAACGGCTTTGAAATCACGGCGTCCGCACCGTTTTCCACAAGCTCCTCCCGGTCCCTGAAGCCCCAGAGCACGCCCACGGTGAAGATTCCCGCCGCCCTTCCGGTTTTCATGTCCACGCCGCTGTCCCCCACATAGAGAAAGTCTCCAGCGGGAAGGACGAAGGCTTCCATAATCCGGTAAACGCCGGCGGGATCCGGTTTCCTGGGAATATCCTCCCTCTGCCCCTGCACAAAATCAAAATATCCCTTCCCGAACAGCGCTTCCACCACCCGAAGGCTGTCCCTATCGGGCTTGTTGGACAGCACGGCAATACGGACGCTTAAGCGCTTTAATTCCTCCAGCAGGGCGCAGATTCCCTCATAGGGCTTCACCTGATACATACAGTCCTTCGCAAAAATTTCCAGGTATGTCTCATAGACCTCATCAAAATGCTCCAGCCGCTCATCTCCCGCCGCCAGAAGCGCCCGCCGGATGAGCATGGCCGCTCCGTCCCCGACAAAATGCTTGTAGTCCTCCTCCCCAAAGGAGGGCAGACCAAACCGGGAAAGCGCCAGATTGCCGCAGTAGGTAATGGAAGCAATGGTATCCGCCAGCGTTCCATCCAGATCAAATATCACCGCTTTTTTCATTTCATGGTGTCTCCTTCTTCCATGGGCATTTCGCTCCGAACTGACCATGGGCATTTCGCTCCGAACTGAATCCGTTCCACAGTCCTCAGTCCAGAAGCCCTTCCAGCTTCATCTCCTGATAAAGGCGGCCAACGGGCAGGCCGACCACATTGTTATAATCTCCTTCGATCCTGCGGATAAATCTGGCGAACAGCCCCTGGATCCCGTAGGCTCCCGCCTTGTCCATCGGCTCGCCGCTTTTCACGTATGCCTCGATCTCTTCGTCCGTCATGGGCCAGACGGACACATCGGTGCGCTCATGAAAGCTCATCTGCCGCAGGCTTTTTCCCTGATGCCAGATGAGGGTTACTCCCGTATAAACCTGATGGGTCTGTCCCTGAAGGGCCTTCAACATCAGGGCCGCTTCCTTTTCATCCCGGGGCTTTCCCAGTGGCTTTCCCCGGAAGAAAACCAGGGTGTCCGCCCCGATGACCACAGCGGTGCTCTCCGTTTTCTCCGCGATTTCCATCGCCTTATGAAAGGACAGCTCCTCCACCTGCTTCTGGGGCAGCCTCGCCTCGCATTTTTCTTCTCCGCAGGCGGCCTGCACCGTAAAGGGCAGGCCGATCTGAGTGAGCAGCTCCTTCCTTCTGGGAGATGCGCTCGCAAGTATAATCTGATGTTTCATATGTTGTCTTGCTTCTTCCTTCGTTATGCTTCAAATCCTTCCACGTGTACCTCCGGGATGAACACCCGGCTGTCCCTCACGTCGTCCTCTTCTTCCTTTGCGGCTTCTATGGCCTCCTGGCAGAACACCTCCTGGGCGGTGACGGCCTCCTTGCCTCTGCGGTCCACCTTCTCATAGCTTCCGTCAGGCAGCAGGATCTGGGCCTTCATGGTATCCGCAAGCTGCACATCGAGAATATGGATCAGCTTCTCCTTCAGCTTCGGATCCTCCACCGGGAACAGGATTTCCACGCGCCGCTCCAGATTTCTGGGCATCCAGTCCGCGCTGCCGCAGTAAACCTCGCTCTTTCCCGCGTTTTCAAAATAGAAGATACGGCTGTGCTCCAGGAAGGTTCCCACCAGGGAACGGACGGAAATGTTCTCGCTCACGCCCGGAATCCCCACCTTCAGGCAGCAGATTCCCCGCACGATCAGTTCAATCTTCACGCCCGCCGCGCTGGCCTCGTACAGTGCAGCGATCACATCCCTGTCGCACAGAGAATTCATTTTCGCCACGATTCTGCCTCTCTCTCCGGCTCTGGCATGTTCCGCCTCCCGGCCGATCAGGCGCAGGAACTTCTCCTTCAGCCACAGCGGCGCCAGAGACAGCTTATTCCAGGAAAGGGGCTCCGAATAACCGGAAAGCATGTTGAACACCGCCGTCGCGTCCTCGCCAATGGCTTCGGAACAGGTCATCATGCCGATGTCCGTATACTGCTTCGCCGTGGCGTCGTTATAGTTTCCGGTTCCCAGATGGACATAACGGCGGATGCCGTCCTCCTCCCGTCTCACCACCAGAGTGATCTTGCTGTGGGTCTTCAAGCCCACCAGACCGTAAATGACATGGCAGCCGGCCTTTTCCAGCTTTTTCGCCCAGACGATGTTATTCTCCTCATCGAAACGGGCCTTCAGCTCCACCAGCACGGAAACCTGCTTGCCGTTCTCTGCGGCCTGTGCCAGCGCGGCGATGATCGGCGAATTGCCGCTGACCCGGTACAGAGTCTGCTTGATGGCCAGCACATCCGGATCCTTCGCCGCCTCTCTCACGAACCGGATCACCGGCTCAAAGGACTGGTAGGGATGATGCAGCAGAATGTCTCCCTTCTTAATCTGGTCAAAAACGGAGCCTTCTCCCATGAACTCCGGCACGGGCTGGGGTTCGTATTTTAAAGCCTTTAAATGTTCAAAGCCGGACAGGCCGTACATCTTCATCAGGAAGGTGAGATCCAGCGGGCCGTCGATCCGGTAGATATCATCTTCCTCAATGGAAAGCTCCTTTTTGATGATGGAAAGGAGTTTTTTGTCAATGCCCGCTTCCACCTCCAGACGGATGGCCTGGCCCCACTGCCTCTTTTTCAGCTGCTTTTCAATTTCCTTCAGCAGATCCTCCGCTTCATCCTCGTCGATGGTCAGATCGGCGTTTCTCATGATCCGGAAGGGATGGGAGCAGAGCACGTCATAGTTTAAAAACAGTCTGGAGATGTTTCGTTCGATGATTTCCTCCAGCAGGATCACCGCCCGGTTTCCGTCCTCCCCCGCAGGGATCTCCACGATTCTGGCAAGCACGCTCGGCACCTGGACCGTGGCGAATTCCGGCTCTTTTTTCTCTCCCCTTCTGGAAAGCAGGGAGCCGATGTTTAAGGATTTGTTGCGGATCAAAGGGAAGGGTCTGGAAGAATCCACCGCCATGGGAGTGAGCACCGGATAGACATTTTCCTCAAAATAATCATCCACATAGGCGGCCTGTTCGTCATTTAAGTCCTCATGCCGCTCCACCACCGTCAGGCCGTTCGCTTTCAGAAGCGGAAGGAGGGAACGGTTATAGGTGGAATACTGCTGGGCGACCAGCTCATGGGCCGCCACCGTGATCTGAGAAAGCTGCTCGGAGGCAGTCAGTCCCGCGATGTCCTTCTTCGTATATTTCGCGTTCACCATATCCTTTAAGGACGCGACCCGCACCATGAAAAATTCATCCAGATTGGAAGCGGTGATGCTTAAGAATTTCAGGCGCTCGAACAGCGGGATCTGTTTGTCCCTGGCCTCTGACAGCACTCTTTTGTCAAACAAAAGCCAGCTCAGCTCCCTGTTGGTATAAAGCGAAGGATCCTGAAAACCATTTTCCTCAATATTTTTCTTCTCAGCCATTTTCTTCTCCATTCCTGGGGCCGCGCGTTCCGGCGTTCCCCACGCTTTTTGCGCTTTAAATGAACTTTTTCTGCTTGATGACGGGACGGACGCTGAACACCTCTTCAAAGAAGGCAGCCTTTGCGGCAAACAGCCCCTTTTCCAGCGTGATATCCTCTGTCGTATTCACCGTGATGACCAGCTGATTATCCTTCAGCGTGGTCTTGAAATCCTTGAATTTCTGTTTGTGGCTGCGATCCAGCCCGTTCGCCACCCGGAGAATCGCCGTCAGCTTGGCGATGGTCAGATAGGCCGAGCTGTCCATGCCCGTGGGCGCGTCATGCCATTCATAGTAGGCGAAGGGCTGATGATTGTAACGGACCACGTTTGCGACGATTTCCCGCTCCCTGTGGGAAAGCCCGATGATCTCCGTCGCCATGACGATCTGGTAGGAGCATTCGCCCAGGTTCACCATGCTGATATATTTTCCGCAGTCGTGCAGGAGGGCGGCGATGCGCAGAAGCAGCCGCTCCCGTTTTCCCAGACCGTGAAGCCTCTTACAGCTGTCAAAAATCGTCACGCAGATATGCTCCAGCGTCTCGCCCCGGCGTTTGCTCCCCAGGAACCGTTTGCTGATATTTCTGGCGCAGGCCACGATGTCCTGTTCAAAATCATGCTTCGGCACGAGGATTTTATTTTTCTCCGCATACTCGTAAGCGATTCCGTCGCAGAGCGTCACGCCGGGCGCCCAGATCAGCTTTGCATCCATCAGCTTTACCACCCGGCGGATCAGGGTGGCGGAGATGCCGATCAGCCGAAGGCTCTCCTCCGACACATCAAAATGGGCGGCCGCTTCCTCTTTGGAGTGGGTGCGCAGATATTCCATAAACCGTCCATAGCCCTCGCTGTCCACATAGCCGGAGCGCTGCGAGCCGGCGATCCTTTTCTGCAGCAGCATGGAGACATAATCGTCCACCACGATGATGTTCTCCACATTCCGGTCCTTCAGATACATTCTCTTAAATACGGAAAGCTGGCTGTCGATCATCTCCTCCAGCAGGCCCTCATGTTTGGACGGCTTCACGTTCAGCTTATCGAGAAGCTCCTGAAGGCGCAGCACCCCGATGCGCAGGTTCTGGGTGGCCACCAGCGTATCCTTGTCGAAGAGGGAAAGCTGGATGCTTCCTCCGCCGATATCCAGAATGGCCGTCCCCTTCTCGATGATCTTCCCGAAGTCCGCACTCTTTAACGCGATGGATTTATAATCCAGGAAACGCTGCTCCGAATTGGAAAGCACACCGATTGAAATTCCGGTCCGCTGCCGGATCTGATCCAGGATGATCGCCGTGTTATCCGTCTCCCGGATGGCGCTGGTGCCGTAGGCCTTATAACCTTCCACCCGGTAGGTCTTCATGATATCCGCGAATTCCCGCAGGATGCTGCAGAGTTCATCCACCTTCTCATAGCTGATCTTCCCGGCCGCGAAGGTATCGTTTCCCAGATCGATCCGATGCCGGATGTGGTCGATCTCCTTCATTCCCGTTTTGGGAGAAAATTCAAAAATTTTCATGGCGAGCTCGTAGGAGCCCACGTCTATCGCTGCAAAGGTTTTCAATTTACACTCCATTCTGAGGTTTTCCGTGCATCCGCTGACGCACCTCCCTCTTTCCTTCCGTATTTTTCTCCCGGCTCAGATCGGCTCACAGGGTTCCGGACAGATAATCGATGAACTGCTGGGCTGTCCTTCCGGAAAGTCCGCCGTGGAACAGTTCCCACTTGTTCGCCTCCGCAAGAAGCTCCTCCTCCGGGAGCGAAATGTTCGCCCTCTGAGCCAGCGCCTTCACGATCTGCTGAAACTGCGCCTTGTCCGGCGCGCCGAAATAAATGGTCACGCCGAAGCGATATACCAGGGACAGCTTTTCCTGAACGGTATCGTTTGTGTGCAGATCCTCGTCCCGCTCTCTTTTGTCGCTGAACTTCTCACGGATCAGGTGTCTCCGGTTGGAGGTGGCATAGATCAGCACGTTATCCGGTTTCTTTTCCAGGCCGCCTTCGATGACCGCCTTCAGATACTTATATTCGGTCTCAAAATCCTCGAAGCTCAGATCGTCCATGTAGATGATGAATTTATAATTGCGGTTCTTGATCTGGGCGATCACGTCATTCAGATCCCGAAACTGATGCCGGTATACCTCAATGATACGCAGGCCCCTGTCGTAGTATTCGTTGGCGATTGCCTTGATACTGGAGGATTTCCCGGTTCCCGCATCTCCGTAGAGCAGACAGTTGTTCGCCTTTCTGCCGGAGACAAAGGCTTCCGTATTTTCCACCAGCTTCTTCTTCGCCGTCTCATAACCCACCAGATCGGAAAGCTTCACATGCGCGATGTTCAGAATCGGCTCGATCACCACCGCTTCCGCTCCGTCCTCCGTCCTTCTGTGCCCGATGCGGAATGCCTTATGAAGCCCGAACTTACCCACGCCGTACTCCCGGTAAAATTCCGTCAGCCGTTCCTTCATCTCCTCCGCCGAAGAAGCGGCTGCGAGCCGCACCGCCAGCGTGCAGATCCGGTCCCGGATGCGGGTATTGTATACCCGGCTTTCCTGTTCGTTTCCCTCATAGGAGAGCACCTGATCGAATTCGGGAACCTGAAGCGCGCGGGAAACCGCCGCAAAATCAAAGGTGAACAGTTCCCGGAAAATGGCGATATCGTGAAGCACGGCCGCGTTGACCGTTCCCTCCACCGCCCCGCGGATCTCACAGGCGCGGCTGTAGCTGTTTTCATGATTCACCAGAAGATTGCTCAGATAGCAGTGCCACAGATTGCCGTAGAAGCCATGGCTCCCGCCGAGCTCCAGAAGGCCGCCCATGCAGGCGTACAGCTTCGTGCGCGCCTTCCTGCTTTTCTCCTGAAAATGGCGGGAAATCCAGGCCATCTCCGAAAGGAGCTTCCCGTCCTGTCCGAAATCTCTGTATACCATCAGTTCTTTTTCTCTCATCCCGCTTCATCCTTTCCCTGTGTCTGATCAGCGTTTTCACATGTTCCCACGCATCAATAATTTCCAAGAATCCGCATATTCCTCGCTTCATCCCGCAGGCCGCGCAGGGCATTCTTCACCGCGCTGTCCTCCAGATTTCCGTCGAAATCGATGAAAAACCGGTATTCCCAGTTTCTTCCCTCGATGGGACGGCTCTCGATCTTGGTCATGTTCAGGTTGTTGTAGATGAAATGAGAGAGCATGTGATACAGCGATCCGCTTTCGTTGGGAACCTCGAAACAGATGCTGATCTTCTTCGCCTCTTTTAAGAAAATCTTCTGGTTGGTGATGATGATGAACCGGGTGGAATTGGTGGCGGACTGATTCACCGGCTTCTGCAGCACCTCGAGCCCATAAACCTTTCCTGCATACTCTCCCGCGATGGCGGCCTGGCTCCGGTCGCCGTCATCGGCCACCTTTCTGGCGGCAAAGGCGTTGTTGGGAAGGCTGATCTGCCTCCACTCATGCGCAGAAAGGAAGCGGGCAGACTGCATCAGAGACTGCGGGTGGGAATAAACGGTTCTGATCTCCTCCATCTTCGTTCCGGGAAGGCCCAGCAGGCAGTGCTCGATTTTGATGATCTGCTCGCCCACGATGTAGTTTTCAAATTCCACCAGAAGATCATAGATTTCGTTCACGATCCCCGCCGTGGAATTCTCAATGGGAAGCACCGCAAAATCCGCGCTGCCCTCCTCAATGGCGCAGAACGCATCCCGGAAAGAGTCCACATGAAAGCTGTTGATGCCTTCTCCGAAATACTGGATCATCGCCGCCTGGGAAAAGGCGCCCTCCGCCCCCTGGAACACCACGCGGGTCCGGTCCATTTCCAGAGAGTCCACCGGGATGAAGGGAAGGCGTCCGAGACTTCCCTTTTCCGTCAGGATCTGATACTGCAGCTTTCTGCTCATGGACATGATCTGCTCAAACAGTTCGCCCACTCCCGTCCGGTTAAAATCGGTGTGGGTCATGGCCTGCACCGACGCGATCTTTTCCTTCTCCCGCGTCGGGTCAAACACCTTCCTGCCCGTTTCGATCTTATACCTTGCCACCTGCCCGGAAATCTCCATCCGCTTCTCAAACAGATCCACAATCTGTTCGTCCACCGCGTCGATCTGCGCTCTCAGTTCCTGTAAGTCCATAGCTCCTCCGTTCCGGCGGGGACGGCCCCGGCCGCACCCTGCCAATTATCGTATCTCTTTTTTCGTCATCCCGCAACGAATCGGGACAGGATTTTACATAGATTTCACATTCCCCGCCGTTACGTGAACCTCGCCGTTCTTTTCCAGGTCCCGCAGAAGGGCAATGACCGTCCTTCTGCTCACCGGATGCACCAGCCCCGGCGCGATGTCGCAGAGGGGCTTTAGCACGAAATCCCGGTTTTCCATGTCCGGATGGGGCACGATCAGGCGGGGTGCCGTAAGGATGCGGTCATCATAAAAAAGAAGATCCAGATCCAGCGTCCGGGGGCCCCAGTGCACCTTTCTCTCCCTTCCGGCCTACTGCTCCAGCGACTGCAGAAGATCCAGAAGCGGCTCCGGCTCCAGCAGGGTCCTGACCTTCATGACCGTGTTGAGAAACTCTCCCTGCTTAACGCCGCCGTAAGGCGTGGTGGTGTATACCGGCGCCGTCTCCTCCACCCGGCAGAAGGGGTGCGCGTTCACTCCGTCGATTCCCATTTTGAGGAAGGCCTCCCGGTCTCCCAGATTGGAGCCAAGCGCCACATAAGCGGTGTGCCAGCCGCGCCGGATGCGTACCTCCACATCCTCGAAGGGAAGGGGAATCGGCGCCTGCGGCTTATGAAGCGTCAGCTCCAGGCTCTCGACCGCCGGAAAGGACAGCAGGATCTCTCTTGCCGTCCGCTCCGCCGCCGCCTCGATCAAAAGACAGGTTTCCTCCGTCATGACCTGCGTGATCTTTTCGCAGACCGCGCCGTAATCGGTGGAAAGGTTCAGGTCATCCTTCTCCCCTGCCTCCTGCAGCCTGGTATTCAGGACGGCGTCCACAATAAAACTCTGCCCCAGCTTCCTTTCCTCTTCAAATACGCCGTGTCTGGCGTAGATTCTCAGTCCCTTGATCCTGATCTGATCCATAACGCTCTTCCCCTTTTTCTCATCGTTCATATTCCGCGATGGCCTCCGCCATCCGGACGGCACGCACGTTCTCCTTCACATCGTGCACCCGCACATGGGAGCAGCCGGAGAGCACCGCAAACACCGTGGTCACAAGCGTGCCTTCCAGCCGCTCGGTAACCGGCACATCCAGCGTCAGCCCGATCACCGATTTCCGGGACGCGCCCAGAAGCACCGGACAGCCGAGTTCACGCAAGCCCCCCAGATTGGCAAGCACCTCCAGGTTCTGCTCTCTTGTTTTGGGCAACCCCACGCCGGGATCCAGGATGATGGACTCCTTTCTAACACCCGCCCGGCTGGCAATGGCAAGCGTCTCCTGCAGATCTGCCTTCAGCTCCGGAAGGAAATCCCCATATTCCGCCTGCCTGCGGTTGTGCATCAGGCAGCAGGGCAGGCCGCTCTCCGCGAGGAAGGCCGCCATCTGCCCTTCATCGTATTTCAGGCCCCAGATATCGTTGATCAGATCCGCTCCCGCCTGCGCTCCCGCACGGGCCACTTCATATTTATAGGTATCCAGGGAGACCGGAACGTCAAACCTGGCCTTCACCGCCTCGATCACCGGCGCCACCCGCTCGATCTCCTCTTCGTCGGAAATCTGCACGTGTCCGGGTCTGGTGGATTCTCCGCCGATGTCCAGCACGTCCATTCCCTCCTGAACCATTCTCTCCACCTGACGCAGCGCAGCGTCCAGCCGGTCATATTTTCCGCCGTCCGAAAAGGAATCCGGTGTCACATTCAGAATTCCCCAGATGTAAGTCCTGCCGCTGTCCAAAAATTCTTTATTGCCAATACGCATTATTGTTTTATTCCTTTCCGTTTTTTTCGTTCCCGGTCACAGCCGGATCTTCCGATTCTTTTTTTCCTCCGGCCAGTCGCATTCCGCTTTTGCCTTACAGGAAAAGCAGCTTCTGCTCAGCTTGTCGGCCCGGTAGAGCAGCCCGGTCAGCCCGGCGGTTTCTGCGCTTTTGGGATTCCGGTGTTCCCGGATAGCCGCAAGAATGCCTGCCCGTTCCTCTTCCGCAAATCCGCATTCCACAAGAATCTGCGGCGCGATCTGCGCGCTGGCCTTCTCATGGGGCGTTCCGTCTTCATACTGCCGCCACCTGCCGCAGTCGTGAAGCAGGGCCGCTGCGTAGATGAGCTCCTGTCCCACTCCGGCCTCTTCCTGAAGATTCAATATCCAGGCAATGCGCGCCACATCCAGAAAATGCGCCATATCATGCCGGCAGAATCGTCTGTCTTTCTCCGCCGTCTCATTTTTTCTCAGGCACTCCTGATAACCGTCATGCTCCAGAATCCGATTCACCCGTTCCATCCGCTTCCTCCTGCCGCCGCCCATTACCGAAGCAGTGCGGGCCGGCCCGCATCCGCTCCCACTCTCATACGCCCAGCATGCGGTAAAAGCTCTCCCGCAGTCCGGCATCTTTTTCAAAAGCCCCCCGCATGGCCACCGTCACCGTTTTGCTGCCGGGCTTTTTGATGCCCCGCATGGTCATGCACATATGCTCCGCCTCCAGAAGCACCATAACTCCCTTCGGATGCAGGTTCTCCATCAGCGCGTCCGCCACCTGCGCGGTGAGCCGCTCCTGCAGCTGCAGCCGTCTCGCATACACCTCCACGGTACGGGCCAGCTTGCTTAAGCCTGCCACCCGGCCATCCGGCAGATAGGCCACATGTGCCTTTCCGAAAAAGGGAAGCATGTGGTGTTCACAGATGGAATAAAAGGTGATGTCCTTTTCCAGAACGATTCCCGACTCGGTCACTTCAAACTGTCTAGAAAGCGGCTCCGCCGCGTCCTGGTCCATCCCAGCGAACAGCTCCTCATACATCCGTGCGATCCGCTGTGGCGTTTCCAGAAGCCCTTCCCGCTCTGTATCCTCTCCGATTCCCTCCAGAAGGAGACGGACTCCCTCCTCAATTTTTTCTTTGTTTACCATGATTTCCTCCATTCTGAAGTGTCTCCAAAGCTGTGCTTCCCAGGAGCTTTCTCTGAAAAGACAGGGAGCCGAAGGCCACGACGACGCCGTCCTTCCCCGCAAGGAGCCTTGCCAGCTCCGCTGCCTCCTGCGGGCTGTCCGCCGCCGTCACATTCGCGCAGTACGGCCTGACCAGGTCCGCCAGAAGAAGAGGCGGCATGGAACGGGGATTTTCACTGTCCGAGGTGGTGATCACCGCTGACGGAGCGTCACAGGTGAGACGGACGATCTTTTCCGCCTCCTTGTCCTTTAATATTCCCATTATATAGACGATTCTCCGATTTGTAAAATAAAACCGGACCGATTCCATCAGCCGTCTCGCTCCGTCTTCATTGTGCGCCCCGTCCACCACGAACAGCGGCTTCCCCTCAAACACCTGAAAACGGCCGGGCCAGGCGGCCTCCGAAAGTCCCTGTCTTACCTTTTCCTCCGAAACCGGAAATCCCGTTTCCGAAAGCGCCCGGAGCGCCTCCAGAGCCAGAACGGCATTGTCGATCTGCCAGGTTCCCGCCAGAGAAATGGACAGATTTTTCAGGCCGCCGTAGGAAAAACGCTGCCCCTTCAGGCTGCGCCGGATTCCGGAAGCCTTCTCCGGGTCCGCCACCGCAAGCGAACAGCCTTTTTCCTCACATGCCGACCGGATCACCTCCATGGCTTCCTGCGGCTGTTTCAGGCTCACCACCCGGCTGCCCGGCTTGATGATTCCGGCCTTTTGTGCGGCGATCTTTCCAAGGGTATCTCCCAGCGCGCCCATGTGATCCATGCTGATGGAAACAAGCACGCAGACCAGAGGAGCCGGGATCACATTGGTCGTGTCCTCCAGACCGCCCATCCCCGTCTCCAGCACGACGATGTCGCAGCCCTTTTCCTGAAGCCAGAGAAAGGCCAGCGCCGTTTCCACTTCAAAATAAGTGGGATGCGAAAAGCCCTCCGCCGCAAGCTCTTCCGCCGCCCGGCTCACCCGTTCCATATATCTTGCGTATTCCGCCCTGGCGATCATTTTCCGGTTCACCTGAAAGCTCTCCCGAGGCTCCAGCACCGCCGGAGAGGAATAGGTTCCGGTCCGATATCCTGCCCGGGTGAGAACGGATGAGAGCATGGCGAGCACGCTGCCTTTGCCGTTTGTGCCCGCGATGTGGACATACTTCAGCTCTTCCTGCGGATTTCCCAGCTTTTTCAGAAGCCTTCTGATACTGTCAAGTCCCGGAACAATGCCGTATTGTTTGCACCCTTCTACATATTCCAACGCTTCCTGATAATTCATGTTTTTCTCCAATTCCGTTTTTGAACATCCGTCTTTCTGACGGCAGATTTCCAAGGATAAAAATAAAAAAAACGGATACACTGTCCGTATGCGGAAATTATTTCAAAACTTTATCAAATGCGGCATCCTTGGCTGGTGCCTGGAAATTTCATTCACTGCCCTGAACGCTCTGCGCAGAAGGGACTATACCCTGCGGGGCGTCACCTCTCTGTGGATGTTTCCCATCTACGGAGCAGGCTGTCTTCTTACGCCTTTTTTCCGTCTGCTCGGCCGCCTGCACTGGGCAGTGCGCGGCAGTATTTATGCCGCACTCATCTTTGCTGCCGAATATGTGTCCGGAAGCCTGCTCTGGAAAAAGGATCTCTGTCCCTGGGACTATGAAAAGGCCCGCTGGAACGTGAGCCGTCTCATACGGCTGGACTATTTCCCCTGCTGGGCCGCCACAGGCCTTTTGATGGAACGTGCAACGAGGGACGCAGGACGCGTCCCCCGACATTGAAGCCGCGGCCACCCTGTGGATGTCGCATCCACGGATGGCCCGTCAGCTATTCTGCGCTGCGGCCTGCTCCTGTGCCGCCAGTTTATCCCGTTCCATTTTCTTCATGGTAAACCGGTAAGCAATGAAAAGGAAGATCCCGGCGAAGCACCAGGCGCTGGCATTCGCCAGACACACGCCCTCATAACTTAAGAGACTCGCAGCAACAACTGCAAGCACCGCGCGGCTTAACAGCTCTACCACGCCGCCCATCATGGGCATGAGCGCATAGCCGCAGCTCTGCATCACATTCCGGTAGATATAGATCATGCCAAGCGGGATGAAAAACGCGCCGCAGATCACAATATAGGTTCTCGCGTAGACGAGCACCTCGTCAATATTTTCAGATACAAACAGCCTGATAATCCAGGGAAGAGCAAACTGCACAGCCACATAAATGAATACGGCATAAACAGCCGAAATCCAGAACGCGATCCGGCTTCCCTTTTTAATTCTGTCCAGATCGTTAACGCCCCTGTTCTGGCCGCAATAGGTCGCCATGGTCATTCCCATCGCCACAAACACCTGTGTCACCAGCTGTTCCACCTTGCAGGCCGCCGTATAGGCCGCGATGACCGTGGACCCCAGCAGGTTCAGAGCCGCCTGCACCATGATGGTTCCCACCGCCGTAATGGAGAATTGCAACGCCATCGGAACGCCCACAGAAATCTGATTGCGCACACACCAGCGGTCCAGCCGGAAGTGTTCCTTTCGCAGAGAAAGCACCGGCACCTTTTTGATCATATAAATCAGGCACAGCACACCGGAAATTCCCTGGGAGGCCACCGTTGCAATAGCAGCACCCGCAACGCCCATATGGAAATTGATGATCAGAACCAGATCCCCGACCACATTGATGCCAGCGGAAAGAATCAGGAAATACAGGGGAACCTTACTGTTCCCCACCGCCCGCAGGATACTGGAAAGCAGGTTATAGAGAACGGAACAGCCCATTCCCCAGCAGATGATCAGGATATATGTTCTGGACATCTGCATGATGTCCTCCGGCGTCCGCATCACGCCAAGCAGCCAGTCCATGATCAGCACGCTCACCGCCGTCATCACGATGGTGACGATTACAGAAAGGACAGCGGCATTTCCCACGCTCTTCTTCATCCCCTCCATATCGCCTGCGCCGAACCGCTGCGCTGTCTGCACCGTAAAGCCGGTGGTCAGTCCCTGCAGAAACCCCAGGATCAGAAAAGAGATCGTACCTGTTGCTCCCACTGCGGCCAACGCCTGCACGCCCACAAAACGGCCCACGATCACCGTGTCTGCCAGGTTATAAAGCTGCTGAAACAGATTTCCGAGAATGATCGGAATGATAAATTTTACAATCAGCCTGAAAGGGCTGCCCTTTGTCATATCCAGTTCCATTGTTCGTAACGCTTCCTTCTTCTGGTTCATGTATTTTCAGATTTTACAGATCGACGTCTTCCGCGTCCGTTTCCTCCGCTCCGATATCCAGCATATTCATGGTCCTTCTGCGCCTGCGCGCCTTTTCCGAAGCTTCCAGGATAAAATTCTTGACCGAACGGGCATTCTTCACATTCTGGATCAGCAGGGTCGGACTTGTGGTGTCGCCCGTAAAGCACCGCACCGTCCCAAGGCCGAAGATGCGCTGCGGCAGGGACTCCAGCAGTTCCACGTCCTGCACCTTATACATGTAGCAGTCGTTTTCCTTCTTATTTAAGAAGCCTTCCGACACCGTAATCATATCCTCCCCCACCGTGTAAACCGTAAAGGTAAAGGGAAGTCCAAAGAAAAGCCAGCGTTTTCTCTCACGAAATTGAATTTCTCCGTTTATTCTTTCGTCCATCTAAACTTCCTTTCCGAAGCGCATGCGCTCTCTCAAGCCCATTGATTCGTGTAGATTATAATCTATCTCCTGCTCTTTTGCAAAGGTTTTCTACAGGATTTTCATTCTGCGTTTTCCGGCTCTTGCAACTGTCTGCCTCCTGTGCTATAATGGCACGAAAGCAAACGGAAAACGTGTCGGGAGAGACAAAATGAGGACAAGCGCAGGACGCCTTAATTGCAGAAATTCAAGCTGAAATCGAAGGGATTTTCTTTCTCTTCGATTTTATTTTGCGCTGTGCGCACCGCGGGCGGCCGCTTGCCGTAATCCACTGCCGTTTTCTTTAGGGACAAGGAAGGAGACAAAAACATGAGACACTTGATGAACCCTCTTGATTTTTCCGTAGAGGAGCTGGACAGGCTGTTTGAGCTTGCTGCCGATATTGAAGCGAATCCGGCTGCCTTTTCGCACGCCTGCGCAGGAAAAAAGCTCGCCACCTGCTTCTATGAGCCCAGCACCAGAACCCGGCTGAGTTTTGAGGCCGCCATGCTGAATCTGGGCGGAAGCGTACTCGGCTTCTCCGACGCGGCGTCTTCCTCTGCCTCCAAAGGGGAAAGCGTTGCTGACACCATCCGCATCATTTCCTGCTATGCGGATATCTGCGCCATGCGCCATCCCAAAGAAGGTGCACCCATGGTCGCAGCATCCTTTTCCGGCATCCCCGTCATCAATGCAGGCGATGGCGGTCATCAGCATCCCACCCAGACGCTGACGGATCTGATGACCATCCGCAGCCTGAAGGGACGGCTGAACCATCTGACGGTCGGTCTGTGCGGCGACCTGAAATTCGGACGCACCGTACATTCCCTCATCAATGCCCTTTCCAGATATGATAACATCCGGTTCATTTTCATCTCTCCGGAAGAGCTTCGCGTTCCTGACTATGTCATCGAGATGCTGAAGGAGAAAAACATTCCCTACGAAGAGGTCATACGTCTGGAAGACAGCCTGCCGCAGCTGGACCTTCTGTACATGACCCGGGTACAAAGGGAACGCTTCTTTAATGAGGAGGACTATATCCGCCTGAAGGATTTCTATATTCTGGACAAAGCGAAACTGAGCCTTGCTCCTGCGGATATGCTTGTCCTGCACCCGCTCCCAAGAGTGAATGAAATTTCCGTAGATGTGGACAATGACCCCCGTGCCGTCTATTTTAAACAGGCTCAGTACGGCGTATATGTCCGCATGGCCCTGATCCTCACCCTGCTCGGACTCGCGGACAGGAACGCGTAAACGACTCCGCTCCCTGAGGCTGTGATTTGTGCCGGAGCGTCACAGATCACTCTGGCTGCCTTGACTGCCAACGCTCCGGAATGGAGAAAAAATATGTTAAATGTAGGAAAAATTGAAGAGGGCTTCGTGCTCGACCATATCAAAGCCGGAAAAAGTATGTCCATCTACCACCATCTGCAGCTGGATAAGCTGGACTGTCCTGTTGCCATCATCAAAAATGCCCGAAGCAACAAGATGGGCAAAAAGGACATTCTGAAGGTGGAATGCGACATCAATACTCTTGACCTTGACGTACTGGCCGTCATCGACCACAATATCACCGTAAACGTCATCAAAAACGGCGAGATTGTCACCAAGAAAGCGCTGTCGCTTCCAAAAGAAATCAAAAATGTCATTCATTGCAAAAATCCCCGCTGCATCACTTCCATCGAACAGGGACTGCCGCACATCTTCGTGCTGGCCGATGAAAAGAAGGAAGTATACCGCTGCAAGTACTGCGAGGAGAAATTTGACAGGAGATCTCTGTAAGGAACTCTGATACAAAAAACGGATGCCCGCTTCGCGGCATCCGCTTTTTATGCGCACCTGCCGATGCGCATTCCTATTCGTACAGCTTCGCAAGATCCCGGAACAGCCGCTCCATCCGCTCCGCCTTCTCCTCCGGCAGCTGGCGGGTAATTCCCTCTGGTATGACGATCGGCTGTTCTCCGGCAAGCAACCACGTCAAACTCATATCCATCCGTTCATGAACCAGAATCATGCGTTCTATGGACAGGCGTCTGTTTCCCCTTTCAATTTCGCCATAGAAGGTCTCCGACATTTCCAGAAGATCTGCCGCTTCCTTCTGTGTCATTCCCAATTCTTCCCTGCGCAGTCTCAGCCTGTCTCCGATTTCCACAAGAAGTCCTGTTGCCGCCATACCGTTTCCTCTCCGCCTGCCGCCGCCGGGCAGCATTTTCAACCTCCACGAACCAACGGTTCATATTTCCTCTTTTTTCAGTCTCTATGATACAGATCTCTGGTATAAACCTTCTCCTTATATGGCTCAAGCTCGGAGGCATACCGGTTCGCCACGATCACATCACTGGCCTCCGCAAATTCATCAAAGCTCCGGACCACTCTGGAACCGAAAAAAGTCTCATCCTTAAGCGTGGGCTCGTAGAGTATGACCTCGGCTCCCTTTCCCTTCAGCCGCTTCATTACACCCTGGATGGAGCTCTGACGGAAATTGTCGGAATCGGTTTTCATGGTAAGGCGATATATGCCCACCGTAACCGTTCCTGCACTTTTTCCGCTCCTGTCAAAGCCTGCCTTTTCCAGAATCCGATCTGCGATGAAGTCCTTTCTGGTCCGGTTGGCGTCTACAATGGCCTCAATAATGTTTTCCGGCACATCCTGATAATTGGCAAGAAGCTGCTTGGTATCCTTTGGAAGACAGTAACCGCCATAACCAAAGGAGGGATTGTTATAATGCGTCCCGATTCTGGGATCCAGGCAGACGCCTTCAATGATCTGCCGGGTATTCAGGCCGCGCACCTCCGCGTAGGTATCCAGCTCGTTGAAAAAGCAGACGCGCAGCGCCAGATAGGTATTTGCAAAAAGCTTCACCGCCTCCGCTTCCGTGGAATGGGTGATCAGCGTCGGGATATCCTCCCTAATGGCGCCTTCCTTCAGAAGCTCCACGAACCGTTCGGCATCCGCCCGTCTTTCTTCATGATCCGCCGGAATGCCGACGATGATGCGGGAAGGATAGAGATTGTCATACAGCGCATGGCCCTCTCGCAAAAACTCCGGACTGAACAGAATACGGTCCGTCCCGTACTTTTTCCGGACAGATGCGGTATAGCCCACGGGAACCGTGGATTTAACGATCATGACGGCCTTCGGGTTTACGCGGAGCACCGTCTCGATCACCGCCTCCACAGAGGAGGTATCAAAATAGTTCTTCTTCGGATCGTAATTGGTCGGCGTAGAAATAATGACGAAATCCGCCTCTCCGTATGCCTTATCGCCATCCAGTGTGGCAGTCAGATCAAGGTTTTTCCCGGCAAGGTACTCCTCGATCTCCTTATCCCGGATCGGAGACCTGCGCTGATTGATCATGTCCACCTTTTCCTGCAGAACATCCACCGCCCAGACCCGGTGATGCTGCGCCAGCAGAATCGCGTTGCTTAAACCGACGTAGCCGGTTCCGGCGATGGCTATGGTAAGTTTTGAATTCATGGGCTGTCCTCTTTTCTGCCGCCGGAGGCGGCGTTCTAATTTTTCTATATCATTTAACGAAATCCGGAAATCCGGTTTTTCCTGATCATTGATTTGATTATAACGCAACTGAAAAATGCCGTCAATCTGTTATCATTTTCCGAAAATATATTTTCTGCCTTCTCAAAGTTCATTTTATGGAACAGTTCAGATAAACTTCCGCATATCTGTGTAAATAACGGTCGCTCGTGACACACTGCACGGTTTAACTGTACCACCCTGCCG
>UQVK01000030.1 GCA_900544445.1 uncultured Lachnospiraceae bacterium
AACCAGTGTTGTGTGCTGATCTGGTCTTTGGGAAATGAGAGCGGCTTCGGAAAAAATCTGGTGGACGCAGCCGCATGGACGAAAGCCTTTGACCCCACCAGGCTGGTCCATTATGAGGGGGCGGTTTGGGCGCCGCCCGGTATTGAGAACGATCAGTCCGGTCTGGACATGGTCAGCCGGATGTATCCTTCTCTGGATGTGATGCGGGAATATCTGAAAAGCCCGGCGAATACAAAGCCTCTTGTCCTGTGCGAATTCGTTCATGCCATGGGAAATGGCCCGGGAGATATTGAGGATTATCTGGAACTGATCCTTCCGGAGAAGCGCATCCTCGGAGCGTTTGTATGGGAGTGGTGTGACCACGCCACATATGAAGGAGAGACTGAGGACGGCAGAGCGAAGTATTTTTACGGCGGAGATTACGGGGAATTTCCGAATGATGGGAATTTCTGTATGGATGGCCTGGTCTATCCGGACCGCCGCCCTCATACCGGTCTGTATGAGTGGAAAAATGGAATCCGTCCGGCCAGAGCAAAGCTGCTGGAGATCAGGCCGCTTAAGATTTCCCTCTGGAACCGGCTGGATTTCACGGATCTTTCCGATGCGGTCACGGTTTCTTTTGAGATTAAGAGAGAGGGAGAGCTGCTGGCAGAGGGAAATCTGCCGATTCCGTCCATTTTGCCCCATGCGGAGGCGCTTCTTACGGTGCCCTGGATGGGACAGCCGCAGCCAAACACTTATCTGAAGCTCATCTACCGGGCAAAGGAGGATACGGAGATGGTGGAGAGCGGACGGGAGCTGGGCTTTGATCAGATTGCGCTTTTTGAGCCGCAGGAGAGAAGCCTGGAGGCAGTGCCCGGCGCGGACTGGCTGGTAAAGGAGACGGCGGATGCGTACGAGCTGACCGGAGAGGGGAGACGCCTGATCTTCGACCGGCACCTGGGAACCTTTTCTTCGATCGTACAGAACGGAAAGGAAGAGATTCTGGAGCCGATGCGCTTTCTCACCTTCCGCGCGCCGACCAACAACGATGCTGCCGTTTCCCGGAAATGGAGAGCGGCGGGCTATGACAGGAGCCGGGTGAAGGTCTATGAAACTTCTCTCAGCCAGGAGAACGGCATTGTGTCCATCCGCTGCCGGTTCAGCCTGGCAGCGCCTTCAAAACAGCCGTTTCTTCACCTGACGGCGCTCTGGAAGGTGGATGGAACGGGTGCGATCCTTTTGGAGCTGAACGGAGAGTTTGACCCGGTTTTCCCTTATCTTCCCCGTTTCGGACTGGGCATGAAGCTGCCGGTGGAAAACCGCAGGGTGAGCTATTACGGCTATGGCCCTTACGAAAGCTATGTGGACAAGCATCGGGCAAGCTGGGTGGACCGCTTTGAAACCACTGTTGACGGACTTTTTGAGGATTATGTATTTCCGCAGGAGAATGGAAGCCATTATCTGTGCAGCGATGCGCAGGTTGGAGCGCTTCACGCGGAAGGCGCTTGGCCGTTCAGTTTTCAGGCATCCGTCTACAGTGTGGAGGAGCTGGACCGGAAGGCCCACAATTTTGAGCTGGAGACCTCAGACGGAATTTATGCGGCCATCGACTATAAACAGAGCGGCATCGGCTCCAATTCCTGCGGGCCGGAGCTTCTGGAAAAGTATCGGCTCAGGGAAAAGAATATTGAGTGGAAGGTGCGGATTTTCTTTGAGGACTAGCCATCTTCAAAAATTTTTCAAAGATTCAACACAAAATCAACACATTTTCTCAGTAAGATAAATCTCGGATAGTTGAACAGCAACTCACAAAACTATCTCCCCCTCATAGTCGGCAGACCCCCGCCATGCGCGGGGGTCTGTTTTTCTATGTCGCAAAAAATGCGTTAACATTTCCTGAAAAATATGATATATTAATATTTTGGGTTCATATCTGCATCCATTTTGTATACATTTAAAAGGCGGCCGTTCGGCCGCGAAGAAATGAGGCGCGGGAAACCGCATGGGCGGTTTCCCTGGAAGAACCGCTCCGCGGTTCTTCTTACATGATTAAAAGCGGCCGTTCGGCCGCGGAAACAGAGGTAATATGTCAGTCGTAGACAAATATATCGATTATGTAAAAGAAGAGGCCATGAAGCGGCCGGAGAAAAGCTGGAACAAGATTCTCCTCGGCTTTCAGGCGAACAAATGGCGGATGCGCCTGCTTCCCACGAAAGACCTTTCCAAAGGCTATCAGAAGCTGGAGCAGATGATGATGGGAGTGGTGGCCGATTCCCTGAGCAGAGAGGGAAGCTACGTGTGGGGAAATATTTTCACGCCCTGCGAACTGGTGCACTGCTTCGGGCTGCGCACCCTGTCCATCGAGGTGCTTTCCTGTTATATGAGCGGCTTTCATCTGGAGGATTATTTCATTGATTATGCACAGGATATCGGCCTTGCGCCCACCCTGTGTTCCTATCATAAAACCTTTGTGGGAGGGGTGGAGAGCGGCGTGATCCAGAAACCGGATTACGCCATCACCACCTCCCTTTCCTGTGACGGGAACCTGAATACCTTCCGGTATCTGGAAAAGAAGGCTGGCGTCCCATTCACCTTTCTGGACGTTCCCTATGCGGCGGACGAGGAGTCGGTAACGTATCTGGCCGATCAGCTGCGCGGCCTTGCCGCTTCTCTGGAGGAGCTGACGGGAAAACGGTTCGAGGAAGAAAAGCTGAAGGAAACGATCCGGATTGAAAACGAGACGAGAAAGGAACTGCTGCGGTTCTTTGAGTTTCAGACGAAACGCCGCTATCCCGGCGCTCTCATCAGCCATCTGTACATGATGATGGGAATGCACCTTCTGGTGGGCACGCAGGAATTTCTGGACCTCATCCGTTTCATGAATGAGGAAATTGCAGATTGCCCAGTGTTTGAGGGCAAAAAAATCCTCTGGCTGCATCTGATCCCCTTCTATCAGGAGACGCTGAAAAAATATTTTGATAAAAATGAGGACTATCAGATCATCGCCAGCGACATCATCCTGGATTATATAGAGGAGATGGACGCGGAGCATCCCTTTGAGGCGCTTGCCCAAAAGATCATCCGCAATCTCTATAACGGTTCCTATGCCTACAAGGCGGATGCGATCGCCTCTCTCTGCGACCGGCTGCATCCGGACGCGGTGATTTATTTCTGCCACTGGGGATGCAAGCAGGCTTCCGGCGGGAGCATTCTGCTGAAGGAAAAAATGCAGGAAAAGCAGATCCCCACGCTGATTCTTGACGGGGACGGAATCGATAAGAGAAACAGCCACGACGGACAGATCAAGACCAGGCTGGAGGCCTTTCTGGAGATGCTGGATGAAAAGAAAAACGCGGCGGCAGAGACGGGACAGAAGGAGGAAGTGTGATGCTTGGGTATATATGCAAATATGCGCCCATCGAGGTTTTTGAATCCATGGGCGTGGAAATGAAGCGGATCGATCCGCAGGTGACGAATTTTACGCAGGCGGACATGAAGATGCACCCCAATGTCTGCAGCTTTGCGAAGGGTGTGCTTGAGGATGTGATGGAAGGCGGTTATGAGGGAGTCATCCTCACCACCTGCTGCGACAGCATTCGCCGCCTGTATGATGTGCTGAAGCAGGAGCTTCCGGACCGTTTCATTTATATTCTGGACACGCCGAGGATCACGAAGGACGCGGGAATCACGCTCTATGAGGGCAGGATTCGGAAAATGATTGAAGCATATGAAGCTTTTTCCGGAAAGACCTTTGAGGAAGAGAAGCTGGCGGATATCCTGAGAAAAAAGAAAAAGGAGCAGAGCATTTCTCTGGGAGAGAGCGGCTGTGGGGAAGATGCGGCTTCCGAAGCGGGCACAGGACGCCGCGCTTTTCGCAGAAAGAATATCGGCCTCATCGGAGCCAGGGCCAATGAGAGCATCGTGCAGATTCTGCGGGAGAAAAACGCCAATCTGGCCTTTGACCTGACCTGTACCGGACTGAAGCGCAAGTATCTGCTGGAGCCGGAGCAGGTGCTCACAGGCTACACAAGAGGGCTTCTGAGCCAGTTCCCCTGCATGCGAATGGAGGCAGCATCAGGAAGGGACGAGCTGATCGAGCGCTACGCGGGAAGTGTGGACGGCGTGATCTATCATACCGTCCAGTTCTGTGACAACTATTCCTATGAGTACGCCTGGCTGAAAAAAAGGCTGGATCGTCCCATGCTGGCGCTTGAGACGGATTATACGAAGCAGAGCTATGGCCAGATCCTGACCAGGATCGAAGCCTTTCTGGAATCCCTCGGGCAGCCGCCGGAGAGCGCGAAGCGGGAAATGTCCCGGCAGCAGGACGGGGCGGCACAGGAAGGAGAAAGAACACAGGGAAAGGAGAATTCGGGAAATATGTATGTGATGGGAATTGACAGCGGTTCCACCTCCACCAATGCGGTGATCATGAATGGAGACCGCAAAATCGTGGCGTCTGCGGTGGTGCGCACCGGCGCGAAATCCGGGGAGAGCGCACAGCGGATTCTGGATGAGGTGCTTTCCGAAGCGGGCTTAAAGCGAGAGGATATTTCCTGGATCGTCTCCACCGGCTACGGCCGCGTGAGCATCCCCTTCGCGGATGAAAACGTGACGGAGATCAGCTGCCACGGCCGCGGAGCCCATTACTTCAACCCGGCTGTACGCACCATCCTGGACATCGGAGGCCAGGACAGCAAGGCCATCCGCCTGAATGAAAAGGGCGAGGTGGCGGACTTCGTTATGAACGACAAGTGTGCGGCGGGAACCGGACGTTTCCTGGAGATGATCGCCCGTTCCCTTGAGGTGGATGTGGACGAGCTTGGCCCCATCGCCCTGCAGTCAAAGGAGGATATTGAGATCACCAGCATGTGTTCCGTATTCGCGGAATCCGAGGTCATTTCCCTGATCGCAAATAACCGGGAAAAGACGGATATCGCAAACGGCATCTGCCGCGCTGTGGCAAACAAATCCTACTCCCTGTTGAAGCGCGTCGGCCTGGAGGCGGAATTCATGATGACCGGCGGCGTGGCAAAGAACGCGGGCGTGGTTCGCGCCGTGGAGGAGAAGCTGGGAAAGAAGCTTTACATCTGTCCGGAGCCGGAAATCGTCGGCGCGGCGGGCGCGGCGCTCTATGCGCTGGATAAAGTGGACCGGTTTTTGAGTTGACGGTTTAAGAAAGCACTGCGTCAGTTGAAAATTCCTCCCTTCTGTGCTATCCTTAAAGAACCTATCGGCCGGGCGGCAGTGCCCGGCGTAAAATAATGCAGCGGCCGTCCGGCCGCGGGAAAGAGGAAGTATGGCCAAACTGAGAACTCTGCTTGAGAATCTGGAAGTGACAGCCCTGCGGGGCAGTCTGGAAGCCGCTCTGGATCAGGAGATTACGGCTCTGGTTTACGATTCCAGAAAAATTACGAAGGACTGCCTTTTCGTCTGTATCGAAGGGGCAAATTTTGACGGACATTCTGCGGCGGCACAGGCGGTTTCTCAGGGAGCGGCCGTTCTGGTGGTACAAAAGCCTGTGGAGGTGCCTAAGGACAGTGAGGTTCTGATCCTTCAGGTGGAAAGCACGCGCTATGCGCTTGCCTTTCTGTCGGCAGCCTGGTTCGGTCATCCGGCGTCGAAGCTGAAAACCATCGGCATCACCGGGACAAAGGGAAAAACCACATCAACCTATCTGGTGAAGTCCATTCTGGAAAATGCGGGGCTGAAGGTGGGGCTGGTGGGCACCATTGAGGTGATCATCGGAGACACTCATATCCATGCGGAGAACACCACGCCGGAATCCTATGTACTCCAGTCCTATTTTGCGAGGATGGTGGAGGAGGGGTGCGACGCGGTGGTGATGGAGGTATCCTCCCAGGCGCTGATGCAGCACAGAAGCCAGGGCTTTGTGTTTGACTTCGGCATTTTTACAAACATCGAGCCGGATCACATCGGCCCCAACGAGCATGCCAGCTTTGAGGACTATCTGCATTGTAAGGGACTTCTGTTTAAACAGTGCCGGGTGGGCATTGTGAACGGGGATGACGCCCACTGGCAGCAGGTGACGGAAGGTCACACCTGCCGGCTGGAAACCTACGGCCTGAACGAAGGCTGCGACATCCGCGCCACAGACCTGAAACTCACGAATGTGAACGGGAAGCTGGGCGTGGCTTTCCATGTATCCTGCGGCGAGGACGGGGCGGCGTCCGGCAGGCCGATGGATTTTGACGCCCAGATCGATATGCCGGGCCGGTTCAGCGTTTACAATGCGCTGACAGCCATCGCCATCTGCCGGCATTTTGACGTTTTCGTTTCCGACATTCAGAGGGCGCTTCTGGCTGCGAAGGTGAAGGGACGCATTGAGCTGGTGAAGGTGTCGGATGAGTTTACCCTGCTCATCGATTACGCCCACAACGCCATGGCGCTGGAAAGCCTGCTCGCCACCCTGAAGGAATATGAGCACGGAAGGCTCATCTGTGTGTTTGGCTGCGGCGGAAACCGTTCCCGGCTGCGCCGCTTCGAGATGGGGGAGGTGAGCGGAAGGCTCGCTGACCTGACCGTTATCACCTCTGACAACCCCCGGTTCGAGGAGCCCCAGGCCATCATCGACGACATTGTGACCGGCATTCAGAAAACGGACGGTGAGCATATCGAGATCTGCGACCGGAAGGAAGCCATCGCCTGGGCCATCGACCACGGACGCCCGGGAGATATCATCGTTCTTGCGGGCAAGGGCCATGAGGATTATCAGGAAATCAAGGGCGTGAAGCATCACATGGACGAAAGGGAACTGATCGCGGATATTCTGAAGGAACGGGGAATTTCTTTTTCCTCATAAAATACAGAAAGCAGGAAGGAGGCGGAAAACAGATGCAGGGAAAATTTGCAAACGTCATCGTGGATATCTCCCATGAAAATGTGGACCGCCCCTTCGCCTACCGCATTCCCGAACGGCTCCGGGGCGTTCCGGAGCCGGGCATGCAGGTGACCATCCCCTTCGGGCGCGGCAATACGCTGCGCACCGGCTATATCATTGAGGTGACGGACGAGGCGGATTTTGAGGAAAGCCGCATGAAGGAGCTGGACAGCATCCGGGAGGGCGGAGCTCAGGTGGAGAGCCGTCTGATCCGGCTGGCTTTCTGGATGAAGGAGCATTACGGCTCCACTATCATCGCGGCCCTGAAAACCGTCCTTCCGGCCCGAAAGAAGTTCAAGACGCCGGAAAAAAAGGAAATCCGCCTGCGTGTGAGCAAAGAGGAGGCACGTCAGGAGCTTCTGGAGTGTGAGCGCAGGCACCAGAACGCAAAGGCCCGCGTCCTGCGGGAGCTGATCGAGGAGGAATGCCTTCCCATGGGCCTTCTTTCGAAGAAGCTGAACATTTCCGCGCCCACCTTCAAAAGCCTCTGGGAGAGCGGCATCGTCTCCATCGAAAGCGTTCCCTACTACCGCAATCCGGTGAAGCTGGACGTGGAGCGGGAGGAGGGAAGGCGCTTAAGTTCCTCCCAGCAGCGGATCGTGGATGATTTTTTTGACAAATATGATGCCGGAGACCGGCAGACCTGCCTCCTGAAGGGAATCACCGGAAGCGGAAAAACGGAGGTCTACATGGCGCTCATCGAGGGCGTGGTGAAACGGGGGCATCAGGCGGTGATGCTGATTCCGGAAATCGCCCTCACCTACCAGACCGTATTGCGCTTCTACAAGCGGTTCGGAGACCGGGTGTCGGTGATGAACTCCACCCTGTCCGCCGGGGAGAAATACGACCAGTGCGAACGGGCGAAACGCAGGGAAATTGACGTGATCATCGGTCCCCGCTCCGCCCTGTTCACCCCCTTTCCGGATATCGGTCTCATCGTCATCGACGAAGAACACGAAGGCAGCTACAAAAGCGAGACCATGCCGAAATACCACGCCAGGGAGACCGCCGAGGAACTGGCAAGGCTCCATGGGGCGGCGGTATTCTTAGGCTCCGCTACTCCTTCTCTGGAGAGCTTCTATCGGGCGAAGGAGGGCAGATACCGGTTATACACCCTGACGGAGCGCTTAAACGGCGGCGCTCTGCCCGCCGTGTATGTGGAGGACTTGAGACAGGAGCTGAAGGAGGGAAACCGCTCCATTTTTTCCAGAAGGCTGCAGACGCTTCTGGAAGACCGGTTTGCCAGAGGGGAACAGAGCATGCTGTTTCTGAACCGCAGGGGCTATGCGGGCTTCGTTTCCTGCCGTATGTGCGGCCATGTGATGAAGTGCCCCCACTGTGACGTCTCCCTTTCGGAGCACAGAAACGGCACCCTGGTCTGTCACTACTGCGGCTATACGCGCCCGGCAGTGAAAACCTGCCCCGAATGCGGTTCCCGCTACATTCTTGGCTTCCGGGCGGGAACCGAGCAGATCGAAGAGCAGCTGCACAAAATGTATCCGGATAAAAAAGTGCTGCGGATGGACGCGGACACCACCCGGAAAAAGGAGAGCTATGAACAGATCCTGGCATCCTTTGCCGCAGGTGAAGCGGACGTGCTGGTGGGCACTCAGATGATCGTCAAGGGACACGATTTCCCGGCGGTGACGCTCATGGGAATTCTGGCGGCCGACATGTCCCTTTCCGCTGCGGATTATCGGGCGTCAGAGCGTACCTTCCAGCTTCTGACCCAGGCGGCAGGCCGGGCGGGCCGTGGCAGCAGGCCCGGCGAGGTGGTGATTCAGACCTACCAGCCGGAGCATTACAGCATCGTCCATGCGGCGGCCCAGGACTATGAGGGCTTTTATGAGGAAGAGATCATGTACCGCAGGCTGTTGGCCTATCCCCCCGCCGCTCACATTCTGGCCGTCCAGATCGGCGCGTCGGAGGAAGCGGCAGGAGCGGCGCTGGCGAAGCGGCTTTCCCTGCTGGCGGGTGACCTCCCGGAGGGAAGCTTTCTCATCGGTCCGGCGCCTGCCTCTATCGGGAAGATCAACGACGTGTTCCGCTTCGTGATCTACATCAAAAGCCCGGATTACGATCTGCTCATCCGGATCAAGGACCGGATGGAAAAAAAGCTGAAGGAACAGGAAGACAGAGACGGGAGAGGGAAGACGGTACAGTTCGATTTTGACCCGATGAACCCGTTTTAGAGATACAGATAAAAATGCAACGGAGGAATAAGCCATGGCAATCAGAAATATCAGAACAATCGGAGATCCCATTCTGGAGAAGGTCTGCAAGGAAGTAAAGGAGATGACGCCCCGCACACAAGAACTCATCGACGATATGTTTGAGACCATGTATGAGGCCAACGGCGTGGGACTTGCTGCTCCCCAGGTGGGCGTGCTCAAGCGCATCGTGGTCATTGATGTGACCGGAGAAGACCCCATCGTGCTCATCAATCCCCGCATCATGGAAACCAGCGGAGAGCAGACCGGCGGCGAGGGATGCCTCTCCGTTCCCGGAAAGAGCGGCGTTGTAACCAGACCCAATTATGTAAAGGTCAAGGCCTATGACCGGGACATGAACCCCATTGAACTGGAGGGAACAGAGCTTCTCGCCAGGGCCTTCTGCCATGAAATCGATCACCTGGACGGCCATCTGTATGTGGAAAAGGTGGAGGGCGAGCTGGCAGATGTCGAGGAGGAAGCATGAAAAGAAACTCTAAGGCGTCAGAAGACGCCGCCTAAGAGTTTCTAAGTTTCATGCCGAAGAATGGCCCTTCGGGCCATTCTTCCAGAGTTATGGAGGTGGTAAATGTGAAAATCGTTTTTATGGGAACGCCAAAGCTTGCGGCGGGTGTGCTGAAGTCGCTGTATGAAGCGGGACATGAGATTTCCGCCGTGGTGACCCAGCCGGATAAGCCCAAAGGCAGAAGCAAGGCGCTGCAGATGTCTCCGGTGAAGGAATATGCGCTTCAGAAGGGCATTGAGGTGTTTCAGCCGGTCCGTATCCGGAAGCCGGAGGCGGTGGAAAAGCTGAAGGAATTTGACGCGGAGGTTTTCGTGGTGGCCGCCTTCGGACAGATCCTCTCCCAGGAGATTCTGGATATGCCGAAATATGGCTGCATCAACGTTCACGCTTCCCTGCTTCCCGCATACCGGGGATCCGCGCCCATTCAGTGGTGCATCATCAACGGGGAAGAAAAGACGGGCGTGACCATCATGCAGATGGACGCCGGAATCGATACGGGAGATATGCTTTTGAAAAAAGAGGTTCCCATCCTGCCTTCCGACACGGCGGAAAGCCTGTCGGACAAGCTGGAAATGGCGGGAGGGGAAGCGATCGTGGAAGCGCTTGGGCTTCTGGAGCGGGGAGAGCTGAAGGCCATTCCCCAGAACGAGGCGGAAAGCAGCTATGTTTCCATGATCGACAAGGCCATGGGACGGATCGATTTTTCCCGTTCTGCGGCGGAAATCGACCGGCTGATCCGGGGGCTGTATCCTTGGCCCAGCGCCTATACTTCTTATAAGGGAAAAACATTGAAAATCTGGGAGGCCGCTCCTCTTTTGGAAGAGACGGACGGACAGCCCGGAAGCATTGAGCGGGTGGAGAAGGATGCCGTATATGTGAATACCGGAAAGGGTATTCTGAAAGTGACGCAGCTTCAGCTGGAAGGCAAGAAACGGATGAAGGTGAAGGACTTTCTGCTTGGCTGCAGGATGGAAAAAGGAGAACTGTTAGGATGTTAGGATACGGATACGGTTACTATTTTGACCCCACCTATATACTGGTCATCATCGGCGCGATTCTGTCGATCTGGGCGAGCAGCCGGGTGAACAGCACCTATTCCAAATATTCCCGGGTGCGCAGCATGACGGGAATGACCGGCGCGGAGGCCGCCAGAAGAATTCTGGATTATAACGGGCTGACCAATGTGCGCATTGAGCATGTGCGGGGAAATCTGACGGATCATTACGATCCGTCCGCCAAGGTGCTGCGCCTGTCGGATGCCACCTTCGCATCGACAAGCGTGGCTGCCATCGGCGTGGCTGCCCACGAGTGCGGACATGCGGTGCAGGATAAGGAGGGCTACGCGCCCCTGCGCGTCCGCACCGCTCTGGTACCAGCGGCCAACCTGGGCTGCAGGCTGGGCATTCCGCTGGTGATTCTGGGCCTGATTCTGGGCCTGAACAGCACCCTTGCCATGATCGGCGTGTGGGTGTTTGCGATCTCGGTGCTGTTTCAGATCGTGACCCTGCCGGTGGAATACAATGCCTCCGGACGGGCGCTTCGGATGCTGGGAAGCTTCCATATCCTCAGTGAGCAGGAGACGGGGCTGGTGAGAAAGGTGCTCAGCGCGGCGGCGCTCACCTATGTGGCTGCGGCAGCCTCCAGCGTACTTCAGCTGCTGCGGCTGTGGCTGCTGGCAGGCGGAAGAAGGCGGGACGACTGATTCGGGAAAAACGTCCGGCCGGGCTGCCCTTTGCGGCGGCAAAGCTGGGAAAACGACAGAGGAAAGGCGGATCAGAGATGGATGCACGGAACGGAAGCCCAAAGACGATGGATATGAGGGCGCTGGCCCTGGATCTGCTCCTGGAAGCGGAGCGGGGAACGGAGTATGAAAATACCCTCTTAAAAAACACATTGGACAAATATGATTATCTGAACGGCCGGGATAAGGCTTTCTTAAAACGCCTTGTGGACGGCGTGACAGAGCGTCAGCTTCAGCTGGACTATATACTGGAGCAGTTTTCCAGCCTTCCCGTGCGGAAGATGAAGCCTCTGATCCGCTGTGTTCTGCGCATGGGGGCTTATCAGATCCTGTTCATGGACGGCGTGCCGGATTCCGCTGCCTGCAACGAAGCGGTGAAGCTTGCCCAAAAGCGCCGCTTCGCTCAGCTTTCCGGCTTTGTGAACGGCGTGCTCAGGAAGCTCTGTTCTCAGAAAAATGCCCTTGCCTGGCCGGATCGGGAAAAGGAGCCGGTCCGTTTCCTTTCCGTCCGCTATTCCATGCCGGAATGGATTGTGCGCAGCTGGATGGAAGAGTATGGGATGGAAAAGACGGAATCCATGCTGGAGGCCCTTCTGGAAAAACGCCCCCTGACCATCCGGCTGTCGGAGCGGCTTTCGGAGAAAGAGCGGGAGAGCCTTCTGCAGGCATTTCGGGAGCAGGGCTGCATGCCGGTTTCCCATCCCCTTTTCGGAGAAGAGCCGTCTGAGAAAAGGCTGGTCTATATGCTGGAGGGCGCGGAGGGCGTAGCCTCCCTGCCGGGCTTTGCGGAAGGCGCCTTCGCCGTGCAGGACGCGGCCAGCATGATGGCGGTGGAATGCGCGGGGATCCGCGAGCTGGTCCGGCTTCGAAGGCAGGAAGCCGGGGCCGGTCCGGCTGAAGCGGCAGAGGATCTGTTCGTTCTGGACGTCTGCGCCGCGCCCGGCGGCAAGGCCTGTCAGGCGGCGGCGCTTCTGGAGGGAACGGGAACGGTTCTTGCCCGCGACCTGACGGAAGGGAAGATCTCCTACATAAGGGACAATGCCGCAAGGCTGCGTCTTTCCAATCTTCATGCCCAGGTGTGGGATGCGAGAGAGCTGGATGAAACCATCCTGGAACGGGCGGACGTGGTGCTTGCAGACCTGCCCTGCTCCGGTCTTGGCGTGATGGGCAGAAAGGCGGACATCCGTTACCGGGTAAGCCCGGAAAGCCTTTCCGGGGTGGCCGCTCTGCAGAGAGAGATTCTCGGTACCGTATGGAAATATGTGAAGCCCGGCGGCCTGCTTCTTTACAGCACGTGTACCCTTAACCGGGAGGAAAACGAAAACATGGCGGCCTGGTTTCACCAGCAGTTTCCCTTTGTTCCAAAGGAGCCGGCTGCATCGCTTCCCGCTTCCTGCAGGGAAGGGGAGCCGGAGGGCTGCGTCCGTTTTCTGCCTGGGGAGAACGGAACGGACGGCTTTTTCATCGCATGCTTTCGGAGAAAACAGGAAGAGATTCACAACAGGAAGGAATGACCGGATGGATATCAAATCCATGACATTGGAAGAACTGAAAACCATGGTTGCCGAAGAAGGGGAGAAGCCCTTCCGGGCTGCCCAGCTCTATGACTGGATGCACAGAAAGCTGGCGGAGGATTACGGGCAGATGACCAACCTTTCCGCCGCCTTTCGGGAAAAGCTGGTGGAAAAATATCCGCTGACTTCCCTGAAGCTGGTTGACATGCAGCAGTCCGGAATCGACGGAACCAGAAAATTTCTCTTCGCCCTTCCGGACGGCAATCTGGTGGAGAGCGTCTGGATGAAGTATAAGCACGGCAACTCCGTCTGCATTTCCTCCCAGGTGGGCTGCAAAATGGGCTGCCGCTTCTGCGCCTCCACGCTGGACGGCTGGGAGAGAAACCTTCTCCCTTCAGAGATGCTGGATCAGATATATGCCATCACCCGCGTCACCGGAGAGCGTGTTTCCAACGTGGTGGTGATGGGAACCGGAGAGCCGCTGGACAATTATGAGAATCTGCTCCGCTTTATCCGGCTTCTCACCGATGAAAACGGCCTGCACATCAGCCAGAGGAACGTGACCGTCTCCACCTGCGGACTGGTGCCCCAGATGCGGCGCCTCGCGGAGGAACATCTGGCCATCACCCTGGCTCTGTCCCTTCATGCGGCCACGGATGAAAAGCGACGGGAGCTGATGCCTGTGGCGCTGAAATGGCGGCTGGATGAGCTGATGGAGGCATGCGCATACTATTTTGAACAGACCGGAAGAAGGATGACCTTCGAGTACGCTCTGGTGGGCGGCGTGAATGATGCCATGGAAGACGCGGAACGGCTGACGGCCCTTGCGAAACCGCTTTCTGCCCATATCAATCTGATTCCCGTCAACCCCATCAGGGAGCGGACTTACAGGCAGTCAGCGCGTTCTCAGATTGAAGCATTCAAAATTAAGCTTGAAAAAAATGGAATAAATGTTACTATAAGAAGGGAAATGGGCAGGGATATCGACGGGGCCTGCGGTCAGCTGCGCCGCCGTCATATCGCTGAAGAAAGGTGCGGTTTAACGGAGTGAAAGCGTTTTCCTTAACGGATATCGGGAAAAAGAGACAAATGAATCAGGATCATCTGTACGCTTCCCTGGAGCCGGTCGGAAATCTGCCGAATATTTTTCTCGTCGCGGACGGGATGGGCGGACATAAGGCCGGAGGATATGCTTCCAGCTGTGCGGTGGAAACGATTCTGAAGGAGGTTGAGATTTGCCCGGATAAAGATGCGAGGGAGATTCTCACCCGCGCGATCCGCCGTGCAAACGAGGTGATCGCACACCGGGCGGGAGAAGATGAACGCTTCTCCGGAATGGGTACCACCGTGGTTGCAGCCTGCCTGGAAAAAGGCGAACTGATTGCCGCAAATGTGGGAGACAGCAGGCTGTATGTGATCCATGAGGATTCGATCGAGCAGGTGACGGAGGATCATTCCCTCGTCCAGGAAATGGTAAAATATGGAGGAATCAATAAGGAAGAAGCCCGGGTTCATCCAAATAAGAACATTATCACACGTGCCGTCGGCCTGGAGCAGGAGCTGCAGGTGGACTGTTTCAGAAAGATGCTTCATCCCGGAGACAGGGTGCTCCTGTGCTCCGACGGACTTACCGACATGCTGGAGGATGAACAGATCAGAAGGATCATTGACAAAAAGAAGGATGTCCGCAGCGCGGCCGAAAAGCTGGTAAAGGCGGCAAACGACAATGGCGGCAGGGATAATATCGCGGTCATCGTGATTGACCCGTTCACATAAATGGCAGGAACTTTTGCTGGAGGAATGGAATGATTAAAATTGGAATGATGCTGGGAGACAGATACGAGATCCTGGAAAAAATAGGCACCGGAGGGATGTCGGATGTCTACAAGGCAAAAGACCATAAGCTGAACCGCTTTGTCGCGGTTAAGGTGCTGAAGCAGGAATTCAGCGAAAATACGAACTTCGTATCCAAGTTCAGGGTGGAAGCGCAGGCCGCAGCAAGCCTGATGCACCCCAACATCGTGAATGTGTATGATGTGGGAGAGGAAAACGGCGTCCATTATATCGTGATGGAACTGGTAGAAGGAATCACCCTGAAAAAATACATTGAGAAAAAAGCACGTCTTTCCGTAAAAGAAGCGGTCAGCATCGCCATCCAGGCATGCATGGGCCTTGAGGCGGCGCATAACAATCATATCATACATCGGGACATCAAGCCTCAGAACATCATTATTTCAAAAGAAGGAAAAGTCAAGGTAACGGATTTTGGCATCGCAAAGGCAGCGACCAGCAATACCATCACCTCCAATGTGATGGGAAGCGTTCATTATACCTCGCCCGAACAGGCCAGAGGCGGTTACAGCGATGAGAGAAGCGATATTTATTCCATGGGCATTACGCTGTTTGAAATGCTCACCGGACGCGTGCCCTTTAACGGGGATACCACAGTAGCCATCGCCATCAAGCAGATCCAGGAACCCATGCCCTCTCCCCGGGATTTTGTCCCGGAGATACCGGTGAGCGTGGAGCAGATCGTGTTAAAGAGCACGCAGAAAAGCCCTGACAGACGCTACCAGAGCGTGGGCGCACTGATTGAGGATCTGAAGAAGTCACTGGTTACGCCCGACGAGGATTTTGTAAAGGTCATCGACACGGAGTCAAACGCGGCCACCCGCAAGGTCAGCCGGGACGATATGAACCAGATCAAAAAACAGTATAAGAAAAGCTCCCATACGGAAGAAATCCGCCTGAAGAAGAATTCCGCAAAGCCTCCGGAGCAGCCGGCAAAAGGAGGAAAGAAAAAAAGGACGGATTTTGAAAATGAGATACTGGATGAGGAAGAAGAGGAAGAGTACGAATCCAGAATGGAACGCTTCACCACGATTCTTGCGGTGGCGGGCGCTGTCCTCATCGGATGTATCATCATTTTTCTGGTGGGACGTGCCATCGGCATTTTCCGCTTCCCTTCCTCCAGTCAGGAAGGCGGCACACAGATGATTGCGGTTGCCGGAATGACGGAGGAGGATGCCACAAAAGCCCTTGAGGACCTGGGCCTGGATCTGAATATTTCCGTCGTCTATGAGGAAAACGGCGATGTGGAGGAAGGCGTTGTGATCAGCGCCAGTGTGGAAACAGGAACCCGCCTTTCCCAGGGGGATGCGGTTACGCTTACCGTCAGTGGAACAGAAGGGGGCGTTACGGTCCCGGATGTGTATGACAAGAGTCTGGCCGAAGCGGTATCCGAACTGGAGGCGGATGGCTTCCAGACGGAGCGTAACGAAGGATATTCGGATACCGTTGCGGAAGGAAATGTCATGAGCCAGAGTCCGGAAGGCGGAACGAGGGCGGAACGGGGAAGTACGGTGACCATCACCATCAGCCAGGGACCTCAGGAGAGCAAGGTTGCGGTTCCGGATGTGCTCGGCATGCTTCCGGATGAGGCAAAGGCCACGCTGGAAGCGGCGGGACTGACCGTGCGCAACGTGGAGGAGGTCAGCGACGATGACGAGACGATGGTGGGCAGGGTAATCAGCCTGAGTTATTCCATCGGGACAGAGGTGGATCCCGGAACTTCGATTGACATTTATGTGAGCACCGGCCCTGCAGCCACTTATATGTATGTGGAAAATATTGAAAGTCCCGCCGTTGAGGATCCTGCGTATGTGGAAGGAACCCAGTGCGTGATCGTGCTTACCACGGCCAGCGGAACGGAGATCTACCGTACGGCGACCACGTCCTTCCCTCTGCCGGTAAACCTCCTGAACATCAGCGAGCCCACCGGCACCCTGACTCTGATTTACACCGTTACCACGGACGCGACGACGGTGACTGATCCCACGACGGGGGAGGTGACCACCGTGCCGGGAACCTCGGAGCAGAGAACCATCAACAGAGCAGTCACATTTATCAGGAACGATTCTGGAACATGAGAGGAAGAATAATCAGAGGAATTGCAGGGTTTTATTATGTGGCGCCCGATCCTTCGGAAGCGGACGGGACGTTACGGATGGCGGACCGTGGGCCTGTGAACGGCCTGTACGAATGCCGGGCGAAGGGGATTTTCCGGAAGGATGGGAAAAAGCCCCTTCCCGGCGATTATGTGGAATTTGACATCACGAGCGAGGAAGAGAAGGAAGGCAATGTGAGCCGGATTCTGCCGCGCAGCAGCGCACTCATCCGCCCTGCGGTGGCCAATGTGGATCAGGCGCTTATTATCATGGCGGCGGTTAGTCCCCAGCCGAATCTGAATCTGATGGACCGTTTCCTCGTGACCATGGAGCAGCAGGGGATTGCCTGCTGCATCTGCTTTAATAAAAAGGATCTGGCGGATGAGAAGACCTGCGCCGTCCTTTTCGACAGCTACCGGACTTCCGGCTACCCGGTGGTCTTTACCAGCGCAGTGACAGGGGAGGGCATGCCGGAACTTCAGGCACTTCTGGAGGGCAGAACCACGACGGTGGCAGGCCCCAGCGGTGTTGGAAAATCCTCCCTCATCAACGAGCTGCAGGATGGCGTATCCATGCAGACGGGAGAGATCAGCAGAATCGAGAGAGGGAGACATACCACCAGACATTCGGAGCTGATCCGCATCCGCCGGGGAACCTGGATTGTGGATACACCGGGTTTCAGCTCCATCGAGCTTTTTGATATGGAAAAAGAAGAGCTGGGAGATTATTTCCCGGAATTCCGGAAATGGGAGCCGCAGTGCCGTTTCACGGGCTGCGCCCACATCAATGAGCCGGACTGCGGCGTGAAGGAAGCCCTGCTGCAAGGAGAGATCAGCAGGAGCAGATATGAGAATTACTGCCAGCTCTACGGGGAACTGAAGGACAGGAGAAAATACTGAACGCCAGGAAACACTGACAGATAAAGGAGACAGAACAGACTATGAAATTAGGTATCGTCGGCCTGCCGAACGTGGGCAAGAGCACATTATTCAATTCACTGACCAAAGCGGGAGCGGAATCTGCGAATTATCCGTTCTGCACCATCGATCCCAATGTGGGAATCGTGTCCGTTCCGGACGAGCGGCTGAAGCTTCTCGGAGATATGTATCACTCCAAAAAGGTGACGCCCGCGGTGATCGAGTTCGTGGATATCGCCGGTCTGGTCAAGGGCGCATCCAAGGGAGAGGGACTCGGCAATCAGTTTTTGAGCAACATCCGTGAGGTGGACGCCATCGTTCATGTGGTGCGCTGCTTTGAAGACCCCAACGTGGTGCATGTGGACGGAAGCATCGATCCGCTCCGGGATATCGAGACGATCAATCTGGAGCTGATTTTCTCCGATATTGAGATTCTGGAAAGAAGGATCGCCAAGGTAGGCAAGCAGGCCAGAATGGATAAGACGCTGGCGAAGGAGGCGGATCTTCTGCAGCGCGTGAAGGAGCTTCTGGAGACCGGCGCGCTGGCGGCGAGATTCGAGCCTGCGGATGAGGATGAGGAAGCCATTTTCTCCTCCCTGAATCTGCTGACCGCGAAGCCGGTGATCTATGCGGCGAATGTGGGAGAGGATGACCTGGCCGACGACGGCGCTTCCAATCCGGGCGTGCAGGCCGTCAGGAAATACGCTGCGGAGAACGGCAGCGAGGTATTCGTCATCTGCGCCCAGATCGAGGAGGAGATTTCCGAGCTGGACGACGATGAGAAGGCCATGTTCCTGGAGGATCTTGGCCTGAAGGAGTCGGGCCTTGACAAGCTGGTGAAGGCCAGCTACCATCTGCTGGGACTGATCAGCTTTTTGACCTCCGGAGAGGATGAAACGAGGGCCTGGACTATCAAAATCGGAACCAAAGCGCCCCAGGCGGCCGGTAAGATCCACAGCGATTTTGAACGCGGCTTCATCAAGGCAGAGGTGGTAAACTATAAGGACCTGCTGGAGCAGGGCTCCCTTGCCGCCGCGAGAGAAAAAGGCCTTGTCCGCATGGAAGGAAAGGACTATGTGGTTCAGGACGGGGATACGATCCTCTTCCGGTTTAACGTATAACGGATAACAGACAGTCAAAACTACAGAAAGAAATACCTGAAGAAGAAAGCTTTTTTCCATACCGGTGTATGGGAAAGGCTTTCTTTTTTTGGCCAATCCTCTGTTTTTACTTGCAAAATGTACTGACTTATACTAAAATCAATATAAAAGTGGCGGAAAGTGGTTCGAAGTGGTTCAAAGTGGGAGATATTTCCCGCAGGTGGCGGCTTTGGTGGATCGTTTTCCATTTTGCTGCTTTTTCAGGGCGGTGATTGTCATGTTTATGGGTGAGTACAATCATACAATCGATGCGAAAGGCAGGCTGATCATACCCTCCAAATTCAGAGAGAGTCTCGGAGAAGAATTTGTGATTACGAAGGGATTGGATGGCTGCCTGTTCGTTTATGACAATCAGGAATGGAACGCCTTTGAGGAGAAGCTGAAGGCCCTTCCGCTAAGCAGGAAGGACAACCGTCAGTTCGCCAGATTCTTTCTGGCGGGAGCTGCCCAGGTGGAGGTGGACAAGCAGGGAAGAATCCTGATTCCCGGCAATCTCCGGGAATTTGCCGGACTTCAGAAGGATGTGGTCATGGTTGGCGTAGCCAGCCGCATTGAGATCTGGAGCCGTCAGAAGTGGGAAGCCCTGCAGGAGGATGAAGAGGAAGCCATGGAGGATATCGCGGAGCGTATGTCCGAGCTTGGGCTGGGAATCTGATGCGGAAAGGATGCGGCCGGGATGGAATTCAGGCACAGATCGGTACTGCTGGAGGAGACAATTGAAGGACTGAAGGTAAAGCCGGATGGAATCTATCTGGATGGCACGCTGGGCGGAGGAGGCCACAGCAGTGAGATCCTGAAGCGCTTAAAGGGCGGCTGCCTGATTGGAATCGATCAGGATGAGGAGGCTCTGGCCGCGACCGGAAAACGACTTTCCGAATTCGGAGAAGAGGGAAAGCGTTTTACGCTCATTCGGGATAACTACTGCAATGCGGCGGAGGCTGTGAGAACGTATGGGGTTAATGGCGTGGATGGCATCGTTCTGGATCTGGGAGTATCTTCCTGGCAGCTGGACAATGCGGAAAGGGGCTTTTCCTACCGCTATGATGCGCCTCTTGACATGCGGATGGACAAGCGGCAGACGCTCACGGCCAGAGACATCGTGAACGACTATCCGGAAAGTGCGCTTTATCAGGTTATCCGGGATTATGGCGAGGAGCAGTTCGCAAAGAACATCGCCAAGCATATCGTGCAGGCGAGGCAGAAGGAACCCATTGAGACGACGGGCCAGCTGAATGAACTGATCAGCGCGGCGATACCGGCAAAAATACAGAAGAAGGGCGGACATCCTTCAAAACGGACGTTTCAGGCACTGCGCATTGAATGCAACCGGGAACTGGAGGTTTTGAAGAATTCCATAGATGGTCTGATCGGGCTTTTGAACCCGGGGGGAAGGATCTGCATCATCACCTTCCATTCCCTGGAGGACCGGATCGTGAAGACGGCGTTCCGCAGGAATGAAAATCCCTGCACCTGTCCGCCGGATTTCCCGGTCTGTGTATGCGGGAAAAAGCCTGTGGGCAGGGTGGTCACCAGAAAGCCCATCCTTCCCACGGAAAAGGAAATGGAGGAAAACCCGCGTTCAAAGAGCGCGAAGCTGAGAATTTTTGAAAAGCAGGGAGAATAGCCATGGCACAAAACGCACAAAGAGCACAGAGAAGCGGATATGGAAGAACCGGAAGAAGAGAATATGAAAGAACCGGAGGGCGCAGTGCCTATGGCAGGATGACCGACGGAAATACGGCAAGGCAGCTTGATGTGGTAACGGAGCTTCAGAAGCCCCGCAGCCCGAGGGAGCTGAATCATGCGGTGAAGAAGAACCGGGACAGAGCGATTTATATGAATTTTGGCTATGTCCTGTTCCTGACTGCGTCTCTGCTGGTGGCAGGTTTTATCCTGATCGGCTACATCCGCCTGCAGTCGGAAATCACGGCGAGCGTAAAACGCATTGCGACGATGGAGAGCACGTTAAACAGCATGAAGACGGCGAATGATGAGGAGTACAGCAGAATTGAAAGCTCCGTGGATCTGGATGAGATCCGCAGAATCGCCATCACGGAACTTGGCATGGTGTATCCGGATGAGGATCAGATTGTGACCGTACCGGACGAGGGGAACGATTATGTAAGACAGGTCACGGACATCGACGAATAACCCGGTTCGGAGGAGCATTTTGGACAGAGAAAGAAAAGATAAGCGTAACAACAGATTTACAACGAAAATGCAGAAAAAGCTGGTGGTACTGTATCTTTGCGTGCTGCTGGCTTTTACCGGATTAGGCGCCCGCCTGATCCTGATCAACAGAGACAACGGGGAACAGTACGAAAAGCAGGTTTTGTCCCAGCAGCAGTACTCCAGCCGGACCATTCCCTATAAGCGGGGGGAAATCACGGACCGCAAGGGAACGAAACTGGCGGTGAGCGAGAAGGTATATAATCTGGTCCTCGACTGCAAGCTGATGAATGAAAAAGAGGAATATGTGGATGCCACCATTTCCGCTCTGGTTCAGTGCTTTGGCGTGGACGAGAGCGAGATCAGAAGCTATAATGAGGCGAACCCGGATTCTCAGTACTATGTGCTGGCAAAGCAGCTCACCTATGACGAGATCGCTCCCTTTCAGGAGCTGGAGGCCGATGAGGAAACGGGAAGATATATCCAGGGCGTTTGGTTTGAGGAGGAGTATAAGAGAAACTACCCGCTGGGTACCCTGGCCAGCGATGTGATCGGTTTTACCAGCAGCGATAACGTGGGAAGCTACGGGCTGGAGGAATACTATAACGATGAACTGAGCGGTACCAACGGCCGGGAATACGGCTATATGAACGATGATTCCAATCTGGAGCGGACGACGAAGGCCGCTGTTGACGGCTATAATCTGGTGAGTACGCTGGATGTGAACATCCAGAGCATCGTGGAAGACAAGCTTCAGGAATTCAATGATACCTATAAGGACGCGGTCCGGGAAGGAAACGGAGCGCGGAATATGGGCTGCGTCATCATGGATGTGGACAGCGGCGAAGTCCTGGCCATGGCGAGCTATCCCAATTTTGACCTGAATGATCCGAGAAATACGGATGCGCTGATCGGTCAGAATATGGTGGATGCGGACGGTACGGTACTGGAGGAGGTTATCAATGAGGCTTCGCTTTCAGAGATGGATGACGATACCCTTTACCGCCAGCTGAATTATCTCTGGAGAAATTACTGCATTTCCAATACCTATGAGCCAGGCTCTACCATAAAGCCCTTCACGGCGGCGGCAGGGCTGGAGAGCGGAGCGCTGAGCGGAAACGAAACCTATGAATGTACCGGAAGCCTGACGGTGGTGGCCGGGGAGAAACCCATCAAATGTCATAATGTATATGGCGACGGTGTGCTGACGATTTCCCAGGCCATCGAACGTTCCTGTAACGTGGCATTGATGAAGATGGGACAGACCATCGGTGAAACCACCCTTCTGAAATATCTGGAGGATTTCAATTTTGGACTGAAAACCAATATCGATCTGGCAGGGGAGGCAAGGACAGCTTCTCTGGTGTTCACGGAGGATACCATGGGCCCCACGGAGCTTGCGACAACCACCTTCGGACAAGGCTTCAATGTGACGATGATCCAGATGATTACGGGCTTCTGCGCACTGATTAACGGCGGCTATTATTATGAACCCCATATGGTGAGTCAGATCACGTCCTCAGACGGTTCTGTGGTGAGAAACATTGAGCCGAGGCTTTTGAAACAGGTGGTTTCCGAGGAAACTTCCGAAAAGATCCGGGATTACTGCCTGCAGGTGGTGATCGGAGAAAACGGAACGGGACATACGGCAAGGCCTGCCGGCTATCTGATCGGCGGAAAAACGGGGACCGCGGAAACCCAGCCCAGAGGCAACAATGAATACGTGGTTTCCTTTATGGGATATGCGCCGGCGGACGATCCGGAAATTGCAATCTATGTGGTGGTGGACCGGCCGAACGCGGAAAACCAGGACGACGCGAAATTTGCTACGAGAATTGTAAGAAGCATTCTGACCGAAGTACTTCCTTATCTGGATATTTTCATGACCGAAGAGCTGAGCGAGGAAGAACAGCAGGAGCTTGAGGAAGCACAGATTGCTTATAAGCAGGCGCTGGTGAGCGGAAACGATGTGAGTGGCAACGACGTGAGCGGAAATGATGCGGAAGGTTCCGGAGAAACGACAGACACAGATCCGACGGGCACGGACGGCACGGAAACGGGTGCCGCAGGAGAGAGCGGCGCGGACAGCGGCGGCGCGGATGGAACCGGAACGTCAGAGGAACCGGTGGACAACGGCGGCTATACCATGGACGATATCACGATTGACCCGGATACCGGAGAGGGCGTGCTTCCTGATGGCACGAAGGTGGATCCGGATACCGGAGAAGTGATTGGAAATGTGGAACTGAATCTTCCGGAATCGAATCTCCCTCTGGGTGAGACGGATGAGGGGGACTCCCCCTTCTGACGTGTTCCGCAGCATTTGACAGCATGGAATTTGCCGGCCGGACTGCCGGTGAAAGAGAAGACAAAAGCGAATAACCTCATAAATCCGGTAATAAATTATAGTAATACCGCTTTATGAGGTTTTCCAATGGAGGAGAAGCATAAAACTTTCCACAGGAAGAAGACGTTTGCGGCTTTTATGATCTGTTTTGCAGCCTTTCTCGGACTGGCCGGAAGGCTGGTATATCTGATGGTGTACAGTTCCGCATATTACTCGGAAGCAGCGGATGAGCTGCATCAAAGGGAAAGAAGCATTAAGGCAAAACGGGGCAGAATTCTGGATGCGGCCGGAAATGTGCTGGCGGATAACCGGACGGTATGTACGGTTTCCGTCATACACAATCAGATCACGGATCCGGAAGCGGTGGTAGAAGTTCTGTCAAAGGAGCTTGAGCTGGAGGAAGCGTATGTCAGGGAGCGTGTGGAGAAATATTCCTCCATAGAACGGATCAGGAGCAATGTGGATAAGGAAACCGGGGATGCGATCCGCGCCTATCAGCTGGACGGCGTGAAGGTGGATGAGGATTATAAGCGTTATTATCCCTTTGACAGCCTGGCGTCCAGAGTGCTGGGCTTTACTGGAGCAGACAATCAGGGCATTGTCGGCCTGGAGGTGAAATATGAGGAATATCTGGAGGGTGAGCCGGGCACCATCCTGACGGTGACGGACGCCAGAGGAATTGAAGTGGATGAAGAGGGCGAGTCCCGTCTGGAGCCGGTGGATGGCGACGATCTGTATATCAGTATGGATCTCAACATCCAGCAGTATGCCGCCCAGCTCGCGGAGCAGGTGATGGCTGCCAAAGAGGCGGAGAGCGTTTCCATTCTGGTGATGAAGCCGGATAATGGAGAGATTCTGGCAATGGTGAATGTGCCGGAATTTAATCTGAACGATCCGTTTACCCTGCCTGAGGGAACGGAAACTGCCGGACTTTCGGAGGAAGAAAAGCAGGATCTCCTGAATCAGATGTGGCGAAATCCCTGCATCAGCGATACCTACGAACCGGGTTCCGTTTTCAAAACCATCACTGCGGCAGCCGCGCTGGAGGAAGGCGTGGTGACCATGGAGGACACCTTCAACTGTCCGGGATACGTGATGGTGGAGGACCGGAGGATCCGCTGCCACAAGACGACAGGCCATGGTACGCAGACCTTTGTGGAGGCGACCATGAATTCCTGCAATCCGGTATTCGTCACGGTAGGATTGAGGCTTGGCGCAGAAAACTACTACCGCTATTTTGAACAGTTCAACCTGCTGGAAAAAACAGGAGTGGATCTGCCCGGCGAGGCGGGAACCATTATGCACAAAGTGGAGGACATCGGAGCGGTGGAGCTTGCCACCATTTCCTTCGGCCAGTCTTTTCAGGTGACGCCAATTCGTCTTGCTGCGACAATTTCTTCCCTCATTAACGGAGGCAATGCCGTCACACCCCATTTCGGAGTGAAGACCGTAGACGCGCAGGGGAACGTGACCAACCGGTTTGAATATCCGGTGGAGGAAGGCGTGGTATCTGAGGATACGGTGGAAATGCTGCGGTATATGCTGGAACAGGTGGTGGAAAACGGCGGCGGACACAACGGCTATGTGGAGGGCTACCGGGTGGGCGGCAAAACCGCGACCAGCCAGACCCTTCCCAGAGGAACGGGCCGCTACATCGCTTCCTTTATGGGCTTCGCTCCGGCAGACGATCCGAAGGTTCTCGCCATGGCGATCATAACCAACCCACAGGGAACCTATTACGGCGGGCAGGTGGCTGCTCCGGTGGTGCGCCAGCTCTTTGAAAATATCCTTCCTTATTTGGAAAACCTGGATTATAATGTACAGCGTGCAGAGCAGTGAAAGGAAAGGTCAGATGAGTCTATCCATTTACCTGCCGGTCCTGATATCCTTCTTCGTAAGCGTATCGCTGGGGCCGGTGATCATCCCTTTTCTAAAGAGACTCAAGGCTGGGCAGACCATCAGAGGGGAAGGGCCCAGAAGCCATTTGAAAAAAAACGGCACGCCTACCATGGGAGGGATTCTGATCCTGTCCGCAGTGGTGGCGGCATCTCTGTTTTATGTGAAGGACTATCCCCAGATCATGCCCGTGCTGCTCCTGACGCTGGGATTCGGACTGATCGGATTTCTGGACGACCTGCTGAAGGTGGTATTCAGGCGGTCCATGGGACTTACGCCGCTGCAGAAGTTTTCCGCGCAGCTGGTGGTGACAGGACTGTTTGTTTATTACCTCGTGAAGGTGGCGGAGATTGGCCTGGCAGCGAGGATTCCCTTTTTCCCGGACCTGGTGCTGGATCTGGGATGGATGAACATTCCGCTCGCTTTTTTCATCATTCTGGGAACGGTAAACGGGGCCAATTTCACCGACGGTCTGGATGGGCTTGCGGCGAGCGTTACGGTGATGATGGCAACCTTCCTTGCGGCGGCTTCCATCGGCACCGGCTCCCGGATTGAACCGGCGGCCTGCGCGGTGGCGGGAGCGCTTTTAGGGTTCCTTCTGTTTAATGTATACCCCGCGAGCGTGTTCATGGGGGATACGGGTTCCCTTGCGCTGGGCGGCTTTGTGGCGGCTTCGGCTTATATGATGCGGATGCAGCTTTTCATTCCCATCATCAGTTTTGTCTATCTGGTGGAGGTGGTTTCGGTCATTCTTCAGGTGGGATATTTCAAACTGACGGGAGGAAGGCGGTTTTTCCGTATGGCTCCTCTGCATCATCATTTTGAACTGTGCGGCTGGTCGGAAACCCGTATTGTGGCGGTTTTCTCCATCCTGACGGCGATTCTGTGTCTGGCGGCTCTGGTGGCGATCTGAGACCATGAGAGAGACGGACGGAAAATAGAAAATAGAAAGAAATGCCGCCGCAGGCGGCAGGAACAGAGGTATGAACGTGGAAGGAAAAAAGATTCTGATTATAGGTACGGGAAAGAGCGGGCTTGCAGCGGCAGAGCTGCTGCTTGCCGTAAAGGCATATCCGGTGCTGTTTGATGGAAATGAGAAAACAGATCCGGAAGCGGTGAGAAAGAACCTTTTGGATAAAACCGGAGTGAAGGTTCTTGTGGGAGAGCTCCCGCAGAAAGAGCTTGAGGAGGTTTCCCTCGCGGTATTCAGCCCTGGCGTTCCTGTGGACACGCCCTTTGCCGACCGGATCCGTGAACAGGGAATTCCCATCTGGGGCGAGGTAGAGCTTGGATATGCATTTCTGAAGGGCAGGCTGATCGCGGTTACGGGAACCAACGGAAAGACCACGACTACCGCGCTGACCGGACAGATCATGCGGGAATATTTTGATTCTGTATTCGTTGTGGGAAACATCGGGGATCCCATCACGGCGGAGGTCCTCAAAACCCGGGACGACAGCGTGACGGTGGCGGAAATCAGCTCCTTCCAGCTGGAGACGGCGGTGGATTTTCATCCGCAGGTATCCGCGATCCTGAATATCACGCCGGATCATCTGAACCGGCATCATACGATGGAAAACTATGCTGCGGTCAAGGAATCCATTACGAAAAACCAGACGAAGGAGGACACCTGTGTTCTGAACTACAGCGATCCGTATACGAGAGCCATCGGAGAGCGCTGCCCGGCTCATGTGGTCTGGTTTTCCTCAAAGGAGCAGCCGCCGGAGGGGCTGTATCTGGAAGGGGAGGAGATTTTCAGAATTGCGGACGGGGAAAAAGAACGCGTGATGAACATCCACGAGATGCAGCTTCTGGGCGTTCATAATGTGGAAAATGTGATGGCGGCAATCGCCATGTCCCTTGCATTTGGTGTACCCATGGAGAATATACTGAATACGGTAAGACACTTTCAGGCGGTGGAGCACAGGATCGAGTTTGTCGCCGAGGTGAACGGTGTGGCCTGGTACAACGACTCCAAGGGAACCAACCCGGACGCAGCCATCCGGGGAATCCGTGCGATGAACCGGCCCACCGTGCTGATCGGCGGTGGATACGATAAAGAGAGTGAGTACGATGAGTGGATTGAAGCCTTTGATGGTAAGGTGAAAAAACTGGTGCTGATCGGCCAGACCCGGGAAAAGATCGCGGCCTGCGCGGCCCGTCATGGCTTTACGGATTTTGTTTTTGCCGATTCCTTTGAGGAATGCATGGACATCTGTGCAAAGAGCGCAGAGCCGGGAGATGCGGTTTTGCTTTCTCCGGCCTGTGCGAGCTGGGGCATGTTTCCCAACTATGAGGTAAGGGGAAGGATGTTCAAGGAGTATGTGAAGAATCTGAAGGGGTGAAAAGAGTGGAGACCCGAAGAAGGAAAAAACAAGCGGAATATTTCTTTGACTATACCCTGCTGTTTATCGTCCTGTTTCTGCTGGGCTTCGGACTGATCATGGTCTATTCCACCAGCTCCTATGAGGCGTCGATGTCGGCAAGCCTGAATTATGACGAGGCGTATTATCTGAAGCATCAGGCCGCTGCGACGGCCCTCGGGCTGGTGGCGATGATGGTGGTGTCACGTATCCCATATCATTTCTGGGAGATTTTCGCCCTTCCAGGGTATCTGGTTTCCGCCGTGTTGATTGCGCTGGTCATGACCCCGCTGGGAATCACGGCGAATGGCGCAACCCGGTGGCTGAACCTGGGCGTTTCCGTTCAGCCCGCCGAGATCGCCAAACTGTGCATGATTCTGTTCCTCGCGAGCTTTATCTGCAAGATGGGAAAGGGGATACGATCCTTCCGGGGATTTCTGCTGGTACTCATGGTTCCGGTGCCGATCTGCATCATGGTCTGGCAGATCACGGATAACATGAGTTCCGCAATCATTATTTTTGGAATCGCCTTCCTGATGCTGTTTGTGGCCAGTCCGGAATATAAGCGCTTCCTTCTCATGGGAGCCGCGGGAATTGCGGGCGCGGCGCTTCTCGTCTTTGTGATTGTTCAGATGGACAGTTCGGATCTGTCATTCAGAGGAAACCGGATTCTGGCATGGTTGAATCCGGAGGATTATGCGACAGGAACGGGGTTCCAGACGCTGCAGTCTCTGTATGCAATCGGTTCCGGAGGCATTTTCGGGAAAGGTCTGGGCCAGTCCATTCAGAAGCTGGGATTTCTGCCGGAAGCACAGAACGATATGATTTTTTCCATCATCTGTGAAGAACTGGGGCTGTTTGGAGGAATCGCCGTCATCCTTCTGTTCGTTCTTCTGTGCTGGCGGTTCATGGTCATCGCCAACAATGCCCCGGACCTGTTCGGCGCTCTTCTGGTGGTCGGAGTGATGGGGCATATTGCCATTCAGGTGATTCTGAACATAGCGGTTGTGACAAACACCATTCCCAATACGGGAATTTCGCTTCCGTTCATCAGCTACGGAGGCTCATCGGTCATGTTCCTGCTCATTGAGATCGGCCTGGTGCTGAGCGTGGCAAGAGGAATCCGGCTTAAGTCCGTATGATTCCGGGGCGGGGCAGCGGAAGCCGTATGGCTCCGGGCAGAGGCGGAGGGACAGGACCGTGCTGCAGCTGTCAGACACCTGCGGTCCCGTCCCGGCATAGGATAGAATAGTTCTATCTTGAAAAAAACCGGGAAGGTGGACATTTGAAGTCTGTTTATATCCGCGGAAACGCGTCTTTGTACGGTGAAGTGACGATCCAGGGCTCCAAGAATGCGGCTCTGCCGATTATGGCAGCGGCCCTTCTGGTACCGGGAGTGTGTGTACTCAGGAACTGTCCCCGCATAGCGGATGTGGAATACATGTGCCGGATCCTTGCATGCATCGGATGCCGGGTGGACAGGAAAGGAAGGGAAATCCGGATCGATGCGTCGGAGCTTGCGGACAGCCGCCTGCCGAAGGAGTATGTGACCCGGATGCGTTCCTCCGTCATGCTGATGGGCCCTCTCCTGGGCAGGCTCGGGGAGGTATCCCTCAGCCATCCGGGCGGCTGCGTGATCGGGGACCGGCCGATCGACCTGCATGTGAAGGCTCTTTCCCGGCTGGGCGCTGACTGTCAGGATGACGGAACAGGACTTACCGCCGTTTCCTGCGGGCTGCGCGGAACTTCTCTGAAACTGGATTATCCCAGCGTGGGAGCAACAGAAAATGTGATTATGGCGGCAGTATCGGCCAGCGGGGTAACCTGGCTGGAAAACTGCGCACAGGAGCCGGAGATCGGATGGCTCTGTGATTTTCTCATTCATTGCGGGGCTTCCATCGAGCAGAAAGGGCCGGGGTGTCTTCTGATCCGCGGGAAGAACGGTCTGCACCCCTGTACCTATACGATCCCTGCGGACCGGATTGTGGCGGGTACCTACCTGTGTGCCTGTCTTGCGGCCGGTGGAGAGACATTTTTAAAGGGAGCTCCCGAAGGCGAAAACGATGCGCTGGAGAAAACGGCGGGACGGATGGGAGCGAAGCTGAGACGGACACGGGAGGGTTTATGGGTGAAGCGCGCCGGTCCGCTCCTGGCGCCGGGAGGAGTGGAAACGGGAAGCTTCCCGGCCTTTCCCACGGATCTGCAGTCTCCTCTTCTTGTGGCAATGGCGCAGGCGGAGGGGGAAAGCAGTATGAGGGAGACGGTTTTCAACGGCCGGTTCGGCGTTGTAGAGGAACTGAACCGTATGGGGGCCGGAATTGAAGTGAAGAAGGATACGGCACGGGTGCCTGGCGGACGGAAGCTGACCGGAAAACGGGTCAGAGCATCGGAGCTGAGAGGCGGTGCGGCACTCGTGATCGCCGGTCTGTGCGCGGAGGGGGAGACTCTGGTGGAAAACCGTTCCTATGTGGACAGGGGGTATGAGGATATCTGCCGCGACCTGCGGTTTCTGGGAGCATGCGTTCAGGATGGATAGACAACCGGAAAAGGGATAAACAGATATGGACAGAAAAACGGCAAAAAAGAAATCAGGAATGGGTACAGGCGCGCAGTCCCCGGCGTCCGCAAAAAACCGCTTCCGGGTTATTTACGGGACGCGCGGCGCGTATGGCCGGGACGCGCGGAGCATGTACGACACACGGGGCCTGTCGGCAAAGGGAAAAAACGGTCTGGAAAGTCTGAAACGGAGAAGCAGCAGAAGGAGGCTTATCATTCTGTCGATCTTTGCCGGGACGGCTGCGGTTTTTGCGGCGGCCTTTCTGTTTATCCTGCAGTATTTTCATGTGGAAAATATTTATGTGGAGGGGAATCTTCATTATACCAGTGACGAAATCATTGAAATGGTAACCGGAGGGCGTTTTGGAGACAATTCTCTCTATCTGTCTCTAAAATATCGGGATAAAGGCATTCAGGACATCCCCTTCATTCAGACTATGGATGTGGATGTGCTGTCTCCGGATACGATACGGATTATCGTTTATGAAAAATCCATAGCGGGTTATGTGGAATATCTGGATCGATACATGTACTTTGACCGCGACGGCATCGTGGTGGAGGCCTCTGCAACCAAAACCGACGGGATACCGGAGATTACGGGAATCGATTTTAACCAGGTGGTACTTTACGAGGCGCTTCCGGTTGAAAATCAGGATGTTTTCCGGGAAATTCTTTCCATTACCCAGATCCTTTCCAAATACGGCCTGAGCGCGGACAAGATCTACTTTGACGACGCAGGAGAAATGACGCTGTATTTCGGGGACGTCAGGGCAAGGCTCGGGAGCGAGGAGAATATGGAGGAAAAGGTGGGGAGGCTGCAGCAGCTTCTGCCCAGCGCGGAAGGGAAAAAAGGCGTCTTCCGACTCGAAAATTATTCCGGCAGCGGGGAAAATGTTTCCTTCGAGCTGGACGATTGACCGTATTATGGCAGACATTTTTTGCAAAAAAAGGAAAAAGTCCGCCGGAAAGCGTTCAGACGTCAGAAAAGTGAAAAAAGAGGTTGCTTTATCCGAAAAATAATTATATGATATGAATTGTGAAGTTTATTTGAAAATCAGAAGGAGGAAATACCTTTGCTGGAAATCAAGTCAAACGATGCTGAGTCTTCCGCAAGAATCATCGTGATCGGTGTGGGCGGAGCAGGCAATAATGCTGTGAATAGAATGATCGATGAGAAAATCGACGGTGTGGAATTTATCGGAGTGAATACGGACAAGCAGGCCCTCCAGCTGTGCAAGGCTCCCAAGCTGCTGCAGATCGGCGAGAAGCTGACAAAGGGGCTTGGCGCCGGCGCGAAGCCGGAAGTAGGTGCGAAGGCAGCAGAGGAAAGTACGGATGAGATCACCAATGCACTTTCCGGTGCGGATATGGTGTTCGTAACCTGTGGTATGGGAGGCGGAACCGGAACGGGAGCGGCTCCTGTTATTGCCGGAATTGCGAAGGATATGGGCATTCTGACCGTAGGAGTGGTAACGAAGCCTTTCCGTTTTGAAGCCAGAACCCGCATGACCAACGCTCTGGGCGGCATAGAGCGGCTGAAAAATAATGTGGACACATTGATTGTAATACCGAATGATAAAATACTTGAAATTGTTGATCGCAGAACCACAATGCCGGAAGCGCTCAAGAAGGCGGACGAGGTTCTGCAGCAGGGCGTACAGGGAATTACGGACCTGATCAACGTGCCTGCAGTCATCAATCTGGATTTTGCGGATGTGCAGACGGTTATGAAGGACAAGGGAATTGCCCACATCGGCATTGGCCACGGCAAGGGCGACGACAAGGCGTCCGATGCGGTCAAGATGGCAGTGGAAAGCCCGCTTCTTGAGACCACGATTGCCGGGGCGACGGATGTGATCATCAATGTCAGCGGAGATATTTCCATGTATGATGCGGACGATGCGGCGAGCTATGTGCAGCAGCTTACCGGTGATGATGTGAATATTATCTTCGGTGCGATGTACGATGATTCCACGCCGGATACCTGTACGATCACGGTGATTGCCACCGGACTGGAGGAGAGGGCCGCAAATCAGCAGCAGACGAACAGAATCGGTTCTTCCTTCAGCGTGAAGCCTCCCGTAGGCGGCGTGAAGCAGGTGCAGCCGAATATGGCTGCAAGGCCTTATAATTCCATGCAGGGAACAGCTTCTTCACAGCCCCGTCCCGTGCAGCAGCCGAGACCTTCGGTTCAGCCTCAGCCCACGCAGGGACTGAGCGGAATCCGCAGGCCGGGAAACCTGAGAAGCAACGTGGAGGAAAAGACGCTGAAGATTCCGGATTTCCTTCAGAAAAAATAAGGACAGCAGCGGTTTGACAGGATTTCACAATACATAACATGGATTCATAAGAGCGGAGCGGCTTTTTCGCTCCGCTTGTTTTATAGAGAACAAATAAAATGTCGCCTTCGGCGGCGGGAAGGGGTAGGTATGTACAGAGAGCATACGAGAAAGATTCAGATTGGAAACCGTGTGATCGGCGGCGGAAGCCCGGTTCTGATCCAGTCCATGACGAATACGCGTACGGAGGACGTGGAGGGAACCGTGGCGCAGATCCTCCGGCTGGAGGAGGCGGGCTGCGACATCATCCGCTGCACGGTGCCGAATCAGGAAGCGGCGGAGGCCGTCCGGGAGATCAAGAAGAGGATCCACATTCCGCTGGTGGCTGACATTCATTTTGACTATAAGATGGCGATCGCCGCCATGGAAAACGGCGCGGACAAGATCCGCATCAATCCGGGCAACATCGGCTCCCGTGAGAATGTGGCGGCCGTGGTGAATGTGGCGAAGGAGAGAAAGATTCCCATCCGTGTGGGCGTCAACAGCGGTTCGCTGGAGAAAAATCTTCTGGAGAAATACGGCGGCGTAACCGCGGAAGGGATTGTGGAGAGCGCGCTGGACAAGGTGCGCATGATTGAGGAGCTGGGGTATGAGAACCTGGTGATCAGCATCAAATCCTCTGATGTGCTCATGTGCGTGAAGGCGCACGAGATCCTGGCGCAGCGGACGGATTACCCGCTGCATGTGGGAATCACAGAATCCGGTACCCTGTGGAGCGGCAATATCAAATCCTCCGTCGGCCTGGGAATCATTCTGTATGAAGGCATCGGAGACACCATCCGGGTATCCCTGACCGGGGATCCGGTGGAGGAAGTGCGCACGGCGAAGCTGCTTCTGCGCACCCTTGGTTTAAGAAAGGGCGGCATTGAGGTGGTGAGCTGTCCCACCTGCGGCAGAACCAAAATCGATCTGATCGGGCTTGCCAACCAGGTGGAGAAAATGGTGGCAGACATTCCCCTGGACGGTGTGAAGGTGGCGGTCATGGGCTGCGCGGTGAACGGCCCCGGCGAAGCGAAGGAAGCGGATATCGGAATCGCCGGCGGCATCGGCGAGGGCCTTCTGATCAAAAAGGGACAGATCATAAGAAAGGTGCCGGAGAGTGAGCTCTTAAATGTGCTCCGGGAGGAGCTTTTAAACTGGAAGGAATAAGAAATGGCGAAGGCTTTTTTTGAGGTGTTTCCGGGTCTGAAGCTGGAAGGAAAACGAAAGGATCTGTTTGCGCAGACGCAGGTGGAACGGGTGACCGCGACGCGTGCGAAGGATTTCGTGCGCGTGTATCTGGAGAGCAGCCGTCTGATTTTAAAGGAGGATGTGTTCGCCGTGGAGAAGGAGATTCAGAAACAGCTCTTTCCCGGCGTGAACATCACGGTCCGGCTCTATGAGAGATTTCACCTTTCCTCCCAGTTTAACCGGGAAACCCTTCTTGAGGTCTATCGGGACAGCATCCTTCTGGAGCTGTCCCGGTACAGCCATCTTTTATACAATATGTTCAAAAATGCGGAGATCAGCTTTCCGCAGGAGGATCGGATGCACCTTCTGATTGAGGATACGGTGCTTGCCCGTTCCAAATGTGAGGAGCTGGGCCGGATTCTGGAAAAGATCTTTGGGGAGAGGTGCGGCCTTCCGCTGATCGTTTATTTTGATTACAGGGAAGCGAAGGCCGGAAGGTTCCGTGAGGAGGATGAGCTCCTCATTTCCCGCCGGGTGGCGGAGATTGCCGCCCGTTACCGGGGAAGCGGCGGGCATCAGCCCGCCTTCGGGGAGGCGGCAGGTGCCGGCGCTTCCAATGTCCGGCCGTTTCCGGGAAACGAAAAACGCGCGGAGACTGCGGCGCAGTCCGCCCGGGCAGGCCGTGCTTCCGTGGAAGGTATGTCCGCCGCTCCGGGCGGACTGCCGGAAAGCCCCATGGCGGATACTGCCTATGAGGCCTATCTGGCAGGTATGGCGCAGGATGCAGCCGCCGCCGGAATGGATGGCATGGCCGCAGCTGTTTTTGAAAACGGTGCGCAGAATGCGGGAGCGTCTTCAGCCGGAGGCGGAAACGCGGGCAGAGAAGGCGTTTCCGGCGGCCAGCGCGGTACGGGGAGCGCGAAGGGGGACTTCACGAAGAGCGGCTTCGGCGAGAGCCGGGAAGGCCGTTTTGCCGGGAAGCGTTCCGGCGGCTTTTCCAGGAGAAGAGGCGGCGGGGACGGCGATTTTTACCGTTCTCCGAAGCGGTCTGACAATCCGGATGTGATTTACGGCAGAGATTTTGAGGACGAAGCCATCCCCATGGAGGAAATCATGGGAGAGATGGGCGAGGTGACGGTGCGCGGCCGCATTCTGAAGCTGGACAAGCGGGAGATCAAGAACGAGCGCACCATCCTGATCTTCGATGTGACGGATTATACGGATACCTTCACCATCAAAATGTTTGCGAAAAACGACCAGGTGGCGGAACTCTGCGAAGGAATCAAGCCAGGGGCCTTCGTGAAGCTGAAGGGGATGACCATGGTTGACAGGTTTGACGGAGAACTGACCATCGGTTCATTGGTTGGACTGAAAAAGATCAGCGATTTCACCCACAGCCGTCAGGATCACAGCCTCCGCAAGCGGGTGGAGCTGCACTGCCATACAAAAATGAGCGATATGGACGGCGTTTCCGAGGTGAAGGACATCGTGAAGAGGGCCTATCAGTGGGGCCATCCGGCCATCGCCATCACGGACCACGGCGTGGTGCAGGCTTTCCCGGACGCCAATCATCTCATAGACGACCTGTGGAAGGCGGAGAAGAAAAAAAGGCAGGAGGCCGGGGATGAGCACCCGGACCGGAACGATTTCTTCAAGGTGATCTACGGCGTGGAAGCCTATCTGGTGGACGATCTGAAGGAGATCGTCACAAATGGAAAGGGCCAGCCGCTGGACGGGCGCTATGTGGTATTCGATATTGAAACCACAGGCTTTTCCCCTGTGAAAAATAAGATCATCGAGATCGGCGCCGTAAAAGTGGAGGTGGAAAACGGCGAGGGGAAGATCACGGACCGGTTTTCTACCTTTGTGAACCCTCAGGTGCCCATCCCTTTTGAGATCGAAAAGCTCACCGGCATCAACGATGAAATGGTGGCGGGCGCAGCGGCCATTGAGGAGGTGCTGCCGGAATTTCTCGCTTTCTGCGAGGGCTGTGTGCTGGTGGCGCACAACGCGGGTTTTGACACCAGTTTTATTCGGGAGAACGCGGCCAGACAGTCGCTTCCCTTTGACTATACCTATGTGGACACGGTGGGCATTGCAAGAGTGCTGCTTCCCCATCAGGCGAAGCATACCCTGGATGCGGTGGCCAAAACTCTGGGCATTTCTCTGGAAAACCACCACAGAGCGGTGGATGATGCGGAGGCCACGGCGGAGATTTTCGTCCGCTTCAGTAAAATGCTGAA
>UQVK01000031.1 GCA_900544445.1 uncultured Lachnospiraceae bacterium
AGCTGATTTCCCCTGGCGAGCGGAGGAAACTCTGCAAGCCCTGGTAAGCTGATAACAATACAGTAGGAAAATCCTATCAGGTAAGGTCCAGCCAACCGCCTGTACCGAGTCCTTGGAGCCGAAGCGGTAACGTCAGGCTTAAGCGTAGGACAGGGAGCAGCAGAGCCGAAACGAAAGTGAAGTGATAGAGCTGGGAAATTATTATGAGGTTGGATATGGTCGATGTGTTTTGTTTCACAGCAGACAATACTGTCATGACCGGCAGGGCGAGGTCATGGCGGCATCCCCCAGTCTGAGAGCTTGGCGAGGCTGCTGAGAAGTATGTTATCAGAACAGCTGAGGTCCTGTCATCTCCTCGGAGAAGGTATGGAAACCAAAACAAAGAAATGCGTCAGGAATCCAAATGGATGGCAGGAAGTCCGACACAGCCATAGTATCGAAGAAGTCTGTGAAAGCAGATGGAGAAAAGGGCTGTGCACTTTATAGCTTCAAGTGATAAGGAACTATGCAGACAAAAGAGAGCTGAGGAACATGGTGAACGAGTTGCCTGGAATACAGTACAATATCGCAAAAGCAAACAAAACAGACAGAAAGGTTCAGAATCTTGCGTCATATATCAATGAGGACACTTTGAAAGCAATCCACAAAACGATGGATAAAAGAAAAGCGTACGGAATTGATCAAGTGACAAAAGAAGATTATGAACGGAACCTGGAAGAAAACCTGGCGAAGCTTGTAAAGCGGATGAAAAGTGGAAGCTACCGTCCGAATCCAACAAGACGGGTCTATATTCCGAAAGAAACAAAAGGCAAAATGAGACCGCTGGGAATCTCCTGTTATGAGGATAAACTGGTGGAAAATGCGGTTGCGCAGATACTGGAGCAGATCTATGAACCGAAGTTTTATCATGAGAGCTTCGGGTTCCGGCCAAACAGGAACTGCCATCAGGCAGTAAGGGAAATCATAGAGATGGTACAGTACCGGAAGACGAATTATGTGGTGGAAGCAGATATCAGAGGGTTCTTTGATCATGTAGACCACGGATGGCTGATGAAGATGCTGTCCCATGACATATCTGACAAAAGATTTCTGGAGATCATCGAGAAATTCCTGAAAGCGGGAGTCATGGAAAACGGCAGATTTCTGGAGAGCGAACGGGGAACTCCACAGGGAAACGGAGCCAGCCCGGTACTTGCAAATGTCTATCTGCATTATGTACTGGATAACTGGTTTGACGTAATCGTAAAGCGGCAATGCAAAGGCGAATGTTATCTGATTCGGTATTGTGATGATTTTGTCTGTTGCTTCCAGAACAAATATGAAGCAGAGATATTCAGGCAGAGACTGGAAGAACGGTTCAGGAAATATGGGCTGGAACTGGCGGAAGAAAAGACGAAGATATTGGAATTCGGGAGGTTTGCCAGGCAGAACAGAAAAGCAAGAGGAGAAAGAAAACCGGAAACCTTTGACTTTCTAGGCTTCACGTTTTATTGCGGAATGGACGGAAAGAAGCAGTTTTTCCGTTGCAGGGTAAAGACCAGCAGGAAGAAATTCCGCAGCAAGATCAGGGCAATGAAAGAGTGGATCAAGGCTCATCGAACAATGCCATTGGAGCAGATATTCAAAACGGTCAATGCAAAACTGCGGGGACACTATCAGTATTATGGAGTGACCGACAATACAAGGGAAGTGAAAAACTTTCTGATGCAGACAAAATGGCTGTTGTATAAGTGGCTCAATCGGAGAAGCCAGAAAAGAAGCTATACAAAGGATACTTTCTTTAACGGATTACTCAGGACATTTCCGTTACTAGAACCAAGGATTACAGTGAGTTTGCTATACAGATAGTGTATGGAATATAAGGTGAAAAGCCGTATGCGTTAATAGCGCACGTACGGTTTTGTGTAGGGATATGGGGAGTAATCCCCATATCTACTAGAGAAAAGAGCGCAGGTGAATATAGATGAAAAAAGCAGCTTATAATATAATGCCTTCAACAGAAAAAATATTGAAAACGCTTGGGGAGCAGATCAAGCTTGCGAGGCTGAGGAGAAATCTTTCGGCTGAACTTGTGGCAGAGAGGGCTGGAATCAGTCGTTCCACCCTGTGGAAGGTGGAATCTGGAAATCCGGCAGTTGCCATGGGAATTTATGCCGCTGTGCTACATGCTCTGAATAATATGGATAAGGATCTGCTGCTTGTGGCGAAAGATGATGTAATGGGTAAAAAGATGCAGGATTTGGAATTGCTTACCAGAAAGCGTGCATCAGGAAAACGTGCAGGAGGCAGGAACCATGTCTGCTAATCAGAAAACGATATATGTGTATGATGACTTCAGCCAGAAAGAACCGATTCTTTTGGGAATGCTTTATGTAAATGTTATCAAGGGCGGAGAAACCTATTCGTTTGAGTACAGCAATGGATGGCTCAAACAAATGAAGTTATCTGTCAGTCTGGATCCGGAACTGATGCCTTATGGTGGCAGGCAGTTTCCGAATGGAAAAAGGATGGATGTTTTCTCTGGCCGTAAAGTATGGCCTGACCCGCGGTCAGATGGAAGAAATGCGCCCTGCATTCAGTGCGTGCTTTGAATAAATAATTTGTGTAAAAGAGAGGGGGTGTTATGTTGGAAACTGAAAGTAAAAAATATACCCTGCTGGATTACATAAAAATCAACTGGAAAATCTCCCGCCTTTGGGTTGTGATCAGAGCAATGGACAAGGTGATCCGGGGGTCCCTTCCGTCGCTGCAGATTCTGGCTACAGCATCCTTCGTGAATACAGCGCTTGCCATTTTCAATGGACAGAAGGAAAACGCAGCCATTCTTCTGCCGCTGTTTTCGATTTTTCTCATCATTTTCTATCAGTATATGAGCGAAGCGGTCATTAACCTGATCAAAGAAAAGAAATTGAACCGGCTGACGGAAACCTGGCAGCCTGCCGTCATCAAAAAAATTGCTTCTCTGGATTACTGTCATCTGGAAAATCATGAAACGGAAGAACTGATTAACCGGGTCGGAAAGAACTCTGCCATTTGGATCTGGGGAGGGTTCAATCTGCTTCTGTATACGATGGAAATGCTGATTCACGTGGGGCTGATCCTTTCTGTACTGGCCTTTCAGGTCTGGTGGAGCGCGCTTGCGGCCACGCTTATTTTCATTCCCCTTTTCTGTATGGCGGTAAAAGCCGGAAGAAGTGTTTATGAAACCTCAAGAGCGGCCGAAAAGCATACGAGGCGCGCCCGGTATTTTCAGGAGGTTTTAACGGGACGGGAAAATGTGGAGGAAAGGGCTCTTTTTTCTTACACAAAAGAACTGAACAGGCGGTGGTATGAAAGGTATAAAACCGCCTATGGAATCCATTTCAAAGCGGAAAGCCTGCGAATCATGAAGATGAAAAGCGGCAGTCTGGTAACGGTGCTGATTTCCGCCATGGTTGTGGGGACGTTGCTTGTGCCTCTGCGCGCGGAAATGGTCAGTATCGGTATGTTTATCGGTCTTGCGACGGCTGTGTTCGGTCTGGTGCAGGATATGTCGTGGGAGCTGGCTTATATCGTGAGCGAATTGTCCAGATACAGGGAGTATATGCAGGATTTTACTGCCTTTTCCCGGTTGTCGGAGGCCCCGGGGGCGCTGGAACTGCCGGCAGAGCAGATTCAGAAGCCCTCCTGCATTGAATTCAAAGGGGTATCGTTTGCTTATCCGGGAACGGACCGGCTCATTTTAAATCAGATGTCCTTTCGGCTGGAGGAAGGAAAGCAATACGCGTTTGTAGGCGCAAACGGTGCCGGAAAAACGACGATTACAAAGCTTCTGACAGGACTGTATGATACTTACAGCGGGGAAATTCTGATTGACGGAAAAAATCTCAGGGACTTTTCACCGGCGGAAAGGAAGGCCATGTTTTCCGTCGTATATCAGGATTTTGCCAGGTATGAAATCCCGATGAAGGACTGTATCGGGATTGGAAATGTTCGCGGCGCGTCCGTGAAGGAAATCGGGCAGGCGATTCATCTGGTGGAACTGGACAACATGGTGGATCAGCTGCCGGAGGGACTTGATACAGCGCTTGGAAGGACAAGAACGGATGGGGTTGATCTTTCAGGAGGACAGTGGCAGCGGATTGCGATCGCCCGGACGCTGGTGAGCCATGCGCCCATTCATATTCTGGATGAACCGACGGCGGCCCTTGATCCGGTGGCGGAAAGCGCGGTCTATGAAATGTATCAGAAAATCAGCGAAGGAAAATCCACCATTTATATCACACACCGTCTGGGAGCGGCGAGGCTGGCGGATGAAATACTGGTCATAGCCGATGGAAAAGTGTGTGAATGCGGGTCACATGAATCGCTGATGGAAAAAGAAGGGCTTTATGCGGGAATGTACGAGTCCCAGAAAGCGTGGTATGAATGAAGAGGGATAAGTCTCAGCGGTACGGCATTGTGAGAGTCTTTATGAAATTAACGCCCCATATCATCCGATGCGTGCCCTGGTCCTTTGTGGGGGCACAATGCGGAATGGCGTCATATGGGATCATTTTAGGGCTGACCACCGTGATAACGCAGCGCTTTTTCGACGCTGCTACGGATTATTCCAACGGATTCGGGCAGAGGCAGGTGATTTTCCTTCTGGCAGCTCTGGTGGTCATACATATTTTCTCCCAGATTCTGAACGGAGCAACCTATGTTTTCCTGGAAGCGCTTGTGCAGAGAATCGATGGCAGGCTGTCCATGAAGTATCATGAAAAAATGGGGAAGATCGCTCCGGAAAAATTTGAAGACACGCAGATGCTGGATTTTCTGAACAAAGCGAAGCAGGGAAAAAGCAATTCCATCTGGTTTGTGCTCTCCATTTTTCTGGTGTTTACTTATTACCTGCCTTATTATGCGGTGATGAGCGTTTACCTCTCTTCGGTCAGGCCGGTTCTGTCGGTCTCTCTGCTGCTGGTATTCCTGCCAACCGTTTTCACCCAGTTTCTGCGGGCAAAATTGTATGCAAAGCTGGAGGACAATACGGCGCCGGTGCGCAGAGAAGTGGATTATTATGAAAAATGCATCACCTCTCAGGAATATTTGAAAGAGACGAGAAATCTGGGCGCATTTGCCGTATTTTATGATTTATACCGGAAAAAAACCGGTAAGCTGAACCAGCTTTCCTTTGCCGTGAGTGTGAAATCGAATGCCATTGAATTTCTCATGAAATTCATATCTCTGCTGGGGTATCTTGGGGTGCTTGGCATCCTGTTTCTTTCCCTGATGCGCAGAGAAATCAGCGTGGGAATGTTTGCTGCCGTTTTTTCCTCGGTGGGTTTTATGTTTTCCTTCATGGAAGAGCTGGTGAACGGACATTTTGGAGCGCTGGTCAGAAATTATGGAACCGTAAGAAATTATCTTGATTTTATGGAAATGCCGGTTCCTGAAAAGACGGGCGGCGAAATTGCTGCGGATACGGATATCTTTCTGGATCACGTTTCCTTCACCTATCCGGGTACGGACAGGAGGGCGGTTTCGGATGTGAGCCTGCATATCAGAGCAGGTGAAACGGTTGCGGTCGTAGGAGAGAACGGATCCGGGAAAAGCACGCTGATCCGGTTGATTACAGGTCTTTATACGCCGGAGCAGGGAAGCGTTTCCTATGGAAATGACGGAAAAAAGAAGTTCAAGGCCGCGCAGAAAGGGATATCTGCCGTGTTTCAGAAATATGCCCGTTACCAGATGACGCTGCGGGAAAATATTTCGATCAGTGATACGGAAGCAGAATACGAAGATGATTTTCTGGAGAAATGCTGCGAAAAGGCCGGTGTGGAAAGTGGGAGTGAGATTTTCCCGTCCGGTTATGAAACGCTGCTGAGCCGGGAATTTGGAGGAGTTGATTTATCGGGCGGGCAATGGCAGCGCATTGCGATTGCAAGAGGATTTTTCAGAAAGCATCAACTGATCGTGCTGGATGAACCTACCGCCGCCATTGATCCGATCGAAGAAACCAGAATATATGACCGTTTTGCGCAGATGGCAAAGGAGAAAACGGCAATCATCGTTACGCACCGCCTGGGCTCTGTGAAGCTGGCGGACAGAGTATTTGTCATGAAGGATGGCAGGCTGGTGGAAGAAGGCACCCATGAAGAGCTGATGCGTCTGAATGGGGAATATGCGCGCCTGTATAGAACGCAGGAGAAATGGTATGTGGCTGTGTAATGGGGATGGTAGATAATCAGCCCACATTTTGAACATATTATCTGCATATATTATTTCGTTTTATATGCAGATAAGCAATTAAAATATTTGAATTACTGCATATAAAATGATAATATTATATGCAGTAAAGAACGGAGGTTATGGAATGAGGGTATTTGATTATTCTTTTTTGGTCAATGGTCTGCTTCCTGCCAGTCTGGTGAACCTGACTTCCGGTATCGTTTCCCTGAAAACAATGGCAGGAGTTCGCAAAGACGAATATGCAGGAATTTTTACCGAGCTGGAATCTATTGCCAAAGTACAGTCCGTTAAAAGTTCGAATGCCATCGAAGGAATCGTTACCAGCGATGAGCGTATCAATGCTATCGTAAATCAAAACAGCGCTCCCTTAAATCATAATGAGGCTGAGATCGCCGGATACAGGGATGCGCTGAATGCCATTCATATGGGATATGAATATATGGATTTCAGGCAAAGTGACATTCTGCGGCTCCATGAAATGTTGATGTCCATTGCAGGATATGAATATGGCGGTCAGTATAAAGCTGATGACAATGTGATTCTGGAGGTAGATACAAATGGACGGCAGCGGGTTCGATTTCGTCCTGTGCCGACGTCAGAAACCCCGGAAGCGATGGAACAGCTGGAGCTGGCATATCTGGCGGCCAGAAACAATGCAAACATCAATCAACTGCTGCTTATCCCCTGTGTGATTCTGGACTTCCTCTGTATCCATCCTTTTCGGGATGGAAATGGCCGCATGTCACGCCTGCTCTCTCTGCTTCTTCTTTATAAAAACGGCTATGATGCCGGAAAATATGTCTCCTTTGAGGAACAGATCAGTAACTATAAAGCTTATTATTATGAAGCTCTGCGGCAGTCTTCTGAAGGCTGGGAAAAAAATGAAAACAGCTATTTTCCATTTATAGAAAATTTTCTCTCCACTTTGTATATGTGTTATAAGGAACTGGACAGAAGATTTGCTGTTGTACATGGGAAAAAAATAACCAAAAAGGCCCGTGTGGAAGCCACAGTGCTGAACAGTCTCACACCCATATCAAAGATGGAAATCTGTCGGATTCTGCCTGATGTCAGCCCTACTACGGTAGAGGCCGTGCTTGGGGCTATGATAAAAAGCGGCAGTATCAGGAAGATTGGTCAGGGAAGAGGATGTAAATATATCAGGGTATGACAAACTTTTTTTGGAGGAATCGTGACAATTTGGACGATTCACAGGAAGGCATTACTCGGAACAGGGGGTTCCTATGGAAGATATTTTTTTACAACTGGCTGACAGTCTGTCCGAACAACTGGGGAATGGGCCGGTACAATCTGTCCATTCTGCTCCTATGAGGTTTGATGAGCAGGGTTATTCCGGTGCAAAACTCCTGCGCCTGCACTACACATTTTCAGACGGAAAATCGAACAGTTATATTTGCAAATATGCGGATTTATCCGAGAGGATTGTTATGCGGATCCTTACGGAACAAAAAAGAGGACATTCTCCCTTCGCTTATTCCGATTTGCAGGACACTTCTCAAACCGCATGGTTTATCATGCAGGATATTCGGACGTGCGAAAAGATCCCATGCAGCGTCTCTGTATGGAAAAGGCAAGTGGCTGCAGCACTTGCAGATATTCATACCGATAATTTGGGGGCTGCTGATAAAAATTCGCGCTTGCTTCCTGCAGATGAAGCGTATTGGAAACATATCACAACGAAAATTTCTGTGGACCATTTTGAAAAGAAATGCGCGTCGGACAATCATTTTGCCGGTCAATATTCCAGGGTATTGCCGAAACTTCGGAAAACCGCAGAGCGGTTTGCGACAGATATGGCCGACCTGTACCGGGATGGGACAAGTGTCACGGTTACCCATGGGGACTTACAGGATATGGTTGGCGACCATGTGCGCTGTTTTCAGGGACGACCCATGATCATTGACTGGGGCTTCAGTCGGTTGGCTCCATTTTATATTGATTTGGTCGATTATTTTACGCAAGAGGAAGCCTTGCTGTATTTGTATATCTGTATCCGGCGCTGGCTCAATACGAGCGTGGGGACAGGGATAAGCTGAATCGTCTTTTATCAATACTTTCAAAGCATTTATCCGGATAGGGGAAGTACCTTCCCCTATCCGATCTGAAATCTTCAAGGCTGTAAGCCTTCAACAGTGCAGCAGTCGGGCGTATCAGTTCATTTTCCGTTTCAGCACCAGGGCTTCATAGGGCTGAAGCCGGATGAGGCCCGCCGCTGATGTCCTTTTCCCGTTTCCGATCAGAATTTCCGCTCCTGAAAATTCTGCAGGGATTTCGTAGTCGGTTTCCGTTTCCGAAAAACTGCAGATCACCAGAAGTCTGTCCGGTTCCAGGGTCCTGGTATAGACATACAGGCTTTCGCTGTCCGGCTCCTGCAGCTCATAGGAGCCGTATACCATCACCGCTTCCCGCTTTCTCAGGGCGATCAGCTTCTGATAATAGCAGAAAACGGAATCCGGATCCTTTCTTTCTGCGGCGGCATTGACCTCCTTATAATTGGGATTGACTTTGATCCAGGGAGTTCCGGAGGTAAAGCCGGCGTTTTTGCTGTCGTCCCACTGCATGGGGGTCCTGGCGTTATCCCTTCCGCGTAGGCCGATAAAGCGCATCATATCTTCCGGGGAAACCGCTCCGGAGGAAGTGAGCTCGTGAAACGCGTTGATGCTTTCGATATCCCGGATCTCGTCGAGGGAATCAAAGGGGCAGTTGGTCATGCCAAGCTCTTCGCCCTGATATACATAGGGCGTTCCCTGCATCATGTGAAGGCAGGTCGCCAGCATCTTGGCGCATGCTTCACGAAAGGCCGGGGCGTCGTTTCCAAAGCGGGATACGCTGCGGGGCTGGTCATGATTTCCCAGAAACAGGCTGTTCCAGGCCAGGCCCTCCAGTTCGGTCTGCCATTTGCTCATGATCTGACGGAAGCTCTGGAGATCTGTGCGGCGGTCCGTCCATTTTCCGTATTTTCCGTCGTCCAGTCCCATATGCTCAAACTGGAATACCATGTTCAGTTCCTTTCCATCCGCCCTGGCGTACTTTTTGGCTTCTTCAATGGTGACGCCGGAGCATTCCCCTACTGTCATCAGATCATAGCGGGACAGTACTTCCCGGTTCATTTCCTGAAGGTATTCGTGTACATGGGGGCCGTTCACGCATCCGGAAAAGGCATAGGAGGCTCCGGGATAGAGTTTGCCGTCCGGAAGTCCGGGCTCCTTGGAGATCATGCTGATCACATCCATACGGAAGCCATCGATGCCCTTTTCACACCACCAGTTCATCATGGAGAAGATATCCCTGCGTACCGCCGGATTATCCCAGTTCAGGTCGGGCTGTTTTTTGGAAAAAAGATGCAGGTAGTACATGTCCGTGGTCTTATCGTATTCCCATGCGGAGCCGGAAAAGCAGCTTCCCCAGTTATTCGGCTCTTTTCCGTTTTTACCTTCTCTCCAGAAATAATAGTCCCTGTAGGGATTGTCCTTTGAGCTTCTGCTTTCAATGAACCAGGGATGTTCGTCAGAGGTATGATTGACTACCAGATCCATCACCAGGCGGATTCCGCGTTCATGCATTCCCTTCAGCATCCGGTCAAAGTCTTCCATGGTTCCGAATTCCTGCATGATGGCCTGATAATCGCTGATATCATATCCGTTGTCGTCATTCGGGGACTGATATACCGGGGAAAGCCAGACCACATCCACGCCGAGCTCCTTCAGGTAATCCAGCTTTGACAGGATCCCGTTGAGGTCGCCGATTCCATCTCCGTCGCTGTCCATGAAGCTTCTGGGATAGATCTGATATACGACCGCTTCTTTCCACCATTTTCTTTCCAGATTTTCCATATTTTTTCCGTTTCCTTTCCGTTTCTCCTCGTTTATTCCTTCACCGATCCCATGACGATACCGCTGATCAGATATCTCTGGAGGAAGGGATAGATCATGAGGAGCGGGATGACCGCTACGATGATCTTCGCCGCGTTCAGATTTCTGTTTGACAGCTCGGCGGCGTTTTCCAGGGCGGAGCTTCCGGCAGAGTTCTGAACCAGCTCCTGCAGGTTGATGCTCAGGGATTGAATGTACGTCATGATCGGATACTGTTCTACCTTCTGCATATAGATCAGGCCGCTGAAGAAATCGTTCCAGCTCCCCACGATGCTGAACAGGGAGACGGTTGCTATGGACGGCTTGGCGCAGGGCACCATGATCCTCAGAAGGACCTGAAGCTGGTTGGCGCCGTCAATGATCGCCGCTTCCTCCAGGGCCTTGGGAACGCCCCGGAAGAAGTTCATCAGCAGGATGACGCTGAAGATGGGGACCGCGCCCGGAAGGATCAGGGACCAGATGGTGTTGAGAAGATGAAAATTTTTTACCACGATAAAGGTGGGGATCATGCCTCCGTTAAACAGCATGGCAAAGATCAGAAGGTTCATGTAGATATTTCTTGCCCGGAATTCCCGCTTGGTCCTGGTCATGGCATAGGCCATCGGAACGGAGAGGATCAGATTCAGGATCAGCGAAAGGATCACCCGGATTGCGGAAATCCCGAAGGAACGCCAGAACTGACCGTCTTCCAGGATCCTCCGATAGGCGGAGAGGGTAAAATCGACCGGAAGAAGTCCCACCCGGTTGGCGGATACCGCGGCGCTTCCGCTGAAGGAGATCGCCAGGATGTTCAGCATCGGAAACAGACAGAGAAGTCCCAGGAGGATCGTGATGCAATGAATGACGGTATTCCTGATTTTTGAACCTGTGCTTTTTGTATCCAGCATTTTCTGTCCCTCCCCTTTTTAATAGATCCGCTGACCGGTGAGCCTGTCCGTGATCCTGTTTGCGCCGACCAGAAGGATCAGCGCGACAGCCGAACGGCAGAGGCCTACCGCCGCGCCGAAGCTGTACTGCCTTCCCACAAGGCCGATCCGGTAGATATAGGTATCGAGTACGTCTCCCACTTCATATACCATGGGAGAATAGAGGTTGTAGATCTGATCAAATCCCGCGCTCAATACGGAGGTAAGGTTCATTGCCGTCATGAGCAGGATGATCGGCAGCATGCCGGGAATGGTAATATGCCAGACCCGCTTCCACCAGGATGCGCCGTCGATCGCGGCAGCCTCATGCAGTCCGGCGTCGATCCCGGTGATCGCGGCCAGGTATACCACGGAATTATAGCCGAATTCCTTCCAGACATCCGTTCCGATGATCAGCTTCCGGAAAACCTGGTTGCTTCCGAGAAAGTTGATCTTGTCGATTCCGATAACTCCCAGCAGCTGATTTACCAGACCGTCCAGATTGAACAGATTGGTCACGACTGCGGCGAGTACCACCCAGGACAGAAAGTGGGGCAGATAGACGATGGTCTGAATGCTCTTTTTCAGAGTCCTCTGGCGGATCTCATTCAGAAGGATGGAAAAGACGATGGCAAGCAGCATGCCGAGGAAGATCTTTCCCAGGGCGATGATCAGCGTATTGCGGATCACTCTTCCGATATCCGGAAGGGAAATCATATATTCAAAATGCTTCAGTCCGACAAATTCAGAGCGGAAAAATCCCTTTGCCGGAACAAAATCCTGAAATGCCATCACAAGGCCCAGCATGGGAAGATAACCGAAAAGGATCAGAAAGACCATTCCCGGAAGAACCATGGCATGGTAATACAGGGAATGCCGGCTGCCCGATCTCGCCGGCTTTGTTTTCAGATGAGCAGGCTGTTTCGTTCTGTTTTTCATAAAAATCTCCATTCCGGAGCGCAGCGGATCAAAGCTTTGCCGCGAGGGGCGAAGAGAAATCGCATTCGCGGTTTCTCTTCTGCCGCCAGGCTCCTTTCCGAAATTTATTCCTGGATCTGTTCCTGGATCTCTGCGGTGATCGTATCTCCGCCCTGGCTCTTCCAGCCGGAAACAAAGGCGTTGAAGCTTTCGTCCAGATCATCGGTTCCGGTGATGATCTTAATAAAGGATTCTTCTTCCAGCGTCTGCAGGTTTGCCCAGTTGGTGGCCATGGTAGCGGTCGTTTCCGGGTAGATGGGGGAAAGCCAGTGATACAGATCGCTGTCGTTGAGGTATGTGAGCAGGTCTACGCCCTTGCAGCGGGAATGGATCTTGCACCAGCCTGTTACGTCTCCGTTTCCTTCCTGATATGCCGTGATGGCATCGTAGTTGGAGCGTTCCTCCGCGGTACTGATCTCATCCCTTGTTCCCGTTCCGTCCAGAGCCGCCTTCAGCTGTGCGTATTCATCCAGCAGGTAGGTATTGGATTTCACTTCGATATTATAGGGGCGGGCGGTTCCGTCAACACCTTCCTTCAGGTAGGCGTCCACCTCCGGATATTTTTCCAGAAGCTCTGCGGAATTTACCATATCGTCATAGATCAGATTCAGGATCTGAATGGCGATCTCAGGATGCTCAAACTCCGCGCTCACGACGACATATTCGCCGGTCGCCTTATAATGGGTGCAGTTGACTTTGCCATTCGCGTCGATCACCGCATAGGGCTCAAACACCGCGTTGCTGTTCATCATGTACGTGTTGTTCAGGATCCAGTCCGGAATATGCCAGGAGCCGAAGGTAATGCCGCACTGTCCGTTTGTCATAAGAGCTGTAATATCATCCCATGTCCTGGTGCCGAGCTGAGGATCGACGATACCCTCCTGATACCATTCTCTTACGATGGAAAGCGCTTCCTTCATCTCTTCCGTCGTGGAGCCGTAGATCAATTCCCCGGCGTCGTTCTGATACCAGTGGCGGGGATAGGCGCCCACGGAGTAGGCGATGCTGTTTATCATATAGGCGGTGTCGGAGGTGGTCGAAGTCAGGCCGACATCAAACGCGATTCCCACCGGGTTTTCCGCGTTTTCCGGATTGGCTTCCATAAACTGTTTTGCCAGCTCCTTTACCTCATCCAGGGTCAGGCAGCGGTCTCCGTCCGCATCCACGGTGATTCCAAGTTCATCGGCCCAGTCGCTTCTGATCCAGCACATTCCGGGGCCCGCGTCGGAGCTTGTGGCGGGAATCGCCATCATCTTTCCGTCATAGGTGACATCCTCCAGCGCCCTTCCGTCAAAGGAGTCGTAGAGGCTCTTGATATAGTCGCTGGCATAGGTGTCGTATACCTCTGTCAGATCGGCGATCAGCTCATTCTCATAAAGCTCCGTCAGCTCATCCTTCGTCGCCACCTTCATAATGTCCGGGAGGCTTCCGGCGGAAAGAGCCAGAGATACCTGGCGGTTGTAATCGTCGCCGGAGGGAGCTTCAAACGCATCTGTGATGTCAACGTTCAGCTCCTGCTCCACCATGCGGATATAGGCGTTGTCCTCGTAGGAATCCCCCTCCGGAAATTTGGGATTGGAGGAGGTCTGGCGTCCCATGGTGATCGTCACCGTTCCTCTTTCCCCGCTGTCCGCTGCGGCATCCTTTTCCGTATCTTGGCTGCTTCCGCACGCCCCGAGAAGGAGGGCCGCCGTTACAGCCAGTGAGACTGCCGTTATTTTTTTCCTGTTTCCTTTTTTCATTCCGATATCCTCCCTGCGTTTTTTTCACACCGGTGAGACTGATCCTGAACCTGTTCTGCCATGGCTGTTGTTCCTCTGCTTTGCATATTTATTATAGACACGGCGGAGAAAAACTGTAAATGCAACATATTTCAGCTTTGTAGAAGATTCTACAGGTTTTCTTTCATACATGTTGTTGATGTTTTTTGAGAATGCTATAATTTTTTCATAAAATACGACAGAGGAAAAAGCGATGTATAAGATTCTCATTGCAGACGATGAAAAAATGGAGCGGGATCTGATCCGTTATCTGCTGACCCGGGATTTTCCCGGGAGATTTCAGATCCTGGAAGCGTCCAACGGGGAAGAGGCGCTTCTTTTCATCCGCAGGGAAAAGGCGGACATTCTCCTGACGGATGTGCAGATGCCCTTTCGCAATGGAATTGAGCTGGCTTCGGAAGCAAAGAAACTGATCCCGGATATTGAGATCCTGTTTTTCAGCGGATTCGACGATTTTGAATATGTACAGAACGCGCTGATCCTGAGGGCGGTGAATTATATTCTGAAGCCGGTCAATGAGGAGGATTTCCGACAGATCATCACGGGGATCCTGACACGGCTGGATTCCAGAACAATTGATTTTGCGAAGTCCATGTCCTATTATCAGGACAGCTTTTATGACCGTCCGAAGCGCCCGGAGGAAGCGGCGGAGACGACGGCGCAGTCGGATCAGATCCTGCTGGAGAACATTTCCCTGGCGATCTCACTCAAACGTCCGGATCAGCTTGCCGGCCTGGTGGATCAGCTGCTCGTGAAATGTTCGGATTCCACCGCGCATTCCCCGGTATATACGCGGCATATTGCCATTTCGCTGCTGCAGCTTCTGATGAAAGCCATTCCTTCCGCGACAGAGGCTGATTTTGAGGCGGCGGCGGAAGAGATCTATGTCCTGCGCCATTTTTCGGATATCAGGGAGATCCTTCTGAGGTATCTGGAGCAGCTGACTGCAGACCTTCATCAGGAGATCGACGGGGCAGGCTATTGTGTACATCTGGTCAGACAGTACATTGCCGAGCATTACGGGGAGGAGCTGACGCTGAATCTGCTGGCGGAGCAGGTTTATCTCAGCCCCAATTATCTCAGCAATATGTTCACCAAGGTCACCGGCTGCTCCCTGCATAAATATATCAAAAACTTCCGGATGAAAAAGGCGCAGGAGCTGCTGGTCGGCAGCAACATGAAGATCGTTGATATCAGCAGGGCGGTCGGCTATCCAACAGCGTCCTATTTTATAAAAACCTTTCAGGAGGTTTACGGGATCACGCCCAGCGGCTACCGTGCGAAGGCGGGCATGCCGGAGAAAAAGGAGACGTCGGAAACATCATGAAAAAAAAGTTTCTTCTGTTTTTTAACAATCTGTCCTTCCGCAAAAAGATCGGGACGATCTGTACGCTGATCAGTCTGGTTCCCATGCTGCTTTTCGGAACGGTGAGCTATGGGCAGATCAGCAGCCAGATGGTCCGCAGGGAAGAAAATAATCTGAATGAAACGCTTCAGCAGACGGCCGCTTCCATCGATTATCGTCTGAATGCCTATATGGACGCCCTGAATATGGTCTTGTGGAATGAGACTGTCAAAACGGCTCTGGTAAAAACCTATGAGACCAATTATGATCTGTATATGTTTTACAAGTATAATATCGATTCCCTGTTCCTTGCGGTGCGGTCGCTGAATACGGATATCGATACCGTTACCATCTATACGGACGCAAAGCTGAATCCTCACGGAAACAGCGTTATGCCTCTGGATTCCGCCCGGGATATGCCGTGGTATGACAGGGCTCTGCAGACGACCCTTCCCTTTTATCAGGTATCTGACGACGGCAGTACCCTGTATCTGACAGGTCAGATGTATTATCGTTATGATGCGCCGGTTTCCGTGGTCTGCCTTTCCATCGATATGGACAGTCTGTCTGCCTCCTCGCAGAAGCTGGTTCAGGGAAACTATCGTTTTCTGCTGACGGATGAGAATGGGGAAACGGTTTATGAAACCTCCTCATTTCCGGAGGATCCCTTCTATCCGGCCCTTACAGTGCAGGAGCTTGAAAACGGCGGCATCCCTTCCCTTTACATCGACGCACACTGTCCGCTCAATGAAGGTACATGGACGGCATGGCTCTACCGCCCTTCGGACGAGGTGCTGAAAACCTTCCGACACTTTCAGATCACCGCTCTGTTTCTGGCCGTCATGTGTATTTCGGCGTCCTTTCTTGCCGCGGGCTTTCTTTCCCGCATCGTTTCCCAGCCGCTGGAAAGGCTTTCGGAAAATATCCAGCTGGTGGAGCAGGGACGTTATGAGATCATTTCAGAGAGCACGCCGAGAAAGGATGAGGTGGGACGCCTTCAGAACGCTTTTGGGGACATGGTGAAGCAGCTGGATCATATGATCAATGAAGTGCTGCTGGCACAGATCAGACAGCAGAAATATGAGCTTCGGATCCTGCAGGCGCAGATCAATCCCCATTTTCTCTATAATTCCCTGTCCCTCATCAACGTGCAGGCCATCATGGCAGGACAGTCCGGGATCAGCCAGCTGTCCCAGCTGCTTTCCACCTTTTACCGTACGATGCTCAATAAAGGAAAAAACATGACGACCATCAGGGATGAGCTGGAAAACACCAGAGCCTACGTGTCGATCCAGCAGATCATGCATTCCTATTCCTTTGACGTAACCTATGACATCGACGAAAGAGCATTACCCTTTTCTGTCCTGAACCTGATCATTCAGCCCCTGGCAGAAAACGCGATCCTTCACGGGCTGGATCACAGAAGGGCTCCCGGCAAGGGAATGCTGACCGTTACCTGCCGGCTGGACGGGGACGATATCCTCTTTCAGGTCATCGACAACGGCTGCGGCATGTCGGAGGAGGATTGCCGCCAGATCCTCACCACGGACAGCAGGGGATACGGCGTAAAAAATGTCCATAAGAGGATTCAGCTGTATTATGGGGAAGCGTACGGGCTTCGATACCGGTCAACGCCCGGATCCGGCACCTGCGCTCTGCTGAGGCTGAAGAAATGCAGCGAGGAGCAGGAAAATATGCTTTCAGGGAGGAGCGTATGAAAAAAATCTTCTACGCCGAGGACGATGCCGCCATCGCCCGTTCGGTACAGGAATACCTGCTGCAGCAGGATTATGAAGTGGATATTTTTCCAACGGCGGCCCGGACAAGGCAGGCTCTCCTTTCCGAAACGCCGGATCTCATCCTGGTGGACTGGAACCTGCCGGATGAGAACGGGGACGGGCTGTGCCGGTGGATCCGCCGGAGGTGGGAAAGCCTGCCGGTCATCTTTCTGACCGTCCGGAATGACGCTGCGGATGTGATCTCCGGTTTTGAAACCGGGGCGGATGATTATGTGACAAAGCCCTTTGACCTGGAGATCCTCGCTTCCCGGATCCGGGCGCTTCTGCGCCGCGCGGGCAGGAGGGCCGGTGCGGAAGGGGATAGGGAGCGGCTTCGGTGCGGGGAGATCCTGCTGGATACGGGGAAAAAGACAGCCTTCATCGGGGAGGAGGAGATCGTCCTGAGCCGTCCGGAGTATGAGCTTCTCCGGATCCTGATGGAAAATCAGGGCAGGACAGTGACCAGAGCGCTGCTCCTGGAGCAGGTCTGGGACAGCGAGGGGAATTTTGTGAACGACAACACCCTGACCGTGGCCATGAAGCGTCTGCGGGAGAAGCTTCATCATCCCGCCTGCCTGAAAACCGTCCGCAGCTTCGGATATCGTATGGAGGATTAGACTATGGTGGAAAAAAAGCGCAGCGTTTCCCTTCTGCCCGCCCTGATCTGCCTGGCGGGAATGGCAGCCCTTCTTTTTTTGTGGCGAAACGCGTATCAGAACGCCGTATTCTCCCGGCTGTCCGCTTTCTGCGGCATTTTTCTGGAGCAGAATCCGCAGCTGGAAGGGGAGGTGCTTTCCGCTCTGCAGGAGTATCAAAGGGGGATGGAAATCTACGGCGGATCGGAAGGAGAAGACGGCAGGAGAGATTTCCTTGCCCGCTATGGATATGAGGCGGCGGATTTTGCTCCGGCCCTTCCTGCGTTTGGGGCTCCGGGAACGGGGGAAAGGGGAGCGGGAGGGCTGACGGCATGTTCCATCGGTCTTGCGCTTGCCGCTTCGGCGGCTGTTTTTTTCCTGCTTCAGAGATATGGACGGAAGGAAAAAAACAGGATCGACGGGCTGACGGATTATCTGGAGCAGGTCAATCGGGGAGCATCGGGAACCCTGCTGCAGGAGGAGGATGGTTTTTCCTGCCTGCGGGACGAGATCTATAAGACGGTTACCGGCCTGTATGCGGCCAGGGACGAGGCGGTGCGGGCGCGGAAAAATTTTGCGGACAATCTTGCCAATATCGCCCATCAGCTGAAAACACCTCTGACCGCGGCCCTTCTGTCTCTGCAGCTGATGGAGACGAAGGCGCCGAATCCCTATGCGGAGCCGGTGAGAAAGCAGCTGGAGCGCCTGACCCGTCTGGAGGAAGCGCTGCTTTCTCTGTCCCGGATCGATTCCGGCACGCTTTTTCTGAAGCGGGAGGAGGTGGACGTTTTCACGGCGCTGAATCTGGCCGCGGAGAATCTGGAGGATCTGCTGAGAGAAAGACACGTTTCCGTGGAGATCTCGGACCGCGGACGCGTCTGCTTTCCGGGAGATCTGGAATGGACCATGGAGGCGCTTATGAATCTGATGAAGAACTGCCTGGAGCATTCTCCGGCGGGCGGCTGCATTCACTGTGATTATTCGGAAAATCCCCTGTATGTGAGGATCCTGATCCGGGATGAGGGGGAAGGCTTTGAAAAGGAGGACATTCCCCATCTGTTTGAACGCTTCTACCGGGGAAAAAACGCGGCGGAGGGAAGCACCGGAATCGGCCTCGCCCTTTCCCGGGCGGTTTTTGAACGGCAGAACGGGACGCTTGCGGCATACAATCTTTTAGGAGATGGAGGAAGCGTCAGCGGCGCGTGCTTTGAGGTTCGGGTGTATGGGATGAATTAACAGCCGGGAAAAGCAGGCCGGTCACTGTCCAGTCACTTTTCTCTGATAGGATAAAAACAGCACGGGCGGCAGAAGCCGCCGGAAGGAGAAAGGAGACGGCCTTGGAGATTCTGAGATGTGAGAAGCTGACGAAACGATATGGTTCGGGAGCAGGAGAGGTGACTGCGCTGAACGGCATTGACCTGTCTGTGGAAAAGGGAGAATTTGTGGCGGTCATGGGGGCCTCCGGGTCGGGAAAATCCACGCTGCTGCACATTCTGGGAACGGTGGACAGGCCGACCTCCGGGAGGGTGGTGGTGGACGGAACGGATCTTTCCACGCTGAACGCCGCGAAGGCGGCCGTTTTCCGGCGCAGGAAGGTGGGGCTGGTGTATCAGTTTTATAATCTGATCCCCACGCTGACCATCCGGAAAAACATATTGCTGCCGCTGCTTCTGGATAAACGGAAGCCAAATGTGGATTACCTGGAGCAGATCGCCGGCATCCTGGGGATAACGGACAGGCTGGAGGCGCTTCCGGGACAGCTTTCCGGAGGGCAGCAGCAGCGGGCCGCGATCGCGCGGGCGCTGATCTTCCGTCCCGCCATTCTGCTCGCGGACGAGCCCACGGGAAATCTGGACCGGAAAAATTCGGAGGAGATCATGGATCTGATCCGGCTTTCCAGCAGGAATCTGAAGCAGACGGTCCTTCTGGTCACCCATGATGAACGGATCGCGCTGCGTGCGGAACGGATCGTAACCATCGAGGACGGGCGCATCGTCAGCGACCGGAAACAGGGGTAAGGGAATGCTGCTGATGCGAAGAAGCATCCGGCGGCAGGTCAGGAGGAAAATGGGATGTGGAAGGATTATTCTCTCAGTTATATTCGGAAAAACCGCGCTTCCAGCTTTTCGGTGCTGGCTGCGGCGCTGATCGCGGCGGCGTTTCTTTCCCTGCTTTTCAGTCTGATGTACAGCATGTGGGATTATGAAAGGACGCGGATTGTGGCGGAGGAAGGGGATTACCATGCCAGGCTTACGGGAAGGATCGATGAAGAGAAGCTGGAGCTCATCCGGGGATGGGCGAACGTGGAAAGCGCCGTGGTCCGAAAGCAGGGAGCGGAGGGGGAAAATACCGTCGTTGACATCCGGCTGAAGGATCCGTCGGATATTTATGAGGAAATGCCGAAGATCGCGGCGCTGGCGGGGATTCCGGAAAATCAGACGGAATATCATGACCAGCTTCTTTCGCTTTTCCTGGTACGAAGTCCCCGTGATCCGGACGGGGCCATGATGCTTGCGCTGTTTGCGGCCGTTTCCGTTTTTGCCTGTATCGCCCTGATCCTGGTGATCCATAACGCCTTTGCCGTGTTCATGAACGACCGGGTGCATCAGTTCGGCATCCTTTCCAGCGTGGGAGCGACGCCGGGGCAGATCCGTTTCTGCCTGCTGCAGGAGGCGGGACTTCTGTGCGCTCTTCCGGTGCTTTTTGGAAATCTTGCGGGCATGGCCGCGGCGGCCGGACTTCTGGAAGGGATCAATCTGTATCTGAAAAAGGCGGCGCCGGACCGGCTTCCTTCCCATTTTGTTTTTCATCCGGCTGTCTTTCTGCTGTCCGTTCTGTGCGCGGCGGTTACGGTGTGGGCCTCGGCCCGGATTCCCGCGGGAAGACTGAGCAGGCTGACGCCTCTGGAAGCCATTCGGGGCGGAGGGGAATTTTCTCTGAAACGGAAAAAACATTCCCCCATCCTTTCCCTTCTGTTCGGGGTGGAGGGAGAGCTTGCCGGAAACGCGCTGAAGGCGCAGAGAAAGGCTCTGCGCGCCGCCGGACTTTCCCTGATCCTTTCTTTTCTGGCGTTCACTCTGATGGAGAGCGTGCTTTCTCTGTCCCGGCTCAGTACTCAGATCACCTACTGGGACAGGTATCAGAACGCCTGGGATGTGATGATTACGGTGAAGAATACGCAGATCGCTCCCTTTGGAAAAACGGAGGAGCTTTCCCGGATCCGTTCCCTTTCCGGCGTCCGGGATGTGCTGGCCTATCAGAAAGCGCGGGCGCAGCGGCTTCTGACGGATGGGGAGCTGAGCGGCGCTTTCCGGGAAGCGGGCGGATTTCGGGACGGGACCGGCAAACGGCTGGTGTCCGCTCCCCTCATCATTCTGGACGATGCGGCTTTTCTTTTCTACTGCGGACAGATCGGCGCGCCGGAAAGGCTGGACGGGGTGATCGTCTATAATGAAGTGAGAGACGACCGGGATCCCAATTTCCGGAAACGGAAGGTGCTTCCTTACCTGCAGGAGGATGCGGATACCGCCGTTCTTTATAAGTACGGGCAGGAGGAAGCCGTTACGGTGCCTGTGACCGCGTATGCCTGTCAGACGCCCGTACTCCGGGAGCAGTTCGGCGTGGAGGATCCCCATGAGCTGGTTCATTTCCTGCCCGCCTCCCTCTGGGAGAAGATCGGGGAAACGCTGGGAGAGACGGAAACGGATCTGACCATCCGCGTCCTGGCGGAGGAGGGAGCGTCCATGGAGACGCAGAATGGTCTGGAGACGCCGGGCGGTCTGGAAACGCTGGGCGGTCAGGGGACGCCGGGCGGTCTGGAAACGCTGGACGGTCTGGAGGAGGAGATAAACGGCCTGCTGGAAGGTTATGAAACGGAGAGCGAAAACCGCCTCCGGGCGAAGCTGGAAAGCGACAGGGCCTATGACGCCCTCATGACGCTTTTCGGAAGCTTCTGCGCCCTTCTCGCCCTGTTCGGCATCAGCAGCGTGTTCCTCAACACCCTGAGCTTTGTGCGGCAGAGACGGCGGGAAGCGGCCAGATATCTTTCCGTGGGAATGACGCCTTGCAGCGTGGGAAAAATGTTCTTTGTGGAAGCTCTGGTGCTTGCCGGAAGGCCGGCGCTTGTCACCCTGCCCCTGGCCGCTCTGATCGTGGCGTGGTTTCTGAAAACGAGTTATCTGGATGCGGGCCTGTTTATCCGGCACGCGCCCGTGGTCCCTGTCCTTCTTTTCCTGGCCGCCATTTTTGCCTTCGTGGGACTGGCCTATTATCTGGGAGCCAGGAAGCTTCTTCGCTGCAGCCTGACGGAGCTTTTGAGGGATGAGAGCGCGGTTTAGCCCGTTCGACAGGCTGCCGGACGCAGAATCGGGAAACTAAAAGAGCCCCGGCCGATATCCGCACAGAGGCGTCGGCCGGGGCTTTTCATGAGCCGGTGAAAAAATAAAAGCACCAACCCCGAAGCTCTTATGTCTTCAAAATCGGTACTTTCAAGTGCGCCTTCAGGGGCTCGAACCCTGGACACCCTGATTAAGAGTCAGGTGCTCTACCAACTGAGCTAAAGGCGCGTTTCTTTTGTGTCTTCCTTAACGCGAAATTTATTATATTACATGTCCTTTTATTTTGCAACACTTTTTTTGAAAAAATTTATAATTTTTTCCGGAAGCTTTCAGAATACTGAAAAGTATGGTATGTTAGATTTGTACCGTCTAAGCGAAAGACTGGAAACGCGCCCGGCGGCGCAGTTTCCAGTCGGGATTTACAACGCTTCGACATGGAGGAAGCTATGATTTTTGACAGTCACGCACATTATGACGATAAAGCTTTTGACGGGGACCGGGACGCGCTTCTTTCGTCGTTTCCCCAGAACGGGATCGAAGGAGTGGTGAACGCGGGAGCGGACCGGAGGTCCGTCTGGAAGACGCTGGAGCTTGCGGAGCAGTATCCTTTCGTCTATGCCGCGGTTGGGATCCATCCGGAGCATGTGGGGGATATGAGGGAAGAGGATCTGGAATGGCTGCGCGGCCTGCTGGCCGGAGCGCGGGTGGTCGCCGTGGGAGAAATCGGGCTGGATTATTACTGGGATCAGACGAAGAAGGAGCTTCAGAAAAAATGGTTCGCCGCCCAGCTTGCCCTGGCGGCGGAGGAAAAGCATCCGGTGGTGGTCCATTCCAGAGACGCGGCCGCGGACACGCTGGAGCTGATGCGGTCGGAATACGGGAAACGGCCCGCCTGTATCCACTGCTTTTCCTATTCCAGGGAAATGGCGGAGGAGTTCCTGAAGCTGGACTACAGGATCGGGATCGGCGGCGTGGTCACTTTTAAAAACGCAAAGAAGATCCGGGAGGTGGTGGAGTACCTTCCCATGGACCGGATCCTTCTGGAGACGGACTGCCCCTATCTTGCGCCGGAGCCGAATCGGGGAAAACGGAATTCGTCCCTGAATCTGCCCTATGTCATCCGGCAGATCGCCGAGATCAAGGGGATCGACCCGCAGGAGGTGGAGGAGATCACCTGCCGGAACGCGAAGGAATTTTTCGGGATCGGAACAGGAGCCTGAAAAAGGAAGAACAGAAAGCGAGGAGTTATGCCAAAGCTCGGAACAGCCGCGGGGACCCTGGAGGTCCTGCGGAAATATGATTTTCATTTTCAGAAAAAATACGGTCAGAATTTTCTGATCGATCCCAATAAGCTGGAAGCGATCGTGGAGGCGGCCGGCGTGGGAGAAGAGGACTGCGTGCTGGAGATCGGGCCGGGGATCGGCACCCTGACCCAGTATCTGGCCGAACGGGCGGGAAGCGTGATCGCCGTGGAGATCGATCAGGCGCTCATCCCGATCCTTTCGGATACCCTTTCCGAATATCCCAATGTCACCGTGATCAACGAGGATATCCTGAAGGTGGATATCGCGCGCCTTTCCCGGGAAAAAAACGGAGGCAGGCCCTTTAAGGTGGTGGCAAATCTGCCTTATTATATCACAACGCCGATCATCATGAAGCTGTTTGAAAGCCATGCTCCCATCGACCTCATCACCATCATGGTGCAGACGGAGGTGGCTGAGCGGATGCAGGAGGGGCCCGGAAGCAAGGAGTACGGCGCGCTTTCCCTTGCCGTCCAGTATTATTCCAGGCCGGAGATCGTGGCGCATGTGCCCGCAGACTGTTTCATTCCGGCCCCGAAGGTAGGAAGCAGCGTAATCCGTCTGACCCGGTATGAAGAGCCGCCGGTAAAGGTAGAGGATGAGGCGTTTCTGTTCCGTCTGATCCGGGCATCCTTCAACCAGCGCAGAAAGACCCTGATCAACGGACTGGGAAATGCGGAAGGGCTTGCGGTCACCAAGGCGGAGGCGGCAGAAGCGCTTAGTACCCTTGGCATTCCCGAAAATGTGCGGGGAGAAGCGCTTTCTCTGGAGCAGTTTGCCCGCCTTTCGGATCTGCTCGGCAAAAAGGGCGCGGCGAAGTACACACAGCAGTGCGCGCAGTCTGACCGGCAGGAGGAGAGCGAGTCATGAAAGCGGTAGTTTTTGACATGGACGGCGTTCTGTTTGATACGGAACGTCTGAGCATTTCCTGTTGGATGGAGACGGCGCAAAAGATGGGGCTTGGAGACATCAGGGAAGGTGCATACGGCTGTATCGGCCTGAACCGGACGGACAGCAGGATTTTTATAAAAGGCCTGTATGGGGAGAGCTTTCCCTATGATGAATTTCGGGCGCAGAATTCCGCTCTTTTTCAGGAAAAGCTGGAGAGGGACGGACTTCCTTTGAAAAAGGGAGCCGGGGAAATTCTTTTCTGGCTGAAGGAAAAAGGGGTGAAAACGGCCGTCGCCTCCTCCACCAACACGCAGACGGTAAAGAGCCACATGGAACGGGCCGGATTTCTCCCGTATTTTCAGGAGATCATCGGAGGGGATATGGTGGAACACAGCAAACCCAGGCCGGATATTTACCTGATGGCATGCAGCCGGCTCGGAGTGGAGCCGGAAATGGCGGCCGCCATCGAGGATTCTCCAAACGGCATCAAAAGCGCCCATGCGGCAGGCATGCTGCCCATTATGGTTCCGGATATGGTGGAACCCACGGCGGAGATCGAGGCGCTTCTGTACCGGAACTGCAGAGATCTGTTTGAAGTGAAGGATTTATTGGAAAAGGAATTAAAAAAACAGTAACCTTTAAGAAAGGAAATCGGAAATTATGCTGCAGTCACTGCAATGGGCGGCCAGCGGGACGGGATTTACCTTCCTGATGACCACGCTTGGTTCCGCCATGGTTTTTCTGTTCCGTGGAAAGATCAATGAAAAGATTCAGAGAATCTTCCTCGGTTTTGCGGCGGGCGTCATGATCGCGGCGTCCGTCTGGTCCCTTCTGATCCCTGCCATTGACAGGGCGGAAGAAGCCGGGCAGGTGGGATGGATTCCGGCTGCGGGAGGCTTTGTTCTGGGAATCCTGTTTCTGCTTCTTATGGATCAGCTTCTTCCTCATCTGCATATCGGATCTGATCAGCCGGAGGGCGTGAGCACCTCCTGGAAGCGGACCACGCTTCTTGTGATGGCGGTCACCCTGCACAACATTCCGGAGGGAATGGCCGTGGGACTTTCCTTTGCGCTCGCCGCTCAGGAGGCGGGAGCGGGAACCAGCCTGATGGCGGCTTTTGCGCTGGCGATCGGGATCGGCATTCAGAATTTTCCGGAAGGAGCGGCCATTTCCCTGCCCCTTCGGCAGGAAGGGGTTCCGGCATGGAAGGCTTTTCTGATGGGAAGCTTTTCCGGCATTGTGGAGCCGGTTTTCGGCGTTCTGGTGGTGCTTGCTGCGGGCAGCATCGGCCCGGTGATGCCCTGGCTGTTAAGCTTTGCCGCTGGAGCAATGATGTATGTGGTGGTGGAAGAGCTGATTCCGGAGGCCCATCTGGGAGAGCATTCCAACATCGGTACCCTGGGCGTGATGGCGGGCTTTCTCATCATGATGATCCTGGATGTGGCGCTGGGATAAGGGAATCGGAACCAAAGGGCGTCTTTTTCTGTCAGAAGGCGCCTTTTGATTGATAAAAGGCCGCTTTATGCGGTTGTAAAAAAGAGGTCGGCATGAACACAGTTCGTGCTGAAAGGAGGATATGAAAGTGGAGAAATCAAAGGTTTATTTCACCAGCATGAAAACGTCTTTTTCGGAAAACCTTCCGCAGAAGCTGGAAAGGCTGATGAAGACAGCGGGAATCGGCAGCATCGATTTTAAGAATAAGTATGCCGCCATCAAAATCCATTTCGGAGAACCCGGAAATCTGGCTTTCCTGCGGCCCAATTATGCGGCAGTGGTGGTAAAGGTGGTGAAGGAGCTGGGCGGAAAGGCGTTTCTGACCGACTGCAACACACTGTATGTGGGCGGCAGAAAAAATGCGCTGGATCACATGGACGCGGCTTATCAGAATGGCTTTTCTCCCTTTTCCACGGGCTGTCATGTGATCATTGCCGATGGCCTGAAGGGAACGGATGAGGTGCTGGTTCCGGTGGAAGGCGGAGAGTATGTGAAGGAAGCCAAGATCGGACGCGCCATCATGGACGCGGATGTGTTCATCACGCTGAATCATTTCAAGGGGCATGAAGCGACGGGCTTCGGCGGCGCGCTGAAAAACATCGGTATGGGCTGTGGTTCCCGCGCCGGAAAGATGGAGATGCACAGCGCCGGAAAGCCTCATGTGGATCAGTCTCTCTGCGTAGGCTGCGGCCGCTGCATCAAGATCTGCGCCCATGACGCCCCTTCCATCACGGAGGGAAAAGCCTCCATTGACCATGACAAATGCGTGGGCTGCGGCCGCTGTATCGGAGTCTGCCCCATGGATGCGGTCTGCCCGGCCAGCGACGAGAGCAACGATATTCTGAACTGCAAAATCGCGGAGTACAGCAAGGCAGTGGTTTCCGGAAGGCCGAATTTCCACATCAGCCTGGTCATCGACGTATCTCCGAACTGTGACTGCCACGCGGAAAACGATATTCCCATCGTTCCGGATGTGGGCATGTTCGCTTCCTTTGATCCCGTGGCGCTGGATGTGGCCTGCGCGGATGCGGTCAACCGCCAGCCTGTGATCAGCGGGAGCCAGCTTGACCGCATGCCTCACGTTCATCACGATCATTTCATCGATTCCGCGCCGGAGACCAACTGGCATTCCTGCATCGAGCATGCGGTGAAGATTGGACTTGGTTCGGATCAGTATGAGCTGATTGAGATTTAACCTTAAAATGAGAATCAGAATCGGCAGCGATTCAAAAAGAGCGTATTACGGCAGCAGTTTTAAAAAGCTGCGCCGCAATACGCTCTGTTCATGTCAGGGGCCGTTATTCGGCTGAGTACTTCTGTGCCTGCTCCTGAATCAGTGCGGCATCCTCAAAGTAGTTGATCTTCATGGCCCGTTTCACTTCCGAAAGGGTAACAGCCGCCACTGCTTCCGCTTCTTCGCTTCCCTTTTTCAGAATCTCGTAGATGGCGGGGATGTCCTTGGCAAACTCTTTTCTGCGGTTCCGGATAGGCTCAAGCACCTCCTGCATCACGTTGTTGAGGAATTTCTTCACCTTCACATCGCCGAGTCCGCCGCGGGCATAATGATCTTCCAGCTCCTGCAGGTTCGCATAGTCCGGAAGATAACGTTCAAAGTGCTCCTGCGTGGAGAACGCTTCCAGATACATGAATACCGGGTTGCCTTCCACCTTTCCGGGATCCTGTACGCGCAGATGGCCGGGATCGGTGAACATGGACATGATTTTCTTTTTCACATCGTCCGCGCTGTCGGCCAGATAGATGCAGTTGTTCAGGGACTTGCTCATCTTCGCCTTTCCGTCGATGCCCGGGAGCCGCAGGCAGGCCTTGTTGTCGGGCAGCAGAATGGAAGGATCCGTGAGCGTTTCTCCGTAAATGGAATTGAACTTGTGCACGATTTCCTTCGTCTGCTCGATCATGGGAGCCTGGTCCTCGCCTACGGGAACCGTAGTGGCATGGAAAGCAGTGATATCCGCCGCCTGGCTGATGGGATAGGTGAAAAAGCCCACCGGAATGCTGGTCTCAAAGTTCCGCATCTGAATCTCGGATTTCACTGTAGGATTTCTCTGCAGCCTGGATACCGTGACCAGATTCATGTAATAAAAGGAAAGCTCACACAGCTCCGGAATCTGCGACTGAATCAGCAGAGTGGATTTCTCCGGGTCCAGGCCGCAGGCCAGATAATCCAGAGCTACCTCGATGATGTTCTGGCGTACCTTTTCCGGATTGTCCGCATTGTCGGTCAGCGCCTGTGCGTCCGCAATCATGATGAAAATTTTGTCATACTCGCCGGAATTCTGAAGCTCTACCCGGCGCCTTAAGGAGCCCACATAATGTCCTACATGAAGCTGGCCGGTGGGGCGGTCGCCTGTTAAAATGATTTTTTCTTTCTTCTCCATACTCATATCTCCTGCCTTTTTTATTGTTAAGAAAAAGAAAACGCCCCAAATCCCGATGCATCGGGATTTGAGACGGTAATAAACTTACATTTATTATCGCGGTGCCACTCAAATTGACATAACGTCCACTTTTGTCATACTCTCGTATGCGCGCACTGCCATGCGTGCCGGTCTGATAACGGGTCCGGATTCCCGCCGACGCCTACTTCATTCGGGCCGGCCTCAAAAGTCCATTCGGCAAAAGCTCCTGCACCGCATTCCCACCCGCTGCGGCTCTCTGTGCCATTCGCTGATGCTTACTACTCTTTCTCACAGGTTTTTTATCTGCGTTTAGGTATAAGATATAGCAAAATGGGGGGATCTGTCAACCTTAATTTTGGCGGAAACGGTATACAGAAGAAAGTGAAATATGATATTATTTTAAAAGCAGTGTAAAAATACGGATGATAAGAAAAGGGGAGAAAAAATGCAGCAGATAGCGGAAACAGTTGTGAATGTGATAAATGCGGTCGACGAAGCGGTATGGGGCTGGCCCATGATCATCCTGCTTCTGGGAACCCATCTGGTGATGACCGTCTGTACAGGAGGTATTCAGAAGAAGATCGGAACGGCGATCCGGCTTTCCTTCACACCTGACCCGGATGCGGAAGGAGAGGTGAGCCAGTTCGGCGCGCTGGTGACGGCGCTGGCGTCCACCATTGGAACGGGAAATATCATCGGCGTGGGAACGGCCATTGTTCTGGGCGGCCCCGGCGCCGTTCTCTGGTGCTGGCTGACCGGCGTGTTCGGAATCGCCACCAAATATGCAGAATCCCTGATCGCGGTAAAGTACCGGGTGAAAACAAAGGACGGCAGGATGCAGGGCGGCGCCATGTACGCGCTGGAAAGAGGGCTGAACATGAAGTGGCTGGGACTGATTTTTGCCTTCCTTGCGGCATTTGCCTCCTTTGGAATCGGCTGTGCCACACAGGTGAATGCCATCGCTACGGTATGTGAAGCAAACCTGGGAATTCCGGTGTGGCCTGTGGGGCTTGCCGTTGCGGCGCTTACGGCGGCAATTATTTTCGGCGGAATCAAGTCCATCGCCCAGGTCTGCGAGAAACTGGTTCCCTTTATGGCGCTTTTTTACTGCATCGGCTGTGTTATTATTCTGGGGATTAATTACGATTTTCTTATTCCTGCCATTCAGACCATTGTGGTCATGGCTTTTCGGCCCGGCGCAGCGGCGGGCGGCCTGGTAGGCGGCGGTATCATGCTGGCTTTGCATTACGGCGTGGCGCGCGGCCTGTTTTCCAATGAATCCGGTATGGGAAGCGCGCCCATCGCGGCTGCCGCCGCACAGACCAGAAATCCGGTCCGTCAGGCTCTGGTATCCTCTACCGGAACCTTCTGGGATACCGTTGTGGTCTGCGCCATGACAGGGCTGGTGCTGGTTACCAGCATCCTGAAAAATCCGGAGATTGATATTGCCGCAGCCGGAAACGGCGGAACCCTGACCACTCTGGCCTTCAATCAGATTCCCTATCTGGGACCGGTGATTCTGGTGCTCGGCATCATCCTTTTTGCCTTCTCCACCGTGCTTGGCTGGGCCTATTACGGAGAGCGCTGCGTGGAATACTGCTTCGGCCATAAGGCGCTGATTCCCTATCGTATCCTTTATATAGCGGTGGCTGCCATTGCGCCCATTGTAGCTCTGGATCTGGTGTGGACGATTGCGGACATCCTGAACGCGTTCATGGCGATTCCCAATCTGATCGCCGTGCTTCTCCTCATTCCGGTCATTCGGAAAGAGACGAAAAAATACCTGAATGATCTGGATGCAAAATCGGAGGATGAGATCCCCGTGGTGGAAAGAACATACGGACGTAATAAAAAGAATCATATCTCAGAATAATTATGACAGGAAGCATATACGGACAAACGGGAGAAAACAGCGGATGAATCATAAAAGAAAAATCCTTCTGGTAAACGACGATGGAATCCGGGCGGACGGCCTCATATTGCTGGCCAGGCTGGCAGCCCATCTGGGAGAAGTGACGGTGGCGGCGCCGGACAGTCAGTGCAGTGCCATGAGCCACCGCATCACGGTTCATGGGGAGCTGACGGTGAAAAAGGTGGATTTCCCGGTGGACGGTGTGACCGCATACAGCGTGAGCGGGACCCCGGCGGACTGCGTCAAGGTGGCGCTGCATTATCTGCTTTCCGAAAAGCCGGATATTGTGTTTTCCGGCATTAACCGGGGTTTTAACGCCGGAGTGGATATTCTTTATTCCGGCACCGTGGGCGCGGCGATGGAGGCGCTGATAAACGGCATTCCGGCCATCGCTTTTTCCAACGAGGCGAACGATATCTGGGATACGGCGGAGGAATACCTTCTTCCCATCACGGAAAGGCTTCTGGAAATGCCGATTTCCAGAAACCGGATCTGGAACGTCAACTTTCCCGGCCGCAGCCCGGAGAAAATCAGGGGAATTCTCTGGGAGCGCCTGCCCTCCCAAGTGGAGTATTATCAGGATCATTATGTCAGGAAGGATCTGCCGGACGGGAGTTTTCTTCTGATGGAGGACGGTATTCCAGCGTTGACTGCACCGGAAGGCACGGATATGCGCGCTTTGCTGGACGGATACATTTCTGTCGGGCAGGTGAGCAATATGGTGTTGAGAGAAGAGGATTGAAAAGATAATAAAAAAAGATTGCATATCAGCAGTATATTCGGCTAAAATATAATTATAATAAAAATTAGCCGAAAGGAGAAGCGGATATGGAATATATTTCAAGAAATCTGGAAGCTGTGGTAATGCAGGTTACAAAGGAATTTCCTGCTGTGCTTGTGACAGGTCCACGCCAGGTCGGCAAAACAACCATGCTACAGAAGCTGATGGAGGGTACGAACCGGAAATATGTTTCTCTGGATGATCTGAATGAACGCAGCCTTGCGAAGAGTGATCCGGAGCTGTTTCTCCAGGTACATAATCCTCCGGTTTTGATCGATGAAATACAGTATGCACCGGAGTTGTTTCCCTATATTAAGATCTATGCAGATTCTCATCATGAGCCGGGAGCGTTCTGGATTACCGGGTCTCAGGTATTCCAGATGATGAGGGGAGTACAGGAATCCTTGGCCGGACGGATTGCAGTATTATCCATGACTTCACTGGCACAGGCAGAATTGGCCGGTGCATCAATGACTCCATTTAAGATTGATCTGGAAGCGTTGACAGAGAGAGAGAAGTTTCGCATTCCTGCAGATGTGCAGGGGATATTTGAACGGATCTACAGGGGATCTATGCCTGCAATTGTCAGCGGACGGAATACGAACAGTCAAATATTCTACAGCAGTTATTTGTTAACTTATATTGAACGTGACGTAAAACTGCTGTCAGACGCAATAGATTCTCTGAAATTTCTGCGGTTTATAACTGCGACGGCAGCTCGGTGTTCCCAGATGCTGAACGTAGCGGAAATTGCTCAGGATGCGGATATCAATCAGAAGCAGGCGAAAGATTGGCTGCAGATTTTGGAAACACTGGGCATAATCTTTTATCTGCATCCGTATTCCAATAATCTGTTGAAACGGCTTGTTAAGACGCCAAAGCTATATTTCTACGATACAGGCCTTGTATGTCATCTTACCAGATGGAGCAGCCCGGAAGTGCTGGAAAATGGAGCGATGAACGGAGCGGTTCTGGAAAATTATGTGGTATCGGAAATCGCAAAGACCTGGCTGAATTCCGGAAAACAACCCTATATGTATTATTATCGGGATAAGGATGCAAAGGAGATAGATATTGTGCTGGAGCATGACGGAATATTAAATCCGATTGAAATCAAAAAAACCTCCAATCCTGGAACGGAACTGACCAGGGTATTTTCTCTTCTTGATAAAGCATCCGTGCCAAGGGGAAAAGGAGCCGTTGTGTGTATGAAGCCGAAGGTTGGAGTCATCGACAGGGAGAACTATATTGTACCGGTCTGGACGATATAGTCGATTCCGGATTTCCAATCAGGACAATGACGCTTACACGACTTTAACTATAATCAATCTCATGATTTCTTTCGCAGCCCGCGGGGATTAGAATGGAGACAGGAAAACTGTTGAAAACTGATCCCGGCGGGATTTTTTGCGTAATAAGCCCGGAGGGCGGCCGCATGGATGGACAAGCTTGCTTGTACAGACAGGCGGACATCCGACGGGCAACGGACAGCGAGCGGCATTTATGCCGTGAGCTGGACGCATCGCGTAATCGGATAGGGGAAGGTACTTCCCCTATCCGATTCAAAAGACCTGTCGGATAAAACTGCGTTTTATGACGCTTCGGCATGGAGGGAGAGATGAAAAATCGGGAATTTCTGGAAGTGATGAAAGAACCAATTCTGAAAAACAGGGGAAAATTTCTGGCTCTTGCGCTGATCCTTGCGGGAGAATCGGCACTGTCGCTTCTTCTTCCGCAGATTCTCAGCGTCTATATTGACGGCATTGCGGATGGAAAAGGCGCCGTCTCCAAAATCGGCGGTTTCCTTACTGCCAGAGGGGCGGAAAACGGCATACTTTTGGCACTTACCTTCTGTGCGTTTGGATATTGCGCCGCAGTGCTTTTGAAGGGAGTGGTCAGCGCTGTCAATATACAAATCGGAGAACGGCTTTCCTGGAACATGTGCGACCATCTGCGGGTGAAGCTGTTTGGCAGGATTTTTTCCTTTGATATGCAGTTCCATAAAATGTCCGCACAGGGCAGCTTTCTGGAGCGGCTGGAGGGAGATATCGGTTTATTGTCCGGATTCTTTTCATCCATGATGATCGATATTGTGGGGAGCCTGCTGACGGTGGTGGGCGTTCTGCTTGCTTTCTATCTGAGTTTTCCGACCTTCGGGCTGTTTTTTACCGCACTGTCTGCCGGAATTCTGATTCTGTTTCTGAAGACACAGAAACCAATCGCCCGTCTCTGGAAAGAGGAACGGGATATGGAAAATGAGCTCCTTGGGGATTTTTCTCAGAATATTGCGGCATACGAGGATATTGCCGGGCTGAAAAAGCAGAATTTTGTTTTGAACGAAATGGAGAAAAAATTCGGAACGCTTGAGAAACAGTATGGGAAAGCGGCTTTCCTTGGCAATCTTCCTTCCACCGCCTTTTATTCGATTCTTAACGTGTCGGAAGCATTCGTATTTTTTCTGGGAATTTATCTGATCCATAAAGGAAGGATGACGCTGGGCGGTCTCTATCTCATTCTGAGCTATGCGGAGCTTCTGAACACCCCGTTTCTGTATCTGAAACAGGAATTTGCGAATATGCCGAAGGTGATCGCCGCTCTGCGGCGCATCCGGGAAGTGTATGAGGGGGAAAAGGAAAATGGGACAGAGAAAAGGAACGATTTAAAGGAAGCGCACGGTACAGGGGGACATTATGTGCCGGAGGATAACAGTATCCGGTTTGAAGATGTCTCCTTCGGATATCGGGCGGATGCGCCCGTTCTGCATAACGTAAGCTTTTTGATTCCCGGCGGAAGCCGCGTGCAGATAGAAGGCCGTACCGGAAGCGGCAAGAGCACCATTCTCCAGCTCGTTGCAGGATTCTGCCATCCGCAGGCCGGGACGGTCCGGATAGGGGAAAGAACCATCGCGGAATATGATGGGGAGAGCTTCCGGCGTTTTCTTTTCTATATTCAGCAGTCGCCCCCGATTCTGGAGGATACCGTGAGAAATCAGCTGACCGGATTTGATGCACGTTTTTCAGACGAGGAAATTGGGGAAGCGTTAAAAAAGACAGGACTGAAAAGCTGGGTGGACAATCTGCCGCAGGGGCTTGAGGAGCGGCTGAGGCCTGGGGAAGTCACAACGGATACGGCTCAGCTTCTGGCGTGGACGGCGGCTGTTTTGAGAAAGCCGGGCATTCTTCTGGTGGATGAGTTTGACGCGGTAATCAGCCAGGAAACGGTGTCCGTCATAGACGGACTCATGGAAAAGGAATTCGCCGGTGTCACCATCCTGCTGGTCACGCACCGGAAAAGAAGCGGGATAAAAGCGGATCTGCGGCTGACGGTGGAAAACGGGAGGGAGATTCATGAGTAGAAAAATGTTGTCCGGCAGGGATGCCGCTTTTTTCGGTGCGGTAATTCTGATTGAAACAGTCACCTATACCACAAGCTTTCTGATCAGCGGCCTTGCGAAAAAGGATATTTTCAACTGTCTGGAAGGAAAGGAAACCACGCTTGGAATCTCTTCCCTGTCCGTGCTGATTCTGCTGAATACCGCGATTCCACTCGTCATCAATCTGGTGAAACAGATCAACACCGGACTGGCGGCAAAGGTGGAAAACCGCATGAGAGAAAATGCGAAGCTGGCACTGCTTTCAAACATTTTGAATCAGCAGCCAGAAGTCGAAAGAAGCTGGAAATATGGAGAAACCGTCAGTCTGTATAGAAATGAATGCGAGGATCTGGTTTCCTGCCGGATGGAATACTACCGCCAGCTTCCCCGCCTGACTCTCTGTGCGGCCATTCTTGTGGTGATGCTGCGGGTAAATCCGCTGTTTGCCGCCATCAGCCTGATTCCGGCCCTGCTGATTCTGGTTCTGATCCGGCGTCTGGACAGACATATTCTCATGTGGAGAGAGACGGCCAGAAAATCCACGTCGGAAGTAACGGAATTTCTGGAAAATGTATTCGGCCATATGGAATATTTCCGGCTTGCGGCGGGCCAGAAGAAAATGGAGGAGCTGTTCCGGGAAAAATGCGAAAGAAGAGCGGACAGAGAAATCCGTGACAGGCTGCTGGACGGCGTTTTAAGCGTGATCTCCGAAAACGCTTCCGCTTTTGTTCTCGGAATCGTGCTTCTGACGGCGCTGCCGTTATATCGGAACGGGCAGCTCAGTGTGGGAGAATTGGTGATGTTTGAATACTACTACGCATTTCTCGCTTCTCTGCCTGATTCCGCAGGCCGGCTGATCCGGCGGCATCGCCAGGCGGAGGTCGCAGAGCGAAGGCTGGAGGCTGTGAATGCCAGGACACCTCAGACGGAAACCCAGCAGATTGGAACTCTTCCGCGGGAAGAGACGGATGCGGTATCCTGCATGGCCGGAAGCCTGCGGATTTCTGTAAATAGCCCGAAGGGACAGACCAATCTGTCCGCCCGTCCGGGAGAAACCATTCTGATTTCCGGAGGACAGGAAAGGGATAGAAGCGGGATGCTGAGGCACCTGTTTGGGCTCTGTACGGAACAGCTTCCGGCGGTTCCCGCCGCTCTTGTGCCTGCGGAACCGGTTCTTTTTCAGACATCCATCCGGGACAATATCTGTTTTGGAGAACCATTTTCCCAAGAAAGGCTGGATCAGGTCATGGAACTGACCGGACTGAAGCAGGATTTTGAAAAAGACCGAAGTGAGGTGGAAAGGAGCGCAGGCAAAATGGGCGTGGCCGTCTCCGGTGGTCAGAAGAAGCGGATCGGCATCGCCAGAGCGCTCTATACCTGCATGAGTCAGCGCGATTTCAAAAACGGCGCGGACGGATATCTTCTTTTCATCGACGGCCTTGAGGAAGCGGTGGATGAGAAAACAGGAGATCTTCTGATTTCTCATGTACTGAACCGTCCGGATGCTGTTGTTATTGTGGCTTCGAATTCAGAGAAGCTGCGAGGATATGCGGCGCAGATTCTTGCGGTGGAATGACCTGACTATACGGGGGCGGAGAAAGATTGAAAAATGCGCTCGATAGCGCATTTTTCAATCAGGATTTGCG
>UQVK01000032.1 GCA_900544445.1 uncultured Lachnospiraceae bacterium
CTCCAGCTTCTCCCGCAGTCCTTCCTCATCGAACAGCTCGCAGACCTGGAAGCCGATCTTGGCATATTTATCTGAATAAAACGGCGCGATGCCGGATTTGGTGGAGCCGAAGGATTTTCCGCCCAGTCTCTCCTCCTCGTACTGGTCGAACAGGATGTGATAGGGCATCACCACCTGCGCCCGGTCGGACACCAGAATCTTCGGCGCCGGTACGCCTCTGTCCGTGATGGATTTGATCTCGTTCACCAGAATCGGAATATTGAGCGCGACGCCGTTTCCGATAATGCTGGTGGTATGTCCGTAGAATACGCCGGACGGAAGCGTATGCAGCGCGAACTTTCCGTAATCGTTCACGATCGTGTGTCCCGCGTTCGCTCCTCCCTGAAAACGGATGACGATGTCGGCTTCACGGGCAAGCATATCCGTGATCTTACCCTTTCCTTCGTCTCCCCAGTTTGCTCCAACAACCGCTTTTACCATTTTTACCTCTTTTCCTGCCGCCACAGGCGGCATCCAAATCATGAGAAATTGCACATCGGTGCAATTTCCAGGATGAAAACGGCAGTTTTCATCCGCCTTTCCTGCCGCTGCAGGCGGCATTCAAATCGTATGGAATTGCACGTCAGGGCAATTCCCAGGATGAATCCCCCAGGATTTCATCCTGCTTAAAAAGCGGGTTTTCTACCCGTCTGTGTAAAAAACCCGCTTTCCTGTCTTTTACTTCATGATTATATCCTATCGTACATCATAAGTAAAATCAATATTTATTATATTAAAAATAAGTAAATATTATGTTTAATCACTCAAAAACCACAGGCATACCGGTAGCAATTGATTCATAACAGCCCACCATCGCTTCAATTGTCTTCCTGTGCCATTCCAAAGTAATTTTAGGTTCCTTTCCATTTATAATGCAATCATAAAATTCGTCCATCATACCAATCCATTCATCAAAGTATGTGTACTGAATCGTATATCTGTTATTTGGTCCTCCGTTAAAGTACACATTCGGTCCAAAGCAGTCTGCCTGAATAACTCCTTCCGTACCAATAATGGAATAATTCACTTCCATTCTCTTTGGAAAAACTTCCCATCCGGGCCCTGGCATTGCAATCTTTTCTTCATGTCTGCTCCATGAAGGATCCAGTAAAAATTTACACCCATTCTTCATCCGGCCTGTAACATAAAGAACATCTTCTTCCGGAATATCTCTGATATTATCTGCCACATCAGCAAATACATATTCATAATCACTCCCGGTAATCCATCTGAGCATGTCAAAAATATGTGGGTGATCGCTCAATGCACCTCCCCGGAACCGTTGGTCACCCTTCCTCAGAGGGATCCTTTTCCCGTATGAAATTTCCGGTACCCCTTGCCAAGGGAAAGCCCAGACAGGAGACAAGGTAATATTAGTCGCATTAAAAGAAAGTATTTCCCCAATCGCCCCCTGCCTCACTAACTCCAAAGCTCTCCGAGCAGTCGGATTATAGTGCAGTTCTAATTCCACCTGGCAAATTACCCCTGCATTTTTTACCATCGCTATCATTTTGTCATACTCTTCCAGGTCAAAAGTAGGGATTTTCATGGAAAGCATATGTTTTCCGTACTCACAGCACAGCTTCATATCCCTGAAATGATTACTGTTTTCGCTTGCCACAACGACGCCGTCTATTTCGGGATGAGCTATCAGCATCTGTTCTGTCGATTCATATACCGGTACTTCATATCCAAGCTTTTCAAAATTCTCTGCGATTTTTTTATCCTCGCAGGATACCGCTACCCAATTTATTTTGGCATTATCGTTTAATGTTTGATAGTATTTTCGCACATGCGCATGTGTGAGAGACGCAATCGCTACGTTTATCTGTCTCATTTTTCCTCCGTTCCACCGTACTGACGGTCTTCCAGTGATCACCATATCATTATATTTCTACATACTCCAGATTTCTTCCTGCCCTTTCAGCTGCCTGGAAAATTCTCTCCAGATGTTCTGCCTGCTTTAAAAGGCCGGATATCTGAACCGGATCTGCCAATATATCCAAAATAAATCTGATACAGTCAGCCTGCGTATTATCCAAGTCATATAATTCATTGTCAATATCTGTATAACGTTCCGTCTTTTCCCCTTTAAATACATAGATTGGATATTGCTGGGTCTGGGTATCTGCCGCCATATCAGACGCAATGCCAGTGCGGGCTATGATCTCATGAAGAAGAATCGGTTCACTACCGTTTGGAGAAAATCCAAGTTCCATACTGACTTTTATATTTCCATCCATACTCAGTATACAATTGGTATACTTATCTCCGGAAAAATCAGCAAAAATGCGATCTACAGACTGTCCCAGCATCCACTCTGCTAAATCCGCCTCATATATAAGGAGGCTGCGCAAAGAGTCCTGGAATTCCCCTTTGGGAATGACATGATGTATACGCATTGCAACCGGGGTTTCTATCATCCTGTTCTTCAAAAGATTTTTCAGTTCTACATACTTTCTTTTTTTACGCCAATGAAGCAAAGGAACCGTGTTTTCCACCGAATCGGCAGACAGGGGATAATGGTAAACAAAACTGAATTCCCCTTTATTGCAACTCAATATAATTTTTCCAGTCTCAAATCGAACGGTCGAGATATCCGCGACCGAATATTTCTTTGCCATTTCCTTCAAGTAAAGTATAAATCGTTCCTGGTCCATCTTTGTTCTCCTCTCCGTTTCATTTCCAAATAAAGCATTTCGTTCTTCTATTGTTTCACCCCAGACAGAGCCACGCTCTGAACAATGTATTTTTGCAAAAACAGATATACAACAATCAATGGCAATGCGCTCAGCACAACTACGACCATACGCGGGCCATAATATACAGCATTCTGACCTGCATTAAAAAAAGCAAGTCCAACAGATATCAGTTGCTTTTCCGAAGATCTTATTACAACCATTGGCCAGAGATAAGAGTTCCACTGCGCCACCACCTGCAGAATCGCCAGGGCGGATGCGACCGGCTTACACAAAGGAAGAATAATCTGCCGAAATATTCTCCATTCTCCCGCACCGTCTATTTTGGCTGACTCACGAAGAGAATCCGGAATAGTTGCAATATTCTGCCTTGCAAAAAATGTTCCATATACATATGCAAAGCTTCCCACAATCAGAGGATAGTAGGTATCCAACAGGCCAAAAGACCGGTACATCAAATAAAGAGGAACCATTCTCGATTCAAAGGGAATCATCATCACTGCAAGCATAAGAAAAAAACAAACCTTTTTCCCGACAAACCTGCCTTTTGCAAAAGCATAGCCGCACATCAGCGCAAAAAAGACTGATATAACAGTATTTACAACGGCTATAAAAGCAGTATTGATAAAATATCTCCGCAAATCAATCATATCCATTGCATATTCGTAATTCTGTAACGAAAAGACATGTGGAAGCAAGGAAAAATCCGGTAGATCTGTAACCGCGGTTTTGTCAAACGAAAGGATCAGACACCACCAGAATGGAAGCAGAAGAACTCCCAATATAATCAGAAGTACAAAAGTCACAAAAATTTCACTTCTCTTTTTATATACTGTTTTGAAAACCATTTCTTTCGATATACGTTTCTTTCCCATCAGTCCTCCTCCTTAAAAAATCCAGAAAGTCTGACGTTGATCAGTGCAAAGATCAGTGTCAAAATGGCAAGAATTACAGATCCTGCTGAAGACATTCCATATCGGGGAGCTTCAAAGCTGTACTGATAAATATACATAAGCAATGTTTGCAATGTGCCTGACGGACGCCCGGCGCAGGAATTTCCGCTGAGTATATAAAGATCTGTAAATCTGGCAAAACCGTTAATCATTGTAGTTACTAATAAGAAGGAAAAACAGGATTTCATTTGCGGAATAGTAATATAAAACATTTTTTTCAGATTTTTTGCTCCATCTACCGACGCAGCGTCATATATCTCTGTTGGAATTGCCTGCAGGCTTGCCAGGCACATAAGCATATAATATCCTATATCCATCCACGTATTTAAAATTGTAACCCCCAAATGGGAATACATGGGATCCGAAATCCATCCTATTGTAATTTCTTTTCCCAAAGCTGCAGAAAGCAGAATATTTAATAATCCGCCATTGCCTCTTAAAACATACTGAAACACCAGAATAACGCTAACGCCGGTAATAATACTTGGGAGATAAAACAGAACCCGGAAAAAAGTCTGCTTCTTTGTTCTTCCAAGACTATTTATTGCATTTGCCAAAAGAAAACCCAATGGTATTTTTACAAGGCTGTATAACGCCAGTAACACAGTATTCTTTAATGCGTTTAAAAAGCTTGCAGAAGTCAGCAATGTCTCATAATTTTTCAAGCCGATAAATTCATAATCTGTCCCATAGGTCCCCATATTCGTAAAAGAAAACCGGATTGTCTGCAATGTTGGGACATAGGTAAAAACGATCAGAACAACCAAAGAAACAATAATAAAAGAATACCATGTCAAAGTTGTTTTAATTTTTTTCATATTTATGCTCATATAATCCCCTTAACCCTGACAAATCGGAGAACAAACAATGAAAAATCCGAAGGAAGGGAAACGGAACATATCCGCTCCTTCCTTCGGATACGCTGATTTATCCAATTGTGCTTAAGTATTCATTTACAGAATCCTGCATAAACTGCGCGGCTTCCTCTGCTGTAGCTCTTCCGTTAAGAACGTCATCTACAGCCGTAATTGTATTATTTGTTACCGGGCCAAAGCTCACATTGTTAAAATTTTCATTGGTAGCACAGTTGAAATTCTCCGGCATATTATCCATAGCATATTTAACAACTTCAAGCGTTCTCTCATCCAGAAGAGTTTCTACAGCCTCTACAGCATTCTTATTATTGGGATAAACCAGCTGATCCACTACCCATTGTGTCGCCACTTCGTCTGTCGTCATGAATTTAATGAATTCCCAAACCCATTCCTTTGCGTCGGAATCTTTATACATGGCAATATTTGCATCACCATAATAGGGTGCCGGCGCACCTTCATATTCACCTTTTTTAATAACGGGTAGATTATAGGCTACATATCTGTCTTCCAGTCCTGTTGTTTTAATTAAAAGATAGTCAGAAACCGGATTATTCGTTGCAATCATAGCCCAGTTATTATTTCCGTCCAGTGTAGAGGATACCGTTCCTCCTTCTTTTGCTTCCGGGCTTTCATACTGAGCCAGATCAATCAGTGCCTGAAACGCCTGAATGCTCTCTTCCGAAGTATAATTCACGGTACAATCCTGCATGGTATCTCCATATTGGTATATTTCCGCGCCGTAAATATATGCCATCAACATATGATTTACCCACAGGTTTGAGCCTCCCGAAAACGGAAGCTGGACTCCATATACTTCTTCTCCAGTTACCGGGTCGGTTCCTGTCAGACTTGCTGCAATTTCCGTAAATTCTTCAATTGTCCAGCCATCTTCCGGCAATTCTACCCCAAAGTGCTCAAACTTTTCCTTATCAATCCATACAACAATCGGGGCTGTATATACAGAAATACCGCTGACTTTCCATACATTGGGGGTCTCTGTCAGCCTCCTGGTCGCCAATGCATAAAGCTGATCCCGATATTCCGGTTCCGCCTCAAGATAAGGCTCCAGATCTTCTGTAAGATCGGTCATTGTTGCCCCATGCATAATAATGTCTGCGCTTCCGTCCAGGCAGGCCGTTGTGATTGAACTCTGCCAGTCGCTCCAGGGACATATATTAAAATTCAATTTTACATTTGGATATAACTCATTCCATCTTTCTGCAATTTCTCCATATCCCGGTCTGTACAACCCGGTTGCCAGATCTGCCGCCCCATCTTCCCCGTACTCAAACAAACCGGGGCCAACAATATCAAGCGTAATCTCCTGACTCTGATCCAGTTCCGTATTTACCTGATACCCTACTCCGGTCACCTGCGCCGTTTCAATATCCAAGGTTTCCACCTGCTCCGCTTTTTCTTCTTCCGTCTCCGCAGTAGCCGGCACAGAAGCTTCTGCAGAAGTTCCATTTTCCGCGGTTCCGCCACACCCTGTCAGCATGGCCAATGCCGTTGCCACACTCAGTAAGATACTAACTGTTTTTTTCATGATTGTTTCCTCCTTACACTTTTTATTCATCTACTTCTGCCCGAAGCCACCCTGCATTTTCATAACCGGATAAATCCGTCGTCAGTTTTCTCAAAATCGCTGCCGCTTCCGTCCTCGGAATAACCGGTGCTTTATCCCTTAGCTTTTCTTCCCAAGCCATAGAGGACATGCCCGGCATCAGCGGAATACATCCTGGCAGTGTATCCCACGTTGTAAATAAGGTTCCCATTGCCCCCAACTGTTTTGTTGAATTGCATAAGCAATTCATATTTTCCGCGTTGTCCCATGGACAGAGGATAACATCAAAACCTTTTTCCATAAAATATTTTGATGTAGGCATATCGCCGGATGTTAAATCATATTGCCAATCCGCAAGAATAACCCTTTTATCAATCCAGTCCAGCGCATCCGCTGTCTGATGGAGGCGATCTCCATTAGCTACTGTTTTCTCCGGCCAGTCTTTTGAGGAGATCAGCTCATCATGCCAGATGATTGGACGCCTTCCTTTCTTGGCCAGATCTTCCGTCAGTCGATTAATATATTCGGCAAGAAGACGCGCCTCATCTTTTCCCTCCGAACATTTCTGGCATGTAGCATAAGAATATGCTTCATCAAACCCCAAATGAAAATATTGCCCATTTCCGCATATTTCTATCAATTCTTCCCTCAGTTCCGAAAGAAGCTTCCATGTATCAGGATTAGTAATACACCATGTCCAACCATCGGGTTCAAATAAAAGTCCATAACGCGGCGCCTGATCCAGAACCGTATGCCGTCCCATACCTATCCTGCTTTGCGACGCATGTCCCAGATGATTTATCATTGGGACCACTTCCATTCCGAACGATCTGATCTCACTGACGAGCTCTATGATTGTATCCCTGCTGTATGCCCTGTCTTTCCATGCCATCTCCGGACAGCAGCGGTATGGAAACGTTCCCCAAAATTCCAAGATTATATGGGTGAATTTCAGGAATCCGGCCATACGAACAGCTTTTTTCAGCAAGGACGGTGGTGTTTCAGGAAACACACATAAATGCAGTCCCCGGAAGGCAGTAGCGGCCTTGTCCTTAACAGTCCCTTCTCTTATATAAAATAGTTCCTCTCCTTCTTTCAGGCTTTTGGGAATCACCATCTGCAGCAGAGTTGTAAAAGCATAAAACAATGCTTTCTTATCTTCCGCAGAAATATAAATATTGTCCGAAGTGATATCTATGGAATATTGCCATCCTTTTTCCAATACACGATTCCGAACATCAGAAAAGGGTTCTTTCCTTTTTAAAACGGCATGTACCTCTCCTGCTCGTTTTGTTTTTGACTCAGAAATTTTCAACTGGGATGCCGTACATGTAAACTGATATAACAGCGCCTGTAGACGTTTTGATTCGTCAATGCTCAAATCCGCATCTGTTTCCATAACTACTTCTGTTCCGAAACAAAAATTTTCCTCCCCATAGTTCAAACTGACCGGATTGGGATATAAATGCTGCAGATACATATTGTCCCTCCTCTCAAAATTTTTACTTTCCTCGTTTCTTTCCTTTTTTTCATATCATCAGCCCTATAACTTCCTCTTTCTGCGGAATACTGCCTGCTACTCCTTTTCTTGTCACACTGATTCCGGCGGCCGTTACTGCCGCTATCACCGCCCGTTCCAAACCTTCTCCGGAAGCCAATGCCGCTGTCATAACTCCATTGAACACATCTCCTGCTCCTGTTGTATCAACTACCTGTCCTGCTGAATATGCCTCTATTTTTTTGCAAATTCTGTCATTTACTATCAGTACGCCGTTTGCCCCCATCGTAATAATCAGATTTTTGATTCCGTTATTTTGCACAAATATTTTCCATTCTTCATCTGTTATCGGATCATTGCCCGTAATTCCGGCCAGAATTTTGGCTTCACCAGCATTAGGGGTAATCGCATAGCAACGTGACAGAAACTCCAAGGGGAGATTTCTAGCGGGAGCAGGATTCAAAATCACCTTAACTTCTTTTTGCTCTGCCAGCGTAATTGCTGTTTCAAGGCACTCGACAGGCAGTTCATTCTGCAAGAGAAGGTAACTACAGTCCTGCAACGCCCGTAATATACAGGGCTGCAGCAGATCACCGCCTGACATGTTTCCCGCCGCACCCGAAAAAACTTCAACCACATTTTCCCCATCCTTCGCCGTAGTAACAGTGGCAAATGCTGTAGATATATCCTTTTCTATCAGACAGGTCTTAACTCCTTCCTGCTTCAGCGCATCTCTACAGGCCCTTCCGTTTTCGTCTTTTCCCACAGCGCTGATCAATATTGTCTCAATCCCCATCCTTGCACATGCCACGGCCTGATTATGGCCCTTCCCGCCCGCTTCAAAAAAAAGGTCTTTACAGGCCACCGTTTCACCCGGCTTTGGCAGCTGTTCTGTTCTGAAAAATGCCGATTGTCCTGTTAACCCAATAACAGTCACTTTTTCTTTACTCATATTTTTCGTTTACCTACAAATGTCTGATACGCGAAAGGTATTTCTGAATATATTGTTGGTTGCGTTCCATTCCCCCATGAACATTTCCACTTACATATACTGGAGGCTTCATCCCTTTCTTCCATAGGTTTTCATCTGCCTGCACAGCAATGCACTGTGCAATTAAACATCCGGCAATTGTCGAAACAGGTCCGACTTTTATCCCGCACCCTTCCAGCATTACTGCAGCATCTCCGTGACATACGCAATTATCCAATACCACATCCGCTATATCATGAAGCTTTTTTCCACTTGCATGCCTTGATACATCTTTTCCATAGGCCCGGGAAAGAATCGCTATTACAGGAATCCTTTTTTCTCTGGCGCACATGGCCATCTCAACCGGTACAGGATTTATTCCGGATGTTGACGATATAAGCAGAACATCATTCCGGGTCAGGCCATACCTGTCGAATATTGGTTTCGCAACTCCAGTCATACGCTCGTAAATACTGCTCTTTACGGCCCCTTCATGTAACATCAAATCGGAATCCAACATTGCGCATACCGGAACCGTGCCGCCCGCTCTGTAGAATAAATCCTCCCCGATTATATGAGAATGCCCGCACCCAAACAGATATAAAATCCCATCTTTCATCAAGCTGTCTGATACAATCTCTGCAGCTCTTTCAATCTCTTTCTTTTGCGTATCAATTATTTTTTGAAGAACTTTCTCTACTTCCCTGAAATATTCCTGATACAACATTCTTCTCCCCTGCCTTTAAAGAAACGGTATTCTTGTTTCGTATTTTTTTAACAACCTTTTATTTTTTTCAGCTCCTTCCGGAGTATTCGCGTTTCCCCACACCGGAGGAGTAATCCTTTGGGAAAGGCACTCCTGAATCGTCGCCATTTCAACCATATGTGCAATTGCAAAACTTCCAATTCCGGAAAGCGGACCAACCGGGACGTCTATACCATCCAGCCATACTCCTGCATCTTCCACCGTGTTACAGTCATCAATATAAATATCAACCAGATCCCTCAGATTCTCTTTTCCAGAAGCACGGATCTCCGCATCCATTGGCGTCTGGTCCTGCCACTGACTGCTCGCTATTCCAATCACAACAGCTCCCAATTTACCGGCCTCTTTTGCTGCTTCAATACACGTTCCGGTCACTCCTATTGTGTGAAAAAGAAGAAGGGCATCACCCTCTCCCACTCCATTTGCACGTATAAGAGCTTCTCCAAGGCCACTGCACCGTTCCAACGCCAGAAACGTTCTTGCCCTTCCAAAAGCAGTTAAGCCCATTTCCGAAACAGGATAAATATTTGCCAATCCTCCTACTCTAAAAAACATTTCTCCCGTTACCAGAGATGTGTGTCCCCCCGCTCCAAACACATAAATCAACCGATCACCCCTAATAACTTTTGCGAGGGCTTTTCCTGCCATTTCCACATTTTTCCTCTGCGTTGCGTCAATATTCTTTAAACGTTCATATACCCGGTCAATATAACTGCTTTCCTTATATTTTTCCGTTTTCAATCCCCTCACTTTTTTAAAACGCGACAATAATTTTCTCCAATTTTATCCCATAATTTCAACGGTTCCTCTGCTGCTACAGAGGTTCCGTATCCGCCCCTGTATGTCCAGGTTCCAAGTCTATCAACCCCAAGACTTTCGTACATGTCAACAATCTGATCGATCTGTTTATAATCGGAAGGACAACAACTGTATCCCATCAACCATCTCTCCGATTCCTTTCCATATTTTTTTGCCACAGCAACCGTTCGTTCTGTTACTTCTCTAAAAAAACTTTCCGGCAAAGACCACTTGATAATTGTTGTGGAAAAAACATCAAAATACGGACAGGCCGCAACCATCTCCCAGTTATCATAGCCTCTGAGTTCTGTTACATAATAACTATTTAATGTCGCATGTACACAGCAAGTAATCTCCAGCTTGGAGTTATATTCCTTCAGCGCTCTGGATGTATCGGACAGTATTTTCAGAGCTTCTCTCCACCGGAATTGTTTTACATCATCATTCATGAACTTCGGCATCTCATATCCATAATAAGCTCTGAACTTCTCCATACATTCCGGACATCGGCATGACCAGTCGTCTCCCGCTCCTCCAGTAATGGATGCATAGGATTTGGGATATGCATAGTGAGGCTCATCCCAGAAAAAACCATCCACCTCCGTTTCTGCAGCCAGCTTAAGGCATATCTTCATAAAATAATCCCGAAATGAATTTGTGTTGAAACATGCTGCATTCAATACTTCTCCCGTATAGGCCGATACCTGCCTGTGATGAATATTATTCTGTAGGAAAAGGCTTATCTGCTCACCTCCAAAATATTTTCCAATTCCCCAGGGATCAGCCAAAACCCGCAGCCCCAATTCATGGGCCTTTTTCACGATGCTGTTAATGTTAGGAAACCAGAAATCCATATCAAACTCAGTAATTGCAAGAATTACCGTGTCACACCCATGATCCAGCATCTCTCTAAAGTCCAGTTCTGCATGTTCCACATAATTAATCCCATAATAGCTAATTGATGTGTGCTTAATTGCCATATTCCCCTCCTTTTTATTATATTTTTTAAATATATTTTTATGTTTATTATTATATTATAAAAATTTTTATTGTCAATTATATTATAATATTTTATAATATAAATATCCGTTTACTTGTCGTCCCGCTAAATATTTATCGCATAAAACTCATAATTTTATCCTGTTTGCCGCTTAATACTGCTTTTCTCAATTCAATATACATGATAAAATAGAAGCCACAAATTGGCAGCTCCAAAGACTAAAATTCAAGTTTAGCCTTATTATTTACAGATATATAAACGCTTTAATTGTCGATCTTACCTTTTAAGTAAAGGAACACAAAATATGGATAAAACTTTTTTAACCAAAATGAAACGTTCTACATATGAACAATATTTACTTCAGGACGAAATTTTAAAGGGAAAATACGGCCTTCCCGGAGAGCCATTTATGACAACGCAAAAGCTTGCGGAATCGAGAGGTGTTTCCCTGGTAACGGCGCATAATATAATGAGCGGCCTCTGCGATGCCGGTTATATCGAATTAAAGGGAAAAAAATATTATCTTTCTTATTCCGAACAGGCAAAGCATCTGGAAATCCGCGAAAAGGTTATTGGATTAATTCTTCCTCATATTAATAATGAGTTTTTTTCATCAATTGCAGACAACGTAATCAGACTGGCAAGGCAAAAAGGATACCGTGTCCTTGTAATGAACACTTCCTATTCCGCCGCAGAAGAAAAAGAGATCCTGACTCTTTTTAAAGAATTGGGTGTCGCTGGCATTATAAGCTGCACTCCCACTGACCCGGAAAACGTTCCCATATATCGGGACTTTACAATTCCGTGTATTTTTCTGGCCCATTCGGATGATAGCTCTCATAAATCGTCCGTGCAGGTGAACAATTTCCCTGTATCACAAAAAATTGCACAGCATTTAATCGACCAGGGATACCGCAGCTTTCTTTATATAGGAACTCAGCATATACAGATAGAAAATGATATACGGTATATTGCATTCCAGACAAAATTAAATCAGGAAGGATTTTCTCTAAACAAGGAAAACATTATTTTATTTTCTCAAAATGATAAGCTTGATACGAAGCTTCTTACCTCAGCATTGGAAGGCCAAACAGAACCGATCGGCGTATTTTGTTATCATGACCTTATTGCCGTACAGTTATATCGGATATGCAGCAAAATTGGAAAAAGGATTCCAGAAGATGTGGGCGTTGTAGGGTTCGATGACTTATCCGTATCGACCTGTCTTTATCCACCGCTGACGACCGTTCGATACCGCATAACAAGCATGGCCGATACCGCGCTGAAATTATTATTTGAAAAAATAAAAAATCCGGACAATTCATACGATAATTACTATATTGAGCCAAGTCTGATTATACGCAAAAGCACGGACTTACCCTCACGCTATCGTACTCATACTTAGCACAGCATCTGCCGGCCGGAAATGACATAACCAGATACAGTGTTCGGAAACAAAATATACCCTAATAGCAGAACGCAGCTAAAAAGACTGAGTTGAACTATTAGGGTATTTCTTATAATCGTACTTTTTACAGCCTGTTACGGCTCCAAAATCTATACGTTAATCTCCGCCTTCACGCCCAGAAGCTCCTTATTCTCTTCCAGCACAGGCCCGATCACATCCTTTAAGAAGCGGGTCACCTGTTCAGGGGCGCAGCCCACGTAACGGGAAGGATCCATGGTCGCCGCAAGTTCCTCTTCGTTCGTCATGAACATGGGCTCCTGTGCGATCAGGGACAGCAGATTGTTGTCCAGCCCCTCTTCCTTGACGCGTTTTCCGGCCTCCATGGAGAGCTCGCGGATCCGCTCATGCAGTTCCTGACGGTCGCCGCCTTTTTTCACCGCATCCATCATGATGTTCTCCGTCGCCATGAAGGGCAGTTCGCTCATCAGATGCTTCTCGATCACCTTCGGATATACCACCAGGCCGTCCACCACGTTCAGGCACAGATCCAGGATGCCGTCGATGGCGAGGAAGCCCTCGGGAACGCTCAGGCGCTTGTTGGCGGAATCGTCCAGGGTTCTCTCAAACCACTGGGTAGCGGAGGTAATCGCCGGGTTGAGGGCGTCCGCAATCACATAGCGGGACAGAGAGGCGATCCGCTCGCTGCGCATGGGATTTCTCTTATAGGCCATGGCAGAGGAACCGATCTGGCTCTTTTCAAAAGGCTCCTCAACCTCCTTCAGGTGCTGCAGCAGGCGGATGTCATTGGACATCTTGGTAGCGCTTGCCGCGATGCCGGCGAGCACATTCAGCACTCTGGTGTCCACCTTGCGGGAGTAGGTCTGGCCGGATACCGGATAGCAGGCGGAAAAGCCCATTTTCTGCGCGATCATGGGATCCAGAGCGTTCACCTTATCCATGTCGCCGTCAAACAGCTCCAGGAAGGATGCCTGGGTTCCGGTGGTTCCCTTGGAGCCCAGAAGCTTCATGGTGGAAATCACATAGTCCAGATCCTCCAGATCCAGGTAAAACTCCTGCATCCACAGGGTGGCGCGCTTTCCTACCGTGGTGGGCTGAGCGGGCTGAAAATGGGTGAATGCCAGCGTGGGAAGATCCTTGTAGCGGTCCGCAAAGGCGGAAAGCTCGGAAAGCACGTTCACCAGCTTTTTCTTCACCAGCCACAGAGCCTCCGTCATGATGATGATGTCCGTATTGTCGCCCACATAACAGGAGGTCGCTCCCAGATGGATGATGCCCTTTGCCTTCGGGCACTGCACGCCGTAGGCATAGACGTGGCTCATCACGTCATGGCGCACTTCTTTTTCCCGTGCCTTTGCCACATCATAGTTGATGTCGTCCGCATGGCTTTTCAGCTCTTCGATCTGCTCATCCGTGATGGGCAGGCCCAGTTCCTTCTCCGTCTCCGCCAGAGCGATCCACAGCCGTCTCCAGGTGCGGAACTTCTTATCGGGAGAAAAAATGTACTGCATTTCCTTACTCGCATACCGCTCCGAAAGCGGGCTCACATATCTGTCCGTATTGCTCATAGTCCGTTTTCCTTTCTCACTCTTTACACATTTACATATCTCCGGCCGGTTTACCGGTCAAATTCTCCACGGATATCCTCCTGCGGCGGGTCGATGGGATATGTCCCGGTAAAGCAGCCCTTGCAGATGCCAAGTCCGCCAGCCATTTCCTCCAGCCGCTCCGTGCGCAGATAGGCCAGGGAGTCCGCTCCGATGACCGCCCGGATCTCCTCGATGCTCCGGTTGTAGGCGATGAGCTGTTCCCTTGCCGGTACATCCGTGCCGAAGTAACAGGGCCACAGGAATGGAGGGGAGCTGACGCGCATATGGACCTCCTTTGCGCCCGCCTCCCGCAGCATGTGTACGATCCGGTCGGAGGTGGTGCCGCGCACGATGGAGTCGTCAATCATGATGATCCGCTTTCCCTGCACCGCATCCCGTAATACGTTCAGCTTGACCTGAACGCTGTTTTCCCGGTTCTTCTGCCCCGGCTTGATGAAGGTCCGGCCGATATAGGCATTTTTCACAAAGGCGGTTCCATAGGGAATTCCCGACTGCATGGCGTATCCCATCGCCGCGCAGTTGCCGGATTCCGGCACGCCCACCACCAGATCCGCATCCACCGGAGAATCCAGGGCCAGGAACCGGCCCGCCTGAATCCGTGCCTGATACACGCTCACGCCGTCAAAATAGCTGTCCGGCCGGGAAAAATAAATATACTCAAACACGCATCTGGCATGGTCCTTTTCCGGAAGGCAGAGACTGGTATCGGATACGATTCCCTTCTCCGGCGTGATGGTCACTACCTCGCCCGGGAGTACATCCCGAACAAACTGCGCGCCGATGGTGTCCAGAGCGCAGGTTTCTGAGGCGAGAATGTAGGCGTTGTCCCGTTTTCCGATGCAGAGCGGCCGGAAGCCAAAGGGATCTCTGGCCCCGATCAGCTTTCTGGGTGACATGATGACCAGAGAATAGGCGCCCTGGATTTTCTTCATGGCCCGGCTTACCGCTTCTTCGACGGAACCACATTTCAGCCTTTCCCTGGCGATATGATAGGCGATCACCTCAGAGTCGATGGTGGTCTGGAAAATCGCTCCCGTATATTCCAGCTCCCTGCGAAGCTGAGGGGCGTTCACCAGATTTCCGTTGTGCGCCAGTCCCAGCGTTCCCTTCACGTAGTTTAATACCAGCGGCTGCGCATTTTCCCTGGTGCTGCTTCCCGCCGTGGAATACCGGACGTGTCCAACGCCGATATCCCCTTTCAGCTTACCGATGTTTTCCGCATGGAACGCCTCGTTCACCAGGCCCATTTCCTTTACGGAAGCCACTTTCCCCTTCGGCCCCGCCGTATCGCTCACCGCGATGCCACAGCTTTCCTGTCCCCTGTGCTGCAGGGCAAGAAGGCCGTAATAGATCGTCCCCGCCACGTCTTTTCCGTCAAAATCATACATGCCGAAGACGCCGCATTCCTCCTTCAGTCCTTCCCCTTCCCTCTCCGTATAGAATTTTTCCGTCATACTTCCTCTTTCTCCGGCGGCCGAAGGGCCGCATTGATTTCTGAGAGAAGAATTGCACCAGCAATTCTTCCAGGGAAAACAGCCACAGGCTGTTTTCCCGCTCCTCTTTCTCAGCGGCCCGAATGGCCGTTCAAATACAAACCGCCGCGGGTACCCCGCGGCGGTCGTCATTAACCATTTTCTCAAGCCTGTCACATCGGCTCCGTTTTCTGCACGGCCGCCGCGCAGGCCAAATATACATTTTTAATAAAGCTCTCCGCCGGCTGTTATGCGGACTGCATCCCTTTACAGTCCCAGTCTGTGGAATACTTCGTTGTAAGCCTCTTCCACATTGCCGAGATCACGGCGGAAGCGGTCCTTATCCAGCTTTTCATTCGTATGCACGTCCCACAGACGGCAGGTATCCGGGCTGATTTCATCCGCCAGAATGATCTGTCCATGGTAGCGGCCGAATTCGATCTTGAAATCGATGAGCTTGATGTCCGCCTGAAGGAAATAGGCCTTCAGAACTTCGTTTACCTTGAACGCATACTTCTTGATCGTCTCAATCTCTTCCCAGGTGGCGAGCTTCATGGCAACCGCGAAATAGGAGTTGATCAGCGGATCGCCCAGCTCGTCGTTTTTATAGCTGAACTCGATGGTGGGCTGCTCGAAAGGCGTTCCCTCCGGCACTCCCAGTCTCTTGGAAAAGCTTCCTGCGGCCACATTGCGGATGATGACCTCAAGCGGAACGATCTCCACCTTCTTCACGGCCGTTTCCCGGTCAGAAAGCTCCTCAATATAATGAGTAGGAACCCCTTCCTTCTCCAGAAGCTGGTCCACACGGTTGCTCATCTTATTGTTGATGACGCCTTTTCCGACGATGGTTCCCTTTTTCTCTCCGTTGAATGCTGTCGCATCATCCTTGTAATCCACGATCAGCACGTCGGGATCATCCGTCTTAAATACCTTCTTTGCCTTGCCTTCGTAGAGCTGTTCCAGTTTTTCCATTCGATACCTGTCCTTTCTCTTCCTGTGTGAAAGCTGTCTTATATCCATCCTCTTTGATCAAAGGAAAGACATTCGCAGAACAAGTATAACGCACCGCCAAATAGAAATCAAGAATTCACATCCAGACTGTTAAAATTTCTACATAATGCCAAAAAACACAATTCCGGACGGACAGGAAACGAAAGAACCCGACAAAACATCCGGGAAATCCGGACATTCTGTCGGGCATGACGCCTGAATCATTTACATTTGGGTCTTACCGCTCCAGAATTCGGCCGTCTGTGGAAATGGTGACCACCTGCCAGGGAATGAATTTCCCGCTGTTTTTCAGTGCTGTTACCGCTGCATGCTCGATTCCGCCGCAGCAGGGAACCTCCATGCGCACCACGGTCAGCGACCGGATTTCATTTTCCCGGATGATCTGCTCCAGTTTCTCGGTATAGTCCACCATATCCAGCTTGGGGCAGCCAATGAGCGTCACACGTCCGCGGATGAAGTCCTGATGAAAGCTGCCGTAGGCATAGGCGGTGCAGTCGGCCGCGATCAGCAGATTGGCTCCGTTGAAATAAGAAGCATTGATCGGAGCCAGCTTAATCTGCACCGGCCACTGGGTGAGCTGAGAGGGCATCGCTCCCATCAGGCTGCTGCCTCCCTGCTCCCTGTCCAGCGTTCTGGCACGGCTTCCCGGACAGCCGCCGGAAAGCTTCATCCCCTCCGCCTGCATCTTTTTCTTCTTATTTTCCAGAACCGCTGCCTCGTCATAGGCCGCAGCCTCCCGCTCCACAAACCGGATGGCTCCCGCAGGACAGGCGGGCAGACAGTCTCCCAGCCCGTCGCAGTAATCGTCCCGCAAAAGCCTTGCTTTTCCGTCCACCATACCAATGGCCCCTTCATGGCAGGCCGCCGCGCACAGCCCGCAGCCGTTGCATTTTTCCTCGTCAATCTGAATGATCTTACGGATCATAAACCTTCCTCTCCTTTCGCCGCCGACGGGCGGCATTTTATTCAGTGAGAAGAAGCACGCCAAGTGCTTCTTCCAGGAAGCCGCAACGCGGCTTCCGCCTCTCTTTCCGCCGCCGTCAGGCGGCATTTTCAGTACATGGCTACAGTATAAAGAGAAAAGTCCGTCCTGTATGTTGGAATTACAACATTTTTGCTTTTTTTCGAAGTTTTTTCACTCCCCCGCCACATAATCCCGGTATTCCTCCATGAGCCGCCCTGTTTCCTGCCGCATCAGGCGGCCGCACTGCTCCTCTTCCCCGGCGAAAAAAGCGCTGCGGATGGATGCGATCCGGGAATTGTTGCGCCTGCCCGTCCAGGCCTCCTTTCTTGCCGTCACCCTCTCCTCCAGCTTCAGAGAGGCTTCGTAATACTCTCCATGCTCTGTCAGAAAGGCCAGATACTCCTGCTCGGAAAGGCGCATCCGTTTTGCAGCAAGAAAGGCGAGCAGGCTTTCCTGCTGTCCGCCAAGGCGGTATGCCGTCTCAAACGAGTCCGCCGCCTTTTCAAACAGGAACAGACCGGCCTGGGCCACGCCCAGATTGTGGTACAGCTTCCCGTCAAAGGAGGGAATTCTCTTTTCCTCCTCGTCCAGAATCCTGCGGTATTCCTGGATTGCCATCGCATAACGGCGGTTTTCCAGGAAATAATCTGCTCTGGCTTTCCGCTTCTCCGGCAGCGACACATCGGCACTCAGCCGGATGAGCTGTCCGGTCTCCTGAATCTCCTTTTCACTGAAACAGCCCGCGTATTCCAGAATCTGCGGAACGATCACTTCCGGCTTTTCCTTTCCCTTCATGAGGGCGCGCAGCCGGACGGCCAGCTCCGGCAGCCCGCACTGCTCCCCGATCCAGTCCGCCAGCTCTCTGGTAAAACAGGACTCGTCCACAAGCCCTGCATTTTCCTTCAGGAAGAAACAGAGCTCCTCCAGACAGAAAACCCGGGTTTTCGTCTTTTCAAAGGTATATGGAATTTTCGCATACTGTCCAAGACACAAAATCGCTCTGCCCATAACTACCTCGTTTTACAGCGGCTAAAGGCCGCATTTTATTCCGTGAGAAGAATTGCGTCAGCAATTCCCAGGAAAAACGGCTGTAAGCCGTTTTTCCGCTCCTCGTTTTACAGCGGCCGAAGGCCGTGTTAGTCTTTCAGCGCGTCCGTCAGGGAAAACGTCTCCTCCCAGACCAGGCCTGAAGATGGATAAAAATCGCCGAAGCCCTTGTCCTCCATCCGCAGTTTCACCGTTTCTTCATCCGGACAGGAAACCGTCAGATGGATTCTGGTGGTTCCGGGCGGCCTCTCCGGCACGCCGGAAAGCGTCACCACGATCTGCCTTGCCTTTCTGCCGCTTACCGGCGACAGGTGAAGGGAAAAGGCGTGATCCTGATCCAGCAGAAAGTCGCATTCCCCTCTTGCGTCAAACCAGTTCATTCCCGCATCCAGAAGGGAAAAATAGATGTCCTCTCCCCGCTTCACGGCATCCAGACACAGGTTTACTTTCAGCATGTCTGCGCCGAGATAGATGTATTCCTGCCCGGTTTTCTGCCGGGATTTCTGCGCGGTCTTATACCTTCCTCCGTAACAGGCGCCCTTGCTGTACAGATTGTTTCCCCGAAACACACGTCGGTTCATGCACAGTGCAGAGAGGGTTTTCTGATACCAGTTTCCTTCAAAACCGTCTCCGATCAGATAAATGGTATCGATGATCTTTCCTGCGGACAGCTTCTGAAACAGGCTCAGGAAGGCTTCGTCCATTTCTTCTGCGCGCTCTCCGGAAGGCTCTTGGGGATCGTATTCCCTTTCTTCCAAAATGTTCCTTGTCAGGGAGGCATGCTCCTCCTCGCTCACCGTCACGGTCACCGGCCTGGTATGGCGGTTGGCCTCAAACAACATGGTTTTCAGCGTCCTTCCTCCGAAATCACAGATCATGCACGGATGCCGCCACAGTTCCTCCGGCTGATTGATATTATAATAGAAAAAACTCTCCGCCCTGCTTTGACAGGAAACCCGCTCCGGCGGAAGGGAAAGCAGAAGGGCAATCCTTTCCACCATCCGAAGCGCCTGACTGTCCACCCTTTCAAAGGTGAACATGAAAAAATCCACCCTATCCAGCCCCCTGTATCCTCGCAGCGGCCCCCGCGCAGTTCCACCCAGCAGCGAAAGGCTCCTTTTGATGAACAGTGCGAGAAGGGCTGTCGCCTCAAAGATTTCTCCCCCGGCTTCCACCTTTTCCTCCTGAAGCGCCCTGGAAAGGAGGTGATCCACCAGCACGCCTTCTCCCTTTCCGGCGGTCTGAAGCGCTTCCCTTCCGTAGGTCCACACATCCCTGTCCGTCCGGCGGCAGAGGACGGCGGGAATCATATACTCCTCCCCTTCCGTTTCGGCGGGGAGGGTCTCCGGTTTCTGCTCTCCCGGAAGCCAGCAGGTGATCTGGGCACACCGATCATCCAGATCCATGCCGAGAACGCAGCCGTTTATTCCCTTTTTCTCCGAATTTCCCAGAAACATTTTTTCCTCCATGCCGAAGCGTTTTTACGCTGAGGAACGCGCGCCGAATTTTCGATTCGGCGCTGCGATCACAGGATTTGTGACGCTTCGGCACAAATCCGGATTGAAAAATGCGCTATCGAGCGCATTTTTCAATCTTCCCTCCTCAGCCGTTTTCCTGCTCCGACGCCGATTCCGCAGAGCCAAACAGTCCCTGCGTCATCCATTCCGTATACAGATATTGCTCCAGAAGTTCCTGTGACTCTGGTTTTTCTCCAATGAGCCAGCTGGAAAGCACGTCGTTCAGAAGACCGTATCTCGTTCCCTTCACCAGCAGGCTCTCCACAGCCTTCACTTCGCCTTCATCCAGCTTTTCCTGCGGTTCCTCAGCAAAGGTTTCCGTGATATAATACTGCAGGCTCTCCCCTGCAAACAGAACGAACTGAGCCGAGTAAATGCCCGCATACACATGCTGCATTTCCATGGTCTGCATGGGGCCGGCTCCCCTTCCGGAGTCAGACGGCGCAAGCACCCGGTAATGGATGGACACCGGATGCTCCCTGCTTCCCTTATACACGACCATGGTTTTATCCAGCTGCATCTCCGCCCCGTCCAGAAGATCCGCGTATTCCTGAAAGAGCGGGAGCCTCATTCCGGCGGCGATCAGCCGTTCCCCAAGCTTTCGGATCGTCTCGTCCGTTTCCGCGCTTCTCTCCTCCCGATGCCTGGAATAATATTCCAGGAAGGCCAGAGCGCACATGTCCGTGAGCGCTTCCCCGCCCGATTCCACCCTTGCAATATCCTTCAGCACATAGGGGGCCATCTCTTCCCCTTCCATCAGGAACAGACCGCTGGCCCGATGCAGGAAAGCTTCCTCCAGTTCCGCTCTTCCTCCCTCGCACACATACCGTCTCAGCAGGGCCGTGTACTCCAGGACGTTTGCCCCGGTGAAAAGAAGCTGCATCAGAATCCGTTCTGTCAGCCGGTAGGTATCCACCGCGAAATCCTCCGCCGACTTTCTCAGCTGCAGCAGTTCTTCGCTTCTGCCCTCAAAATGCTCTACCAGCCAGGACAGGACATGACTGTCATATTTTCCCCGGAAAAAGGCGCTGCAGGCGATCGCCATCATGCGCGCTTCTCCCTCATGCAGACCGCTTTCCAGAAGCCTGCTGGAAAGACGCAGCAGGATTTCCGCAGGCTCCTTTTCCAGGTTCAGACCCGCCAGCCACTCATAGGCCTTTTCATAGAAAGAACGGATCACCAGAAATCCTACCGTCTCATAGACATCAGGGCTTTCCGTCTGGGGCCGCTCCAGATCCTGCAGAAGCAGATCCATCTCTTCCATATCCTCCTGCTCGTAGTAATAACGCAGAAGCGCCATGCGGATCGCCCTCGCAAAGGCGGGAAGGATCTCCTGCCGCCCTGCCAGAGCACGCAGTCTGGAAGCGTTGTTTTTTGTGATATGGATCTTTCCTTTTCGAAATTCACAGAAATACAGGTCACAACCCAGCACATTTTCCGAATATGGGCCGACCAGCTTCATACACTGCGCCGGATTCATCAGCCGGGTCAGCATATGCGTCCTGCCCGCAGAATAGCGGTTGTGCGCCTCATCCTCCAGCAGGATCTCACAGTCCGTATCATAAATTTCCACATAGGCGCGGCCGTTTTCCACCGGCCAGACCTGTTCGCCGCGAAGCCGGTCATGGATCACCACCGCCTGTCGGATATCCGCCCCCTCGCAGTCCAGCTGCTGTAGAAACAGCACCCGTGCCAGCGCCCGACAGTTATCCTTCGTCAAAAGTCTGTCATCCAGAACGTTCTGATACAGATAAGCCAGATCCCGGCTGATCTTTCCGCGGTAGAGCTGCTGCAGAAGAAAGCGTTCCATCGGTCCCCGGTACGTCAGATAGAGCTCCGGGAACTCTTCCCGGTGCTTCTGCACGTAGGCATACAGATAGGCGAGACGTTCCTGATCCAGATTGCTCTGATAGGCAAAATACATCAGCGCGATGCGCGGGATCTGTGTTTCCTGCTCCAGATCCAGGGAAGACAGAAAATACTCGTACAGCTGCGTCACGCGCAGATCCTGTTCCACGCCCGCCCGATACCATTCCAGCCACTCAGGCCCGGTTTTGTTTCCCTTGATCAGAAGGGTGCAGATCGCCTGAAGCAGCGCGGCGGAGGGCGTTTTTTCATAGCAGAGACGCAGCGTATCAAACAGGGCAGCATCGAAATATTTTTCCTTCTCCGCCAGGTAGGCCAGATGTCCCGCCATGTCGGCGGAAAGAATGCCGCAGCGTGCTCCATAGTGGACGACCTGTCTCTCAAAGGCCCCCAGCTTCATGATCAGTGTGGGGCTGAAATTCAGAAGCTGCACCGCTTCCAGATACAGCACGGGACTGATGGTTCCATGCGCAAACTGATCCTCCAGAAAAGACCATTTGCGCGAGGCACTTCTCTGAAGCTGCGGAGAAAGGAAAAGCATCAGCCATGCGATCTGCCAGCTTTCCCGGTTTGCCCGGTGCGCTTCCTCCACATCCATGGCAGCTCTGGCTGTGTATCCCTCATCCCTCTGGTAAAGACTGGACAGATACAGATAATAGCAGTACACCTCTGCGCCGTCCACACGGGGCGCCACCACGACCTGCTTCAGAATCCTCCCCGCCTCTTCAAAGCGTTCCTCCGTGATCAGGAGATGGGCCTGATACAGCTTTACCGGAACGGATCTTTCATCCAGACGGCGCAGCCGCTCCACCACCTCGGCGGTCCGTGCCCGCCACTGCACCGCATTCAGCTTCTTCATCCGAAGCTCCTGGTACAGCTTTACCAGCTCCACCGTCATCCGCTTCCATTCTCTGCGCCTTCCGCCCGCCTGGGAAGTGGAGGGCCTTTCCGTGATTACGGCCACCGTCACCTCCAGACAGTCCGTTTCCTGTCCGTCGTGTGTCCGCAGGGTTCCGCAGGAAGTCCGAAAACGAAGTCTGCCGAAATTTTTTCCGCCGTGCAGCTTGAGGGGGCTTACAAAAACGGGGATGCTGCACTGATTTCCCAGAAAATCCTCTTCCGTCAGCACCTTTTTTTCCAGAGAAAGAAACCCGCCTTCCGCCTCCACGCTCAGCCTGGTATAACCCCAGCCGCTCTGCTTCACCACAAACGTCTCGCACAGCTGCGCTTCGCTCCGCCTGGAACCGGAAGCGTTTACCACCAGCTCCTTCGCCGGGAAAAAATATTCCACGGGCGGCTTCTTTCCGGCGGATACCAGAAATTCCTCCATGTTCTGCCCGTTTCCCGGACTACGGGACAGCCCCTTATACAGGCTCCGGTATTTTCTGTCACTTCCGGAAAGCAGCTTCACGAACCCGGAGGAATAAAACAGCTTCTCCGCCTCTTTCCAGCTCTCTCTGGCAAGCCGCACAAACGGGAACAGACCGGAAAGTTCTCCTTCCCGGCCATTTTCTCCGCTCTGCGTCCCCCGGTCGCTTATGGCCGGAAAACGTTCGCCGCCCTGTATTTTCACATGGAAGGGAAGCTCATACTCCCCACAGTCGGAAAGAATCACGAATTTTCCGGAACGCTCGTCCCCCTCCCGCATGCCGCTGGAGTCAAAACGCCAGGCAATGCTCTCCGATCCCCCCGAAAAGGAAGGGGTCAGACATTCCATCCGCTCCTCCAGGCACAGGACGTATCCGGCCGCAGGCCTCCCGTCTTCCGAAGAAACCTCAAAAAAACCCTCCCGGACCTCCTCCCGGTTCAGTTCCAGCTCGAGTTGTTTTCCGGAAAGGGACAGAGGGCCCCTTTTTTCTTCCCAGCCGTCCTTCGCAATATGCTTCCTCATATCCAACATGGCCCTCACCTCCCTTGCATTTCCATTTGAAAAGCATTAATATCAATATACAGTATAACATCACAGACCGGGATTTCGCAACACGTTGTGAGCCGGTCGGAAGCCAGAGTAGTAAGAAGGAGTTTTCAATGACAGCAACACCGTTTCATGGAAGTGATCTGGAAAAAATCGAACAGCTTTACGGCATTCCCAAAGAAAAAATCACCGGATTCGGCTCCAACGTCAATCCCCTGGGACTCTCTCCCCGGCTGAAGGAATACCTGGCCGCCCGCCTGGACGTGCTCTCCTCCTACCCGGACCGGGAGTATACGGGACTGCGGCGGGCGATTGCCGCCTACACAAAGGCAGATGAGGCACATGTGCTGTGCGGCAACGGCTCCACGGAGCTGATTTCCGCATGTATCCGCGCCCTGTCTCCCGAACGGGCGCTGCTGATTTCCCCTTCCTATTCCGAATATGAAAGAGAGCTTCGGCTTGTGGGCTGTATTCCGGATTATTTCACCCTTTTGGAGGAAAATGATTTCCGTCCGGACACTGCAGGGCTCATCCGGCGTTTGGAAGAGACTCCGTCCTTCCGGATGCTCATTCTGTGCAATCCCAACAATCCCACCTCCGGAGCCCTGACCGTTTCCGAACTTCGGAAGCTCCTCTCCTTCTGCCAGGAGGCGGGCATCCATGTGATGGTGGACGAAACCTATGCGGAATTCGCGCCGGATGTGGACGCCATCTCCGCCATCCCGCTTACGAAGGAATTTTCCTGCCTCATCGTCCTGCGCGGGATTTCCAAGTTCTGGGCCGCCCCGGGACTGCGGCTGGGCTATGCCGTCACCTCTGATGAAGCGCTCCGGGGTGATATTCTTTCCCGCAAGGATCCCTGGACCGTCAGCTCCCTGGCCGACCTGGCAGGACAGTTCCTGTTTTCTGATCATATTTATATAGAAGAAACCCGGACGCTGATCTCCTGCGAGCGGCAGCGCATCCGGCAGGCCCTCTCCGGCCTTGCCGTCAAAACCTATCCCTGCTTTGCCAATTTCATCCTCTGCCGGATCCTGAAAAAAGAGGTTTCCGCACATACCCTGTTCGAGGCCGCCATACGGCGGGGAATGATGATCCGGGACTGTACCGATTTCCCAGGCCTGGATGAAAATTTCTTCCGCTTCTGCTTTCTTCTTCCCGAACAGAATGACCGTCTGCTTTCCTGTCTCACTGAGCTTCTCGGCTGAACCGGATGCCGCTATCTAAATTTTTCTTGACAAACAACAGGTTTGGGATTATTGTATTATTATAATAATACAAGCAGTCAGCCGCAGGCTGACTGCCCGCCCCATTTGCGGAGCCGTTTTTGAAAGAAAGGACTGATACAATGGCATGGAACCTGGACTCTGACCGACCCATATACGCACAGCTGTTGGAACGCATCCAGCGGCAGATCGTATCGGGCTGTTACGCGCCTGGCGATAAGCTTCCCAGCGTCAGGGAGCTTGCAGCCGAGGCGAGCGTGAACCCGAACACAATGCAGAAGGCCTTTGCGGAGCTGGAACGCAGCGGCCTGATCACAACCAGAAGAACCAGCGGACGATTTGTAACGGAGGATACGCAGATGATCGCACAGATTCGCACCAGCCTCGCCAAAGAAGAAATCCACAGCTTCCTGAACAGAATGAAGGGACTGGGCTATGAGACGCAGGACATCATCCGGATTCTGGAGGACGAGGAGCATTCTGAGGAAGCGGAAAGGAGCGCACAGGCATGAATGAACTGGTTACCATCACCAATCTCACCAAAAACTATGGCCGTTTTACCGCGCTTTATCCTCTGAATCTCACCATTCCCAGAGGGCGCATCATCGGCCTGCTCGGCCCCAACGGCAGCGGAAAGACCACGCTGATCAAGCTTCTCTGCGGTCTGCTGACACCCAATTCCGGCTCCATCCTGATCGATGGAAACGCTCCCGGCGTGGAGACGAAAAAGCATGTTTCCTATCTGCCGGAACGAAGCTACCTGACCAGCAGCCGGAAGGTTTCCGAACTGATGGATTATTTTAGCGATTTTTACGAGGATTTTGACCCCAAAAGAGCGCTGTCCATGCTGGATGCCCTGCACATCGACGTTAATGCGGCCATGAAGTCCCTTTCCAAGGGTACCAAGGAAAAGGTGCAGCTCATCTTCGTCATGAGCCGAAATGCGGACCTGTATATTCTGGATGAACCCATTGCGGGCGTGGACCCGGCGGCAAGGGACTATATCCTGAAAACCATTATTTCCAACTATAACGAAAACGCCAGCATCCTGCTGTCCACCCATCTGATTTCGGACATTGAAGCCGTGCTGGACGACGTGATTTTTTTAAAAAACGGGCAGCTCATGCTGCAGTCCTCAGTGGAGGACATCCGTTCCCGTTACGGCAAATCCGTTGACGGCTACTTCAGGGAGGTGTTCGCATGTTAAGCCGATTAATTCGCCACGAATGGAAGGAAACCTGGCGCATTCCCGTCATTTCCTTTATCGTTATTCTATTTCTCACGCTGGTATGCTTTATCTGCTTCCGGCAGATGGAGCCTCCCGCGGATGAAAATTCCATCAATGCGGGCGCTTTTGTGATCATGATGCTCTACTGTCTGATCATCAGCTGCATCAGTATGGTGGTGACTATCTATATCGCAATCCGTTTTTACCGGAATCTGTATACGGACGAGGGCTACCTGATGCACACGCTTCCGGTTACGCCCAGACAGCTTATCCTCGCCAAGCTGCTGGTCGCCGCCCTGTGGGTATTTGTGCTTTCCATGCTGGCGCTCTGGGCCATCTGCTGTATCCTGCTGTTTGGTCTTCCGGCCATGGCTCTGGTGGATATGCCGGTCGTAATCTCTTCGCTCATGGAATATTTCCCGCAGATTTTCGGCATGGGGCCTGTGGCATTTCTCCTTTTTTATGTTGTGCTTTCCCTGGTATCCGCCTTCAGCAGCGTGCTGATCGCCTATGCGGCAGTTTCTCTGGGACAGCTCTTCACGAAGCATAAGGTGATGGCCTCCGTGCTCTGCTACATCGGCTTTACCATGCTGATTCAGACGATAAGCACCCTTTTGATGACACCTTCCCTGACGAGACTGGTTCTTTCTCAGGACATGGTGAATACCGCAAGCGGAATTCCCGCTTACTTCGGCGCCTATATGCGGGAAATTCTCCTCATATCCATGGCAGGCTCCGCCATCTGTGCTGTGATCTCCTACATTCTGACGGAGTATATCATGCGCAGGCAGCTGAATCTGGACTGACCGGAACCTTTGCCCGCCCGGCTGCATACCATAATCGTAAGCAAATCCGCGAGGTTATCTTCGAATTATGGCAAAAAGAATGCATGCCGCACAGAGCACCGACAGTCCCTATGCGGGAGGGCTGAAAATCAGCCTCACCTCCAGTCTGGGACAGATCCCGGTGACGGGAGCGACTGTGACCATCTCCATCACCGGGCAGCCAGGCTCGATTGTCGAAAGGCTGACGACAGACGATTCCGGGCAGACCCCTCTGGTGGAGCTTCCCGCTCCCGCGCTGGAGTACAGCATGGAGCCATCTGAGGTACGTCCCTATTCCGAATATGATATCTCAGTGGAGGCTCCCGGCTATGAACCTGTCGTAGTCGAAGCCTCCGAGATTCTTCCTGATGTCACCTCCCTGCAGCCCATTTCCCTGATTCCGGAGCAGGAGCCGGGACGGGAGGAAGACATCTTCATTCCGGACCACACGCTCTACGGAGACTACCCTCCCAAGATTCCGGAAGCCGAAATCAAGCCCATGGACGAGACCGGAGAGATCGTTTTAAGCCGTGTGGTCATCCCGGAATACGTGGTGGTTCATGACGGCGTTCCCTCAGATGCCACGGCCCAGAACTACTATGTCCGGTATACGGACTATATCAAAAATGTGGCCTCCTCGGAAATCTACGCCACCTGGCCCGAAGATACCATCTATGCCAACATTCTCGCCATCATGTCCTTCACGCTGAACCGCGTATACACGGAATGGTACCGGAACCAGGGCTACAATTTCACCATCACCTCTTCTACGGCCTACGACCAGAAATGGATCTACGGCAGAAACATCTATGAAAACATCAATCTGCTGGTGGATACCATTTTTGCCAATTTCCTGTCCCGTCCCGGCGTGCGCCAGCCCATCCTCACCAGCTACTGTGACGGCAAGCGGGTGACCTGCTCAGGCTTAAGCCAGTGGGGCTCCAAATTTCTCGGAGACGAGGGCTACAGTGCCATCGACATCATTCATTACTACTATGGAAGCGACATGTACATCAACACGGCGGAGGCCATTAGCGGCATTCCCTCCTCCTGGCCCGGCTACGATCTCACCATCGGCTCCACCGGCCAGAAGGTCTACCAGCTTCAGGAGCAGCTCAACCGCATCCGCCAGAACTATCCCGCCCTTCCCTACGTCAATCCGGACGGCATCTACGGCCAGCAGACCGCCAATGCCGTGCGCGCCTTCCAGCAGGTTTTCGATCTGCCTGCCACCGGTATTACGGATTATCCCACCTGGTACGAAATCTCCAGAATTTATGTGGGGGTCTCCCGGATTGCAGAGCCGGACTGAGCGGAAACGCTCCGGCCAAAAAACGGCCCGGGAAGCGGACGCCTGTCCTCTTCCGGGCCGTTTACTCCCTGTTATTTTTTCTCCGCCTGCGGTTCAAAATCCAGCTGAAAGCGCATGCTGCGGGCGGAAACGTCCCGCCAGCGGTAAGGATAGACCACCTCCAGCCCATCCGCACTGCGTCTCACCTCCGGCGTTCTGCCGTCTGCATTTACATGCACCGTCATGCCCGGAAGCCTCCAGCAGTCCGCGGCGATCATGTCTTCCGAAAGCCCGCAGCCCGCAATGGCAAAAAACAGTTCCATATCCCGTTCCAGTTCCCAGGTCACCTGAATTTCCATGTGGTTTTTTCTGACCCGGTTGTTAAAATACACGGTACGAACATGCTCACATTTCTCTCCCGGTTCCCTGCGCAGAAGCACAAAATTGGAAACGGAGCCGTCCGGAGCCTTCCAGAACGCTGCTGCGCTTCTGAGCTGGCCGCTGGTGTTACGGCTTCCGCGCAGCGCCCCCAGCATATAATTCTCCGCCAGAAAGGCTTCCGCCACGCATACGCTGCTGTCATCCCCCGGACATCCGCGTTCCATCAGCTCCCGGAACCTGGTTTCCACCTGCCTTTCGCCGGAAAAGGCCGCAAGACGGTCCTTCACCTGTTCCGGTATCCGGGTTCCCAGCAGCGCAACCGCCAGATTACCCGCCAGTTCACAGTTGAATCCCGGCTTCTCCTGTTTTTCCTCCCCCAGTCCCAGATACAGCAGCGCCGGGATCAGAGAATGAAGGCTCATATCCGTTTCGTAGCCTCTGGAGAAGGGGCCGCTCAGGTTCTTCAGTCCCGGATGATACATCACAGCGATATCTTCCCAGATTCCCGCTTCCAGTCTGGCCGCCATTTCCGCCAGCTCCGGGGCGACGTCAAGCTGCCGCATGGCGGACAGGGCCATCAGATCCACGGAATAATAGGTGGTGGAGTTATACTCGCTCACACTATGGAATTCCAGATATCTCTCTTCCAGGCTTCTTCCCGCTTCCACCGCATGGGAAATCAGATCCTGACGCCCCCATCTTTCTCCAAAAAAGGCACAGATCAGGATGTGCATCAGCTCTATGTTGGTATTCATCGGGCATACATAATCCCGGAAACGGGCCAGCGAGCCTTCCACCGTCCGTTCCATCGCGGCGTCCATTTCCCGGATCAGCTCCCCGTCCAGTTCCTCCGAAAAAAACTGGAGAATCAATGCGAAATCCACTCCGATAAATTCCCTCCAGTTCGGATCAAAGTCCTTCCAGATCACCGGAACCGTCGAAAGGGCAGCCCGCTGATAAAGTCTTTTGATTTTCCGGATCTCTTCTGCCGTATAGCCCTCTTCCCCCAGGCTCCGCCCGAAAAGCTCCTGAATCCTTTCCTGCCACTTATCCAGATAATATCTGCTGTACGCGGTAAAATGCGTCCCGGGAAACGGCTCGCAGGGCGGCTGCTCTTCCCTGTCGTTCCGGCGGAACACTCCATAAAAGACATCCTCCGGCCTGCTTTCAAACTGCATGGAAAGAATGGCGTGCAGAACGGTCTGCGCCCGTTTTCTGTCCGCTTCCGTTCCCCTTGCCAGCAGTCCCACCGCATAGTGGGAGCTCGCGCGTACCCCATGCCCCTGTGCCCTGTCTTCCAGCAGCCCGCAGGCCTCATCATACTGCGCGTCCATCCGCGCCATCGTTTCATCAAACAGCCATTTCTGCTCTCTGCCCAACGGCGAAAGCGTCTTCTTCTGATTCATCATTTATCTCTCTAAGCTTCTCATTGCAAGTATGGTTTCCGAGATCAGATCGTCAAGGCTCCAGCCCAGCATTTCCGCTCCCTTCTCAATCACATCGCGGGAACAGCCGGCAGCGAACCGTTTGTCCTTAAACTTCTTTTTTACGGATTTCAGTTCCAGATCCTGCACGCTCTTTGAAGGACGTACCAGTGCGGCTGCCCAGATCAGGCCGCTCAGCTCATCCACGGCGAAGAGCACCTTCTCCATTTCCTTCTCCGGCTTCACATCCACCACCAGGCCATAGCCATGGCTCGCCGTCGCATGAATCAGGGATTCGTCAATCCCTTCTTCCCGCATGATTTCCTGGGATTTCACACAGTGCTCCTCCGGATATTTTTCAAAATCCAGGTCGTGCAGAAGTCCTGCAATGCCCCAGAAATCCTCTTCCTGCTCATATCCCAGCTTTCTGGCGAAGTATCGCATGATTCCTTCCACCGTCTCGGCATGCTGCAGGTGAAACGCGTCCTGATTGTATCTGGTCAAAAGCTCCCAGGCTTCTTCCCTGGTCGGTATTTTTCCCATTTTTTTCCTCTTTTCCGCTGCCACAGGCAGCATTTTCTTCCGCTATTTTACCTCTGCCGGCCCACGTCTGCAAGATCAAATTGCCCGGCCTTCAACAGTTTTTACTGTGTAAAAAAAGCAGATATACTGCCTCATTTCCAAGGCAATATACCTGCTTTCTCATCCGTATTTTTTATTTTGTCAGCACTTCCATGATCTCATTGGAACGGGTTACGAACCGGGTCATGGCTTCCGCATCCAGAGGGCCGTTCTGCAGTTTGGCAAGATCATAGAGCTGCTCGCAGATCAGCTTTTCGTTGGCATTGTCCGCTTCGTCCTTATGAGCGATCACATATTTCACCAGAGAATGGTTCGCGTTCAGCACCAGGGTCTCCCCTTCTCCGCCGCCAAACATGCCCATATCCATGCCGTTTGCGGCGTACATCTTCATCATATCCTGCATCCTTCTGGTCTCCTCGGAGATGGTCAGGACAGAGGATACCTTATCGTTCTTCAGCTTCTCCACCTTCACGGTGAGCTTATCGTTTCCGAGCGCTTCGCGCACCAGCTTCTGAATGGCCTCGGACTGGGCCTCCAGCTCCTTCTGATCCTCCTCGGACACCTCGTTCTTAAAGGAATCGGTGATATCCGCGTCGATCCTGCGGAAGCGGATTCCCTCGTTCTTCATCTCCAGCTGGTTGATGAAGGGCTGGTCGATCTGGTCGGGAAGCACCACCGCGCTCATGCCTTCCTGCTTAAACATGTTCACGTACTGGCTCTGCTGCTTTAAGTCGGTCACATAGTAGATGGTCTTTTCCTTCTTCCCGTCTTCCCCGGCCTCCGCGTTTTCGTCCGCTTTGGCGGCGTCCTTCTTTTCGTCCACCACCTCGGCCTCTACCTTTTCGCCGTTCTCATCCACAGCCGCTTCGCCCTTTTCATCCGGGTCGGACTTTCCTACCTCCAGGCAGTCGGGCAGGGTCTTATATTTGCCGTCCAGATCCTTGAACAGGATGTAGTCCGTCATCTTCTGGCAGAACTTGTCGTCCTTCAGGCAGCCATATTTCACAAACGGGCTGATATCGTCCCAGTATTTCTCATACTCCTCGCGGGAGGTCTTGCACAGGCCGGACAGCTTGTCCGCCACCTTCTTGGTGATGTAATCGGAAATCTTCTTCACGAAGCCATCGTTCTGCAGCGCGCTTCTGGAAACGTTCAGCGGCAGATCCGGACAGTCGATCACACCCTTTAAGAGCATCAGGAATTCCGGAATGACTTCCTTGATGTTATCCGCGATGAATACCTGATTGTTATACAGCTTGATCACGCCCTCAATGGACTCGTACTCCATGTTGATCTTCGGGAAGTACAGGATGCCCTTTAAGTTGAAGGGATAGTCCATGTTCAGATGAATCCAGAACAGAGGCTCCTTATAATCATGGAAAACCTTTCTGTAAAATTCAATATAATCATCCTTCTGGCATTCGCTGGGATTCTTCGTCCACAGCGGATGAATATCGTTCATCAGAACGGGACGCTTTTTAATTTTCAGGCGGACGGGTTCAGGCTTTTCCTCTTCCTTTTCGCCCTCTTCTCCATCCTTATTTTCTTCCTTCTTTTCCTTCTTCTCCGGCTGGATGGTCTCCAGAACCACATCCGTATCCAGCTTCTCATCCTCGTTGATGGTCTGGGTCTCCGGCGTATTCTCTCTGGACAGCCAGATCTCTACGGGCATGAAGGAGCAGTATTTCTGAATGACCTCTTCCGCCTTGTACTCATTGCAGAACTGGAGACAGTCCTCATTTAAGAACAGGGTGATCTGCGTTCCCACCTGATCCCAGGTGCCGTCCGTCATGGAAAATTCAGTGCCGCCGTCGCACTCCCAGTGAACAGGCACTGCTCCTTCCTTATAGGAAAGAGTGTCGATATGGACCTCATCCGCAACCATGAATGCGGAATAAAAGCCCAGGCCGAAATGACCGATGATCTGATTGTCATCGGACTTGTCCTTATATTTCTCAATGAAATCAGCCGCGCCGGAAAAGGCGATCTGGTTGATGTACTCCTCCACCTCGTCCGCCGTCATACCGAGTCCGTTATCGATAAACTTTAACGTCTTTTCCTCCGGATTGACGATCACCTGGATCTGCGGCTTATAATCCTCCGGAAGATGGCTCTCTCCCATCACGTCCAGCTTCTTTCTCTTGGTGATGGCATCACAGCCGTTGGAGATCAGCTCCCTGTAGAAAATATCGTGGTCCGAATACAGCCACTTCTTAATAATGGGAAAAATATTTTCGCTGTTAATGGACAGGCTTCCATGCCTCTCTGCCATATCAATCACGTTCCTTTCTCTTTTTGTTGGAAATAACCGTTCCCGGAAAACCATCGTTTCCAGGAAACAGTTGTTTCCGGCTCTGATACTTAGTTTACTTCCGTAATCAGGAAATGTCAATAGAAAATTAGCACTCATTTGAAATGAGTGCTAATAACTTCTTCACAATTTCCTTTCATTTTCTTCACCATTTCTCCTCACATTCGAAACCTTTTCATCACAATTTGCCGCTATACTGCAAAGCGAAGAAACAAAGAAGGGCGTCCGGAAGATTCCGGAGCTCCCATAGAAAGCAGATTATCATCAGAGAAAGGAGATCTCAACGATGTCAGAATATTTTAACAGCTTTGATTCCAATATGTATCATGAAAATCAGAACACGGGAATGGGTGATGAAAACAACGGCCTTCATACAGAGGCTCCGAAGCAGACCAGGAAGAAAAAACATACCGGCAGAGCCGGACGCACCGCAAAGAGGATCGGCGCAATCACACTGAGCGCCGTTCTTTTCGGCGGTGTTGCGGCAGGCACCTTCCAGGGCGTTAACTACCTGAGCGGGTATACGGCGGTCCAGACTGAAAGCGCATCAGCAGGAAGCGCTGCAGAAGGCTCCGCGGCAGGAACGACGCAGCCCTCTGATTCCGGAAACGGACAGGTACTTCAGACTGCTTCCTCCGCCTCCTCCGATTCCATGAGCGTGGCAGATGTGGCTGAAGCGGTAATGCCTTCCATCGTTTCCATCACGAACCGTTCCGTGCAGGAGGTACAGAATTATTTCAGCATGTTCGGCTACTACGGCGGACAGCCTCAGACACAGGAAACGGAGAGTATGGGGTCCGGCATCATCATCGGACAGAATGACACGGAACTTCTGATCGCCACCAACAACCATGTGGTGGAGGGCGCCGATTCCCTGACCGTTTCCTTCATTGACAATCAGGCCTATGAAGCCAATATAAAGGGAACCGATTCCGCCAACGATCTGGCCGTCATAGCGGTACCGCTTTCCAGCATTTCCGCAGATACCATGTCCCAGATCAGGACAGCTGCGCTGGGCGATTCCGACTCGCTCCGGGTCGGGGAGCAGGTGGTTGCCATCGGCAACGCGCTCGGCTATGGCCAGTCCGTTACCACGGGCATCGTGAGCGCCACCAACCGGGTCCTGACCACCGCAGCGGATAACAGCGCTGACAGCACCACCGCTTCCTACATCCAGACGGATGCGGCCATCAACCCTGGCAACTCCGGCGGCGCGCTGGTGAATATGCGCGGCGAAGTCATCGGCATTAATTCCGCCAAGCTTGCCAGCACGGAAGTGGAAGGCATGGGATATGCCATCCCGATCACCAGAGCTTCCTCCATCATCAATACGCTGATGAATGAAAGCACGCTGGTACGCGTGGATGAAGCGAACCGCGGAAGCCTCGGCATCACCGCAACGACGGTTCCCTCCAGCGTAACGGAAGCCTACGGCATTCCCACCGGCGTCTATGTATCCGATGTTACCGCAGGAAGCGCCGCTGAAAGCGCGGGACTTCGCAGGGGTGATGTGATCACCGCTGTTGACGGAAGAAACGTGACCGATGTGTCCGGTCTGCAGGATCTTCTTCAGTATTACAGTGCGGGCCAGACCGTAACCCTCACCGTACAGAGCATTACGAACGGAAGCTATGCGGAAAAGACTGTCTCCCTGACGCTGGAAGGCTCTTCCGCTTCCTCCAATACGGGGGTAGCTTAAAAAAAGAATCCCGCTTGCGGGATTCTCCCGGCAATCGAAGATTGCCTGCGCGGCGGGTCGCGTAAGCGACATCTTCCTTTCCGCCGCAGTGCGATCCACCGGAGGTTTTTATTCGATAGGAAATGAAATTTCCTATCGAATAAAAAAATCTGAAAGCATTTGTCCAATGCTTTCAGGGCTATCAATCAGTGCAGGAAAAGAGACTTGAACTCTCATGGTATTGCTACCACACGGACCT
>UQVK01000033.1 GCA_900544445.1 uncultured Lachnospiraceae bacterium
ATTGTATGCGGCCCGCAGGCCGTTGGGAAGATGACCGTTGCAGAAAGCATAAGGGATAAAATAAAGTACAATCTGATGACGAACCATGACAGTATCGAGATATCAGACAGAATATTTGGATTTGCCACACCCGCGCAGAAGGAGTTGAATGCTGTTTTCAGAGAAAAGGTATTTGAACTGGCGGTAAAGCATAACATTGATATGCTCTTTACTTACGTATGCGCGTTTGAAATGCCTGAAGAAAAGGAATATCTGACGGGGCTGGAGAATCTGTTTGTCTCCAATGGAGGAAATTTCTATTTTGTTGAGCTTAGTTCAGATATTGAGACAAGGCTTCAAAGAAATGAAACGCCTCACCGGATGCAGAGAAAGGCTTCCAAAAGGGATATCGAATGGAGCAGAGCTGATCTTCTGAGCTCTGCTCAGAGGCATAGATTAAATACAGACAGAGATGAGTTCTGGTTTAAAAATCATATGAAAATTGATAATTCCGATCTGGAACCCGATGCGGTTGCGGACATGGTCATCAGAGAATTCAATCTTGTCGCAAAGGAGAAGGAAGAAAAGGAATATCGGTTTGGGGTGTGAATTTCAAATAGGGAAGTAAGACTGAGATGAAGCGGAAGGAGGAGAGCAATTTGAAATCAGGAAAAGGCATTTCATGGGCTGAGATTTATAGAAAATGGAAAATATTATCTCATCGTATGCCTGAGGTAAATGAAAAGCTGGAAGTAAACAAAGTAAAGGTAAACGGATTTACCAGACAGGGAGAATATTTTTATGGATGGGACTGGATCAGGAATGAGGATTTTGAACACCGGACGGATTATGTGGCAAATCGGACGACCAGTTTTGAACTTTGGGGCGTCTGCCTGAATAAAGGTACACTTTGTACGCTGAAGTATCTGGCAGGGGAAGAAAGTGAGGAAACCAGAGCGGCAATATGGATCTATGCCTTTTTACGGGATGCAACAGAGCATCTGGTGGATAACTGGAGGGGAAAAGGATATGAAATAATTCGTATGGTGGAAGGGGCAACGCTTTCTTATCTTCAGGAAAAGGGCTTGGAATGGCATCATGCCATGAAAAGGCTGCTGCCTGAATCATGCTTTTCTCAGGAACTGTTAAACGCGATTCGGCTGGAGGAGGCAGATACGGTAATTGAGCTGGCCGTTATTACAGCAGATTATATCTTATCGCATTATAAAGCAGCAGAGTATGATTCCCGCTTATCTGAGAAAGAGTGAGGATAGTCTGAGTTTCGGGTTCAATGCGTGGAAATCGGGCCAATCGGTTCCTCTTTTCCCGAAAACCGGTTGACAATCCCCGAAAAATTCCCTAATATCTACATAGACATAACAGGCGAAGAAGAGGAACAGTACGCTGATTTTTCCGTTTCCAGAGAGAGGGCCGAAGGTGGGAGGCCCTTACGGAAAACGGCCGAACCGGCCTTGGAGCTTCTGTGCTGAAGGGAAGAGCATCCCTGCGGCACGGCGCGGACCCGGCGTTAACGGGAAAAGAGTGGATATGCAGCGCATATCAATCGGGGTGGTACCGCCGGTTTTCCGGTCCCCGGCAGTTTTTGGAGCTGTCCGGGAGAAGGAAACCGGCGGTCCTTTATTCCCGCGGGCAGCGATCCGGGCGGACATACAGGTATGTCCATTTGGCGACTGCGGCGGGGGATTTGATTTTCAGAGAGAGGAGAAAGATAATGGCAGAAAAGAAACTGGTAGAAGCGATCACATCCATGGATGAGGATTTCGCCCAGTGGTACACCGACGTGGTGAAGAAGGCGGAGCTGATCGAGTATACGAGCGTGAAGGGCTGTATGGCGATCAAACCCTACGGCTACGCGATCTGGGAGCTGATTCAGAAGCAGCTGGACGAGCGGTTCAAGGAAACGGGCGTGGAAAATGTCTATATGCCCATGTTTATTCCTGAAAGCCTTCTTCAGAAAGAGAAGGATCACGTGGAGGGCTTTGCTCCGGAAGTGGCCTGGGTGACGCACGGCGGCCTGACGGAGTTGCAGGAGCGTCTGTGTGTGCGGCCCACATCCGAGACGCTTTTCTGCGATTTTTATAAGAATGATATTCACTCCTACCGCGACCTGCCGAAGGTGTATAACCAGTGGTGCTCCGTGGTGCGCTGGGAAAAGGAAACGAGGCCTTTCCTTCGTTCCAGAGAGTTTCTCTGGCAGGAGGGACACACCGCCCATGCCACCATGGAAGAGGCGGAGGAACGCACCATCCAGATGCTGAATCTGTATGCGGACTTCTGCGAGCAGGTGCTCGCCATCCCTGTGATCCGTGGAAGAAAGACGGACAAGGAAAAGTTCGCGGGTGCGGAGGCTACCTATACCATCGAGGCTCTGATGCACGACGGAAAGGCGCTGCAGTCCGGCACCAGCCACAATTTTGGGGACGGTTTTGCCAAGGCCTTCGGCATTCAGTTTACGGATAAGGACAACAAGCTGAAATATGTTTATCAGACCTCCTGGGGCATGACCACCCGTCTGATCGGCGCGATCATCATGGTGCATGGAGACAACTCCGGTCTGGTGCTTCCGCCCAGAGTGGCGCCCGTGCAGATCATGATCATCCCCATTCAGCAGAAGAAGGAGGGCGTTCTGGAAATGGCCTACGCCCTGCGCGACCGTCTCGGCGGCTTCCGCGTGAAGGTGGACGATACCGACAAGAGCCCGGGCTGGAAATTCTCCGAGCAGGAGATGCGCGGCATTCCGATCCGCGTGGAGATCGGCCCCAAGGATATCGAAGCAGGCCGCTGCGTGATCTGCAGAAGGGATACCCATGAAAAGATCGAGGTACGTCTGGAGGATCTGGAAGAAAAAGCGGATGAGATTCTGGAGCAGATGCAGACGGATATGCTGGAGCGCGCCCGCGCCCACAGAGACGCGCACACCCATGTGGCGACCAATATGGCGGAGCTGGAGGATATCCTCAACAACGAGCCCGGCTTTGTAAAGGCCATGTGGTGCGGCGATCAGGCCTGTGAGGATCAGATCAAGGAAAAATTTGCTGCAACCAGCCGCTGCATGCCTTTTGAGCAGGAACATCTTTCGGATACCTGCGTCTGCTGCGGAAAACCGGCGAAGAAGATGGTTTACTGGGGCAGAGCATATTAAAAACAGGGAGCAAAACGCTCCGGCAAGGAGGCGGAAAACGGCGTTGCCGTTTATCACTTAATGAAATGCGGCCTGCGGCCGCAGGAAAAGAGGAAGTCATGAAAATTCTGGTAATCAACTGTGGAAGCTCATCCCTGAAGTATCAGCTCATCGACAGCGATACAGAAGCAGTTCTGGCAAAGGGACTGTGCGAGAGGATCGGCATCGATGGAAGCAACATCGTCCATCAGCCTGCGGGCGGGGAAAAGGTGAAGGAAATGGCGGATATGCCGGATCATACCGCTGCGGTGAAGCTGGTGATCGAGAAGCTCACCGATGAGAAGGTGGGCGTAATCGGTTCCCTTTCCGAGATCGACGCGGTGGGACACCGTGTGGTACACGGAGGAGAGAATTTCTCCGGCTCCGTTCTGGTGGACGAAGAGGTGATCAAGGGAATCGAAGCCTGCAGCGATCTGGCGCCGCTGCATAATCCGGCCAACCTGATCGGCATCCGTTCCTGTCAGGAGATCATGCCCGGCGTGCCCATGGCGGTGGTGTTCGATACGGCGTTCCATCAGACCATGCCGGAAAAGGCCTATCTGTACGGCCTTCCTTATGAATACTATCAGAAATATAAGATCCGCCGCTACGGCTTCCATGGAACCAGCCATGATTTCGTGTCCAAACGGGCGGCTGAGATTCTGGGAAAGGACAGGAAGGATCTGAGAATCATCGTCTGCCATCTGGGGAACGGCGCTTCCGTTTCCGCTGTGGCTTATGGAAAGAGCGTGGATACCAGCATGGGCATGACCCCTCTGGAGGGCCTGATCATGGGAACCAGAAGCGGTGACATGGATCCCGCCATCGTCTCCTTCCTGGCACAGAAGGAAGGACTGGATGCGGCGCAGGTGATCGACATCTGCAATAAAAAGTCCGGCGTGCTCGGCCTTTCCGGCGGAGCTTCCAGCGACTTCCGCGATCTGGTGGAAGCCTCCCAGAACGGCAATGAGCTTGCGAAAAACGCTCTGGAGGCATACGCGTACCGTGTGGGCAAGTACATCGGTTCCTACACGGCAGCCATGAACGGTGTGGATGTGATCGCCTTCACCGCAGGCGTGGGTGAGAATAACGCCGAGGTGCGTGCCCTGATCGGCCAGTACATCGGCTATCTTGGAACCAATATCGATCCGGAGAAAGACAAGCTGCGCGGCGAGGAAGTGATCCTCTCCGACGAGGGCGCAAAGGTGGTCACCATGGTGGTTCCCACCAACGAAGAGCTTGCCATTGCGAGAGAGACGGTGCGCCTGCTGAACAGATAAAAGGGACAGGATGGCTGCAGCCACATCTGTTGTATGAGAAAAGGCTTTCTGGCGTTTCTTTTTGCGCCGGAAGGCCTTCCTTTGAAAAAACCTCATTTGGAAACATCACAAAGAAAGGTCTGGATACACTGTGTGAAAAATAAGTCGGATGGCTTATTTTTCACACGGCAATTTGTGCTGGAGCATCACAAATTGCCGTGATGGCAGAAGGGAAATCGCATTCGCGATTTCCCTTCGCCCAGGTCGCTATGCTCCGGAAAGGAGAATTTATGAACAGCGAATATGTTGCGAGCGTCAATTCAGGGTTCTTTTATATGCTGGTAGCCCTGGTGCTCGCTTTTATTACGGTTATGTGTTTCGTGTTTCTGGTCAAAAGCTATCGGGCGGGAATCGCCATCGGAATGGACAGGAAGGTGCTGAAAAAAGCCATCATTTCCAGTGCGACCTTCACCCTGCTTCCCTCCATTAGTATCCTGCTCGGCGTCATTGCCCTAAGCGGCACTCTGGGCGTCCCGCTCTCCTGGCTGCGCCTTTCCGTCATCGGTGCGCTGCAGTATGAGCTGAACGTCGCGGAAATCGCGGCGCAGAGCGTGGGACTGAGCGGCCTGCGGCTGTCTGAGATGAACATGACGGCCTTTGTTACCATTTTTCTGGTCATGACGGTCGGCATCTTAAGCGGTGTGTTCTGCTGCATTTTCTTCCTGAAAAAATATCTGAAAAAAATGCAGAGCGCGCCCAAAAAGGATGGTGGAAAGCCCGGCTTCGGAGACCATGCCACCACCTGTATGTTCGTGGGGCTGTGCGGCGCTTACATCGGCTCCTATGTGGGAACGCTGACGAGCAGCGGAAACTACGTGCCCCTTGCGGTGGCGGCCGTTTCGGCGGTTTTCATGGCGGTGTTTGAATATTTCACCAATAAAAAGGGCATGGCGGTGCTGGATAACTTCAGTCTTGCGGTCAGCATGCTTGCGGGCATGGTCGCCGCGGTGCTGATGAGCCTGTAAGAGGCAGAAAAGAGGTATTAGTGTGAAAAATAAGCCCGATGGCTTATTTTTCACACGGCAATTTGTGCCGGAGCGTCACAAATTGCTCTGATGGCAGAAGAGAAATCGCATTCGCGATTTCTCTTCGCCCCGTCGCTACGCTCCGGAATGGAGATTAAGATGGACGAGAAGAAAGCACAGGAATTTCTGGAAGAATTTAACGCGGGACTGCACCGCCTGGGCAGAATCACGCTGATCATCAGCGTGATCCTCCTGGTGGGCGCTCCTTTTATCATCGGTGCGGTAAACGGCGTGATGCCGGATCTGAAGGGCTTTTTAAGCGGTTTTGCCAAGGTGGGAATCATCTATATTCCCGTGGGCATTGTGGAATTTCTGGTGTACAGCCCAATGCTGGGAGCGGGCGGAAGCTATCTGGCCTTTATCACTGGAAACGTGACAAACATGAAAATCCCCTGCGCCATCAACGCCAGGGATATCGCAAAGACAAAGGTGGGAACGCCAGAAAATGAGATCATTTCCACCCTCAGCGTAGCCACCAGCGCCATCGTCACCACCCTGGTCATCGTGGTGGGCGTGGTTCTGATGATTCCGCTTCGCCCGGTGCTGGAAAACCCGGTGCTGGTACCGGCCTTTGACAACGTGGTACCCGCCCTGTTCGGCGCGCTCGGACTGAAATATTTTTCCAAGAGTCCCAAAATCGCGGTGGTACCCGTGCTTTTCATGACCCTGTTGTGCGTGCTGGTGCCGTCGATGATTTCCCAGACCAGCATCCTGATCATTCCCTCCGGCGCTCTGGCGCTGGCGATCGGCTACGTGCTGTTCAAAAAAGGGAAACTGTAAAAAGAAAAGGAGGAAGTCATGGCAGGCTATATTCTGCTTGGTATTTTATTACTGATTGTGCTTCTCGCGGCTGTGCTGCTCATCCGTACAGCCATGCTGAAGCCTACGCCCGCAAAAACGGCGCAGGTGAAGCTGCAGGATAACGACAGGGCGAGAGAGTACGGAGAGAGGCTCGCGCAGATGGTCAGAAAAGAGACCGTTTCCAGCCGCTTTGATTCGGATAAGACCAAATTTTACGAGTTCCATGAGATTCTGGAGGAGCTTTTCCCACTGGTGCATCAGACCTGTGAAAAGCATGTGTTTAACGGAAGCCTTCTTTTCAAGTGGAGCGGAAAGGGAAAGGCGGAGCCCATCCTTCTGATGAGCCATCACGATGTGGTGGAGGCAAACGGCGACTGGGAGCATGAACCTTTTTCCGGGGAGCTGGATGATGAGGGAAGACTGTGGGGCCGTGGGACTGTGGACACCAAGGCCAGCCTGTTCTGTATTTTCACCGCAGTGGAAGAAAAGATCCGGGAGGGCTTCGTGCCGGAGGGAGACGTGTACATTGCCAGCGGCTGTACGGAGGAGTTCAGCGGAGAGGGCGCGCCTTTGACGGCAGCCTGGCTGAAGGAACACAATATCCATCTGAGATTTCTCATCGATGAAGGCGGCATGATTCTGGACGAGCCCATCGGCGGTGTGAAGGGAACCTACGCCATGGTGGGCGTTCTGGAAAAGGGCTACGGCGATCTGAAATTCATCGCCCGCGGCAAGGGAGGCCATGCCTCCGCGCCCGGCCGGAATACGCCTCTGGTGCGGCTGGGCCAGTTCATGGCGGCTGTGGAGAAAAAATCGCCCTTTACCAGCAAATTCTGTCCGGCGGTGCTGGAAATGTTCCGCCGTCTGACCCCGAACATGGCCTTCGGCATGAAGCTGGTGTTCGCCAACCTGTGGCTGTTTAAACCGCTGCTTGCGAAGCTCATGCCCCTGATCAGCCCGCCCGGTGCGGCCATGCTGCACACCACCGTCGCCTTCACCATGGCGAAGGGCGCAGACGGCCTGAACGTTCTGCCTCAGGAGGCCTACGTGACGGCGAACCTGCGCTTCATTCCCCATCAGCCCACGGATGAGAGCATCGCCCTCATCACCGATATGGCGAAGAAATTCAATTTGGAAACGGAAGTGCTCTATAAGGACTATCCCTGCCCGGTGGTGGACTATAAGGGAGACGCTTTCCGGCTGGTGGAGCAGACCATCGGGGAAATCTATCCCGGCGTGGGAGTGAGCCCTTATGTGATGACGGGCGGTACCGACGCCAAGTATTACAAGGACGTATGCGACGACTGCATCCGTTTTGCGCCTCTGTACATCAACAAACAGCAGTATGAGAGCATTCACGGCCTGAATGAAAATATCTATATCGGCACTCTGCCCATGGGTGTGGACTTTTATAAGAAGATCATTGAAAATGCCTGAAGGGACAGGATGAGGAGGCCCGGCTTTTGCACTGCCGGAAAGGAGAACGGAAATGGACAGCAACGTGATTCTGGTGTTTGACCGGGAGAAAAAGAAGCTCCTCATGTGCCGCCGCAGAAAGCCTCCCTATCAGGGACTGCTCAATCTGGTGGGCGGCAAGGTGGAGCCGGGCGAGGAGCGTGAGCATGCGGCCTACCGGGAGCTGTGGGAGGAAACCGCAATCACCCGGGAGGACATCACGCTTGATAACATCGTCAATTTTACTTATCCACATAAATTTGACGGTGCGCAGAAGTATATCCTGGAATGCTATGCGGGCGTGCTGAAGTGGGATGTGGATATCCATGGCGACGAAAACGACCTTCTGTGGATATCAGTTGATGAGGATTTCACCGATACCTCCCGCTTCGCCGGCGTCGGGAATATCGCCCATATGGTAAAGTATGCGCTGGAAGAGGTTTTTACGGAAAAATAGAAAAGACACGGAAAATTTACCGGAATGCCCTGCAGGAGAAGGCCATGCGGCCTGACTGCGGGGTGTTTTATTTTTGCGGGCAGAGGAGGATTTGATTTTTTAAGCGGTATATCAAAGTATTGGTATGATGCAACCACAGGTTGCCGAAAGGCATCTGATGATTGGTGGAATCTGAAAGATTTTCCAAGTAAAATATGAATTAAATATTGTAGGAGCAAAGAATGGCTCACGCCATTCTTTCATGATTTAAAAGCTGCCTGGCGGGGAAAAAGGAGGTAAGCATGAAGATTTTACTGACATCAGCCGGACTGGAAACGGAAGAGCTGCAGGATTATTTTGTGAAGATGCTGGATAAGGAAATGAACTCAGTGAGGGCGCTGTTCATTCCAACTGCGGCAGTGGATGCAGGAGCGATTGCCGTATTGCCGAAGTGCATGAATGATCTGCTGAAATGTGGCATTTCGGAATCCAATATAAAAGTGTATGATATGCACAAAGGAATGGAACTGAAAGAACTGAGCCAATATGACGCGGTATATATCTGCGGCGGAGATACCCGCTACCTGCTTCAGAGAATGAACGAGACCGGGTTTGCCGGATCATTAAAGGAGTATATACTTGCAGGCGGGGCAGTTCTTGGGGTGAGCGCCGGAAGTCTGATCTTCGCCGATAATATTCCCGATAATCTTGGCCTGATTCCTGTAAAACTGGAGGTTCACTGCGCAGAGGGGGAACAGCCGTGTAAAAAAGCATATCCATTAAAGGATCCGCTGCGTTTGACGAATACCTGTGCCCTGGCAATCAGGAAGCTTCCTGACGGGATGGAGCTTATCGGTACGTAAAAATGGAGAAGTTTCAGCATCAAAAGGAGTGGCTGATCAGGTAAAATGAAAGGAGGGAGACCCAAAATGAAGCTTTCAGAAAAGATTGCAGCACTTAGAAAGGCGAATGGAATGACACAGGAGGAAAAGGAAGGTGTGTGCGAGGAATGCCGCAGGCTCGGGATTACGGATGCGGAAATGAACTGGACGGAATGAAAAGAGGACACAATCATCTGATACGGTTCAAAATGAAATTCCTGTAATTATATCCGTAGAGAAAACATTACTATACGGTTACAGCTACTGTTTTCGTTATATGCACCGTAGAAATAATTGGCTTCATACAGACAAAAATGTGATTTTTACTTTCAGAACCGTAGCATTGCATTCGTTGATACGGATAGAATCACAAATTTTAGTCATTGAACCGTATTCCGTAACGATTTTGTACGGTTAAAATGGAAATTTATTCATATTCCACCGTATTTCTGACATTTGGGATCGTATTTTAATCAGCATTGCCACTTTGCTGATATTTTCAGACGCTCCGGGCGGAAGTGATTCCGAATTCCTACAATAGTTAGCGTTGTCTCTTCTGTTCCGATAAAAGTAATTTTTAGGATAAAAACAGTAATAATTTCTGTTATTGATATTGACAAACCTTTTCAGGTAGGATATACTGTGAACATAACAGAGAAGCAGTGCCAAACGAATTTGAAAATATCCTGCTTTTCTGTCATTCAGAAACCGGTTGTGGCAGTATCAGCGCTATCAAAAAGCAAAAGAAAGGGAGACAAACAATGGCAGAATTAAAGGGATCAAAGACTGAGAAGAATCTGGAAACCGCATTTGCGGGCGAGTCCATGGCGAGGAACAAGTACACCTATTTCGCATCCAAGGCGAGAAAGGAAGGATATGTTCAGATCGCGAACATTTTTGAAGAGACGGCAAATAACGAAAAAGAGCATGCGAAGATGTGGTTCAAGCTGTTAAATGATGGAATCGGCAGCACGGCAGAGTGCCTGGAGGCCGCTGCAGAAGGCGAGAATTACGAATGGACCGATATGTATGATACCTTCGCAAAGGAAGCCAGAGAAGAGGGATTTGAGGAGATCGCAAGACTGTTCGAAGGCGTTGCGGCTATCGAGAAGGAGCATGAGGAGAGATACAGAAAGCTTCTGGCGAATGTGGAGAACGGCCTGGTATTCTCCAAGGAAGGCGATACGATCTGGCAGTGCAGCAACTGCGGCCACATTGTGATCGGCAAGAAGGCTCCCGAGGTCTGCCCGGTATGCGCTCATCCTCAGGCATACTTCCAGGTGAAGGCTGAGAATTACTAATGAACTGGACAGGCGGAAAACCTGTAATGTCATAGAGAAATGAAAAACCCCCGGAGACTGGCCTCTCCGGGGGTTTTGTTTGAGCATGGTGAGCATGGAATGGTCCGATTCCTTTACCCCTCGGATGCCTCCTGCAGCACGATGGATATAAACTGCCTGACAAGAGGATTCTTTCCGGCATTTTTATAGAAAACACCATAGGAAAGCGGACTGCTTCCTGCCAGAGGAACGTAGACGGTCTCCGGGTCAATGGAGGTGGCTTCCGGCAGGACGGCAATCCCGTATCCGGTGCGGACGAGCGAAAGCATCACCTGCAGATTTTCGCAGTAGTACACATGCCCCGGCAGAAATTTCTTTTCTAGACGGTTCTGGATGCCGGAGATTCCGGAAGGGATCTCATAGGAATTGCACAGGATGAAGCTTTCTGAAAAAAGCTCCTCTTCGGACAGCTCATTTCTGGCCGCAAAAGGGTGGCCGGAGGAAACCGCGCAGCAGATGGGAATCTGCGCCAGTTCCCGGTAAAATATCCCGTCGTGTCCGGGCAGGTCATCCCGGAAGCCGAAAATCACATCGATTTCTCCATGGATGAAAAGAGTCAGAATCGATCGGTAGGGGATGACCCGGATGAAGGGATGGAGCTGCGGCATCTGTGTCCGGCATCGGCGCAGGACGCCGTCAAGGGAAAGCAGGCTGGCTTCATTGCTGCAGCCGATGGAAAGGATATGGATATTGGATTGGGAATGCGTCCGCATGCGCAGGGAAGCGACCTGCAGCCGTTTCACCACATCCTTCGCGTCATCCAGAAAACTGATTCCCGCAGGCGTCAGGGAGACCGTCCGGGTGGAGCGGTGAAACAGACTGGCTCCCAGCTCGTTTTCCAGCGAACTGATCTGCCTGGAAACGGCGGACTGGGTCATGTTCAGTACCTCGGCCGCTCTCGCAAAGCTCAGGTTTTCCACCACCTGTATGAAGCTTTCCAGCTGTTGGATATTCATGGGTCATCTCCGTCGTTTATACCTTGATTATTGCGTTTTGCGCATTAATAATACCAGAAATTCATTTCTCTTTCAATCCGGATTGTGCTTCAATACCTTCTAAAAGGAAGGGAAAAGCTGCCGCTCAAACAGGTCTGCGCATTTGCTGCGCGGATCGTGCGAAGCGTATCGGCAGCAAAGCGAAATGGAGTATTACAGACGGGTTTTAGAGGCCCTGGAGCATTATTTCAGGGGAAATGGATGGCAGAAAAATTTTTTAAACGGAGGCTGCTTCTGGCTTGCCAGTATCCTGCATCAGGGAATTGACGGTTCCGTATTCATGATCAACCGGGTGGAGGAGCACTGCGCGCTGTGTTTTGAAAACGGGCTGTACGATATCCGCGGCCGGATTTCTGCCCAAAATTTTCATCCTGCGTCGGAGCGGGAGATCAGCTTCATGAAGAAAAATTACGTGCCGAAGTTTGATGTGAAGAAGCTGGAGGAGTATCTGGTCCGGAAAGAAAGCCTGCCGCTGGGAGAATCCTCATAAGGCAGGCTGTCCCTGCAGAACAGCCTCCAGCGCCTCCTCATTCAGATGGGCCTTTACGCCCGCACATCCGCCTTCTTCAGATATCCGATTCCCAGCGCGAAAAAGAGCACAAGGAAGACTGCGCAGCTGAGATAAAAGACGGGCATCTGTCCCACAAGCAGATCCTCCGAACGGTTGGAATTCATGCCCGCCAGCATGAGGGAGTAGGGGTAAAACATCCGGTAGTCGGTGTTCACCACCGCCAGTCCGCCCACTCCGGCAAGAAGCGCGATGGCGATGGGAACAGCGAAGCTCCGGATAAAGGAGGACAGAAACAGCTGCAGGGCGGCGATGGAAAGCCCGCCGAGGCTGCCGCGCAGAAGCCAGTAAAAGATTTCAGCCGGGGGAAGGCCCTGCATTCCGACGGCCAGGCCGCTGATCACATACAGCACGCCCACGTAAAGCTGGGTCAGCAGCACCACCACGGCCACGGCCAGAAACTGGGCGGAATACAGCACGGATATGGGAATGGGCGAGGTCATCAGGGCATTCCGGTTATGGTTGAAATTTTCCAGCCGCCACAGATACGCGCAGTACAGGGCGATGAGGGGCGGGAAGAAAAAATTGGAATAAAACAGCGTCGCCTGGGTCCAGAGGGCGTACCAGCCGTCCGTCAGAATATCAATATTCTGCAGATAGTTAAAGCAGCCCATGAGCGTGCTCAGGATGGGAAGGATCAGAAATACGATCCAGATAAAGGAACGCTTCAGCTTGATCAGTTCGGCGCGCATACAGCGAAACAGCATTGTTACCATACAAATCAGACCTCCTTCTTTAAGAAAAGCCGTTTTCCCACAAAATAGAGGATGAGGGAAAAGGCGAGAAAACCAACAAACCAGGGCCAGCGAAACGAGGATTCAAAATAATAGCTGATGCGGTTTTCCTCATCGTACCAGGAAGAGATCGTCAGCCCCACGATATAATAGCCCCAGGGCAGGAAGCCGGTCACCTTATCCATGGGGAAAAAGGCGGAGAACACGCCCACAAAGCTTCCCAGAAGTCCGATGAAAAGTGGAATGAGCTGGCTGGAGATGAGCAGGGATAAAATCTGCTGCATGAGAAACAGGGACCAGCTTACCACGAACAGGACACCCAGGAAAATGAGGGAATGCTTCAGGGGAAAGGGCTGCGTGATGGGAATGATCTGACCCAGCACCAGGAGAAGAAGGGCTTCCAGTGCGGTCAGAAATAGCACATACAGGCCGCCCAGCAGAAGCTTGACGTCGAAAATATGCCTTTTTTCCTGCATGGTGCACAGGAGCTTATAGGTGTTTCCTTTGTTTTCCGCGTCGCAGATGCGGCTCGCCATGACCGCCAGGGTCAGAGGAAGGAAAATGGTATTGTACAGAGGGATTCCAAAGAGCAGGTAAAAATACCCGTCTCCGAGGACCTCCGGCTTATAGGCATATTTGTTTGTCGCCAGGATCAGAAATTCGATCAGCACCACGCCAAGGGGCAGAGCCCACAGGAAGCGCCGCCTGATTTTGCGGATTTCCACTTTCAGCTCGCGGATCATAAGCTCACCTTCCTTCCGGTCAGATCCAGGAAAATATCCTCCAGATTCTGCTGCAGCTCTTCGATGCGCAGGAGACCGACGCCGCTTTCCGTAAGGCCCCGCATGAGGGCGGCCAGCTCTTCATCCGGCATGTCGCGGAAAAGGATGGAATCTCCGTCCATCTTACAGGCCACCTTCCGAGAGGTCAGATATCCGAAGGCCGCCCGGCTGTTCATGACCCGGAGGCGGATCTGCTTTCTGCTGTGTTCATGCAGATGTGCCAGGGTATCCTGCCAGATCAGGCAGCCCCGGTCGATGATTCCGGTGTGGGTGGCCATCTGATCGATTTCACCAAGCAGGTGGCTGGAGACCATTACCGTCATTCCGTACTGCTTTGGAAGGGAGCAGATCAGCTCCCGCATCTCCTGAATGCCCGCCGGATCCAGGCCGTTTGTGGGCTCATCCAGCAGAAGCAGCTTCGGGTTTCCCAGAAGGGCCGCGGCCAGGCCGAGCCTCTGCTTCATGCCGAGAGAATAGTGGCCCGCCTTTTTATTCTGCTGTTTTTCCATGCGGACGATGTGGAGCACCTCGTCAATCCGTTTTTCCGGAACCTGCTTTAAGAGGCAGACGATCCGCAGATTTTCCCGCCCCGTCAGATGAGCGTAATAGGAAGGGGATTCGATCAGGGAGCCCGTTTTCTTCAGGATCTCCAGCCGGTTTTTATCGTTCAGGGTCTGTCCCAGTATCTGGGCCTTCCCTTCCGTGGGCTTGACCAGCCCCAGAAGCATCTTCATCGTGGTGCTTTTTCCCGCGCCGTTGGGGCCGAGAAAGCCGTAGATGCTTCCCTCCGGGATTCTCAGATCGATGTGATCCACGCAGAGGGTTTTGTTGTATTCCTTTGTCAGATTCTGTGTCTGTACTGCATATTTCATGGTTACCTCCCATTGTTTTATTTTACCCGCCGGAATATTGGATGAGCTTTCCGTTCCGGCGGTTTTGTTGTCTGTAAGGACAGAATAAAGGCTCTTCCTTACACTGCCGTGACGCCTGCCTTACTTTTACCTTAAATTTTCCGGCGGGCTATGGCGGTGAGGACGGGAGACGGATATAATGGACAGTGGTACGGGACGTCAGGCGGAATGGAGACGACTATGAACAGTATTTATGATGGAAGGCTTCTGGTGGTGGATGATAATGAGGAGCTGTGCCGGATGCTTACGGACATGCTGCATCGGGAAGGATTCCGGCAGGTATACACGGCGGGAACCTGTGCGCAGGCGCTTTCCTTTTTTGAAACGGCAGGCGGACAGGCGGACATGCCGGATCTGGTGATTCTGGATATCAATCTTCCGGACGGGGACGGTTTTTCCCTGATGCAGAAAATCCGGATGCGTTCCCAGACCCCGGTGCTGTTTCTGTCCGCGAGGGACGAGGACAACGACAGGCTGCTGGGACTGGGGCTCGGCGCGGACGATTATATGACGAAGCCCTTTCTGCCCAGAGAGCTGGTGCTTCGCATCACAGCCATCCTGCGGCGCACCTGGTTCCCACCGGTAAGGCAGGAGCAGACGTCGGAAATTCTGAAGCTGGGGAAAAAGTGCGTGGACTTCAGCGCGGGAACGGTGACGGATGGAAACGAAAGCTGCGCGTTGACGGCGAAGGAGCTGGCGATCTTAAAAAAGCTCTATGAGAACCGGGGGAATATTGTGACCTTCGACATTCTCTGCAACACCGTCTGGGGAGATGAGTATTACGGCTATGAAAACACGCTGATGGTGCATATCCGCAGGCTGCGGGAGAAAATCGAGGAAAATCCCTCCAAACCGGAGTGGCTGCTGACGGTCCGGGGGCTGGGATACCGCCTCGCAAAGGAGCATTCATCAAAGGAGCGTGCTTTATGAAAAGCTTATTCCGTATCTACAGACGTTATATTTTTTCCGCCATATGGATTGCGGGGGTGGTGATCTGTGTCAACCTGATTGTATTTCTTTCCGTTCAGGCAGTGATCCATTCCTGGAATGAGGAAAGCGGGTCATCTGTGCTCAGAAGTCAGCTGAATCGGGTCGCGGCGGCGCTGGCGCCGGATGGGGAGGGGCAGATGAGCCTGGGAGCAGACGGAGAAGCAGCCCTTGTAGAAGCGGAGGCACAGTTTGCCTTTCTGCTGAGCGACGACGGGACGAGGATCTGGGGCTGGAAGCTGCCGGAGGGGATACAGGAGCATTATACCGTGGGAGAGGTGGCTTCCTTCAGCCGCTGGTATCTGCTGGATTATCCGGTAAGGGTCTGGAACTGTGAACAGGGCCTTCTTGTGGTTGCCAATTCCAGGGAAAGCGTCGCCAAATACAGTGTGGAGTATTCCAGAAGCACCGTGCAGAACGTTCCCTTTTTTATTCTGGCCGTGCTTGGCGCAAATCTCCTTCTGATTCTCTTTCTCGCCGTCCTGTCCGGCTACCGGCTGTATGAGGGACTGCGTCCCATCGCCTACGGGCTGGACCGGCTGGTGGACGGGCGCAGGGTTGCGGTTCCGGAAAACGGAATCGCCCGGGATCTTGCCAGAAAGCTGAATCAGGTATCCCGCATTCTGGAGGTTCAGCGGCAGAACCTGAACCAGCGGGATACGGCAAGAACGGAGTGGATTTCCGGCGTATCCCATGACATCCGGACACCCTTGTCCATGGTAATGGGCTATGCGGACAGCCTGGAAAATGACGCGGCCCTGCCGGAGGAGGCGCGGAAGGAAGCCGGAATTATCCGGGAGCAGAGCCTGAAAATCAAAACCCTGATCGAAGATCTGAATCTGACCAGCAAGCTGGAATACCATATGCAGCCCCTCCGGGTGAAGGATTTCATGCCTGCGGGCCTGCTGAGGCAGGCGGTGGTTTCCGTCTTAAACAGCGGACAGCAGGGAAACTGCGGGCTGGAAACGGAAATCGATGACGCGCTGGAGCCTGTGGTCATGCGCGGGGACGCCGCGCTCCTGTCCCGTGCGCTGCAGAATCTGATCGGAAACAGCATCCGCCACAATCCGGGCTGCCAGATTCTGGTATCCGGCAGGCTGGAACGAAAAGACGGGCAAAGCCTCTGCGTGCTCAGCGTCAGGGATGATGGAAGCGGAATTCCCGAAGAGGTACGCCAGATTCTGGAGGGGCTGCGCCCATCGGAGCCGGACGGCCCGCATATCATGGGACTGCGTATCGTCAGCCAGATCACGTCCGCTCACGGCGGACAGATGAGATTTTCTGCAGACGGGCGGGAGGTGCTTCTGTATCTTCCCGTGGCCCGCACCCTGGAAGAGAAAAATAAGAAAAAGAAAGCATGGTGGGAAATTCTCTGGTATGGAGAGGGAAGGGCGGAAAGCGGCTGAGAAGCGGCGTAACTGGTCACACGGCGGTTTTCCTTAGAAAAAACAGGACTGCCGTGCCGGCTGAGTTTTCTCAGCGGCAGGCAGTCCTGTCTGTTTTCCTGTGGTTGTCTGTTCGGAACGTCTATAGCCGACGATTAAGAACTTACTGGGGAATAACGTTGACAGCGCGAACCTTCTTGCTGTCTCTGGGATCAGCTTCCGTATCGAACGTTACGGCCTGACCTTCCTGCAGAGTCTTGAATCCGTCAACCTGAATGGAAGAATAATGTACGAATACATCCTCTCCGTTGTCAGCGTTGGTGATGAAACCATAGCCCTTTTCAGCGTTGAACCACTTAACTGTACCGTTGCTCATGAGTGGTACCTCCTTAAAAAATGAAAAAATAATATATGTCCTGATTGCGCCCCCTCAAAGGCGGATGCCATCAGTTTACAGGGCGTCCGGCCGCTGGCCGGATACACCATGTATTCGCAGGGATACGTTAAAAAAACACATACCTTCGTAAATCTTCGACGTGCCAAGGATTTACAAAAATATGTGAAATCATGGAATCGTTTGGAATACAAGCTAACTATAGCGCGCAAGCCGGGAAATGTCAAGATGTTTTACGAAAAAGGACATGTAAAATGAAAGCAAAATGATCGGAATGCAGATACATTCAGGCTGCTGTTCAGGCACATGCAGGTAATTACAAAAAAATACTGCGAAAAACGCACGGATGGGTTACAATAGAAATCGGCCCGGAATCATCTGCATTTTACGGGCATATACGCACATTTAACCAGAAAGAAACGGAGAGCATCATGTTAATTCATCTTCCAGAGGACGTAAAAGCGATTCTTCATACCCTGCAGGAGGCAGGCTACGAGGCCTACGCGGTGGGCGGCTGCATCCGGGATTCCCTGCTCGGCCGCAGGCCGGACGACTGGGATATCACCACCTCGGCAAAACCCCAGGAGACGAAGGCTCTGTTTGGAAAGACGATCGATACGGGAATCCAGCACGGTACGGTGACGGTCATGCGCCACGGACGGGGCTATGAGGTGACGACCTACCGTGTGGACGGGGAATATGAGGACGGCAGACATCCGAAGGAAGTGACCTTTACCGCCAGTCTGAAAGAAGACCTGAAACGGCGCGATTTCACGGTGAACGCCATGGCTTATAATGAGAAAGACGGCCTGGTGGATCTGTTCGGGGGCAGGCAGGATCTGGAGCAGAAAATCATCCGCTGCGTAGGGGAGGCCAACGAACGGTTTGAGGAGGACGCCCTGCGCATCATGCGTGCGGTACGGTTTTCCGCCCAGCTTGGCTTTTCCATTGAGGAACGGACGAAGGAAGCCATCCGGGGCCATGCGGGAAGGCTTCGACAGGTGAGCGCGGAACGGATTCAGGTGGAGCTGACGAAGCTGGTGATAAGCCCCAACCCGGATTTTCTGCGCATCGCCTGGGAGACGGGGATCACGGCGGTTGTGCTTCCGGAATTTGACCGCCTGATGGAGCAGCCGCAGAACAATCCCCACCACTGCTTCAGCGTGGGAGAGCATACCCTTCATGCCATGCAGGCTGTCCGGCCGGATAAATGCCTGCGGTTATGCCTGCTGCTTCACGATGTGGCAAAGCCGTTGTGCCTCACCACGGATGCGGACGGGATTGACCATTTTCACGGACACGCCCAGAAGGGGGAGCGGATGGCGGCGCAGATCCTGAAACGGCTGCGGTACGACAACCACACGACGGAGCTGGTTTCCCGGCTGGTGAAATGGCATGACGTGGCCATAGCGCCGGAAAAAAAGGCGGTGCGCCGGGCAGCCTCCCGGATGGGAAAGGAACTTTTTCCCCTGATTCTGGAGGTGAAGGCGGCAGACCTGGCGGCGCAGAGCGATTATCAGCGCGCCGAAAAGCAGGAATGGCTGGAGCAGCTTCGCAGCCTGTATGAAGAGATCGAACGGGAAGGCGACTGCCTGACCATAAAGGATCTGGCGGTGAACGGCCGGGATCTGATACAGGCGGGAATCACCCCGGGGCCGCAGCTGGGGCTTGCACTGCAGCAGCTCCTTGAGATTGTCCTGGAGGATCCTGAGAAAAATACCAGGGAATATTTGCTTTCTTCGCTTCCGAAAGAAACATAACCTGAGCTTTCCTCTCATAAGATAGGTAATACCTGATGGCAGTAATCTGCGGCCGTCACGGGATGCCCGGCATGAGAGGGAGGAAGCGGCGTGAATGACAGAGCGGTAAGCGTTTTTGAAAATTATGATGTGGAGATCCTTCGCACTGCGAAGGGCAGAGGGGCTCTTCTGGGCGAGACGGCGCAGGGCTGGCTGATTCTGAAGGAATATACCGGCCCTGCGGTGAGGCTTGAGGTGCAGGAAAAGCTGCTTTCGGCCATCCGGGATTCCGGCTTTTCCGGTGTGGAGCAGCTTCAGAGAAACCGGGAAGGCGAGCTCATTTCCTACGACCAGGACCGGACCGCCTACATCGTGAAAACCTGGTTTGAGGGCCGGGAATGCAATCTGCGGGATGTAAAGGAATGCCAGAGCGCCGTGAAGATGCTGGGAAGGCTGCACCGCGCGATGGAGCTTCCGCAGCTTGCGGCGGAATGCGGAAGCCGCCCGTTCCGTCTGGAAAAGGAATATGCCAGACACAACCGGGAGTTGAAAAAGGTGCGCCGTTACCTGCGCCAGAAGGGCCAGAAATCGGAATTTGAGATCTATCTTCTCCACCATTATGACGGTTTTTATGAAAAGGCGCTGGAGACGGCGGAAAAGCTGCAGGAGGAGACCGCAGACGGCGACGGCGCTCAGGAGGCGGTCCACTGCTTCTGCCATGGCGACTTCCAGCACCATAACCTGCTGTGCTGCCGTGACGGCTTTGCCGTCATCAATTTTGAAAAATATCTTCTGGATAATCCGGTACGGGATCTGTACCTGTTTCTGCGTAAGCTCCTGGAAAAAAACAGCTGGTCTCCCAGCCTTGCCTTAAGCATCCTGACCGCCTACGAGACCCAGCGGACCCTGTCGGATCAGGACAGAAGACAGCTTTACTACCGCTTCGCCTATCCGGAAAAATTCTGGAAAATCGTGAATTTTTACTATAACAGCGGCAAGGCCTGGATTCCGGGCAGAAACCGGGAAAAACTGGAAAATCTTCTCCGCCAGGAGGAGGAAAAAAAGGCTTTTCTCGACAGTGTACTGAAATAGATGAAAAAACGACAAAAAGTGGCGCGTTTTCAGTCATGAAACGCGCCGCTTTAATTATGGAAACTTTTCCCATCTGCCTGAAATTTCCCGTAAAATCGCCGTTTTTTCGAGGGAAATACTTGACAAAAAAGAAGGGAACGTATATATATAATATAGTGTCTTAAGAGTTTACTCTTTTTGCATACCGAACCATTTTAAAATGATTACAGGAGGAGTTCATAATGAACAAAACAGAATTAGTTGCAGCTATGGCTGAAGCAGCTGAAATTTCCAAGAAAGATGCGGAGAAGGCTCTCAAGGCTTTCACGGATGTTGTAGCGGACGAGCTGAAGAAGGGTGAGAAGGTACAGCTGGTTGGATTCGGAACCTTTGAGGTATCTGAGAGAGCTGCAAGAGAAGGAAGAAATCCTCAGAGCGGCGAAGTGATGCACATCGCTGCTTCCAAGTCTCCCAAGTTCAAAGCCGGCAAGGCTTTAAAGGACATGCTGAACGCATAATCCGGAGTGAGGTTATATCAATGCAGAGAAATGGCGGATGCTTCGCGACACGCGACATCCGCTGTTTTTATTCAATCGGCAGTTTTGCGCCGAAGCACAAAACTGCTGTGATCGCAGAGGAGAAATCACCTGCGTGATTTCTCCTCGCGGCCTCAGCGTATCGCTTCGGCATGGAGGTAAACATGAGACTGGATAAATATTTAAAGGTATCCCGCCTGATCAAGAGGCGCACCGTGGCAAACGAAGCCTGCGATGCCGGTCGTGTGCTGATCAATGACAAGCCGGCAAAGGCATCCGCGAACGTGAAGGCGGGAGACATCATCACCATACAGTTTGGGAATAAGGACGTGAAGGTGGAGGTCCTTGACGTACAGGAGACCGTCCGCAAGGAGAATGCGGGGGAGCTGTTTAAGTATCTGTAGATATAGTTATCTGCAGGCATGCATCGAGCGCAGCGGAAGGCAGGAATACAGAAAATGGGAAAGATGACAGTATATCATGGCAGCTATACTATAGTGGAGAAACCCAGAATCATAAAGGGCAGAAACACAAAAGACTTTGGTCCGGGTTTTTATTGTACGATAATCCGGGAACAGGCAGAGCGCTGGGCAAAGAGGTATGATACGCCAATTGTAAATACTTATACAGTTCGTTTGAATTCAGGTTTAAAAGTGCTGGAGTTTAAAGAAATGACTGAAGAGTGGCTGGATTTCATTATTGCCTGCAGGCACGGGGAGCCCCATGATTATGACATTGTGATAGGAGCCATGGCAAACGACCAGATTTATAACTATATAGCTGATTATATAGATGGTGTGATTACCAGGGAACAGTTCTGGGTGCTGGCGAGATTTAAATATCCGACTCATCAGATCAATTTCTGTTCTGATTCAGCATTGAATTGTCTGGAATTTGTATCAGGCAGGGAGGTAAAACGGAATGGAACAGTCTAAAAAAACAGAAGGCCGGGAAAGCCGCAAGGATAATGATCTTTTCTTTACCTGCAGTCTGATTGAATATATTGCCAGAAAAACGAAAAATAAAAGGGCCGATGTGGTAAATGCGCTGGGAAGGAAGAATGTCGAAAAAATCTATGAACTTGCTGACGTTTATCACAGTGATAATATAGACCGCGTCAGCGATGATTTCATACATGCAGCAGGAATCACTGTCGGCAGCTTTGATAATGTAGCTGCCGCTGAATATTCAGTTCCCAGCCACTGGGATATCGGAAAGGTCTATAAACGTCTGATCCTCGGCATTGCAAAAGAAAAGGGGATGGATATTGTGGATGCCCTGTTTGCGGCGTACAATTCCTTTGTCAGTGATAAAATTGACGACTATAACAGCAGTTTTTATTACGACGCGCCGGGGAATATTCTGAATGCCTGGTTGTATGGGGAGATTGAATAATGATCTCCCCTGCTGCGGCCTATGTCACACGATCCGTTCAGAAGCGTCCGGAAGCGCATGTAATGTTTCCGGGTCAATATCGATACATTCATATTCATTACGATCTCCGGAAATATCCCATGCCAGCGTTCCGTTTAATATAGTACAGGAATTCATGAATATCTGTAAGTCTTTCAGCTTGCGAAAGATACCATCTTCCAGAGAAGGCATGGCATCATATCGAACAATTTTTCCATCATCAAAATATACATCTACCGTATAGTCTTCGAAAGGGACAACCTGTACGACATCAGGAAAATAACAATATTCCATAAACAGCCTCCTGAATAAGGGGATTGATTTTGTTAAGCGGTTCGTTTTCTTTGGCAAGTCCCGGTTTTGAATCAATTCACGGACAGTATACCATATTTTTAATGTTGAATACAGTACCAGTATCCATTCAGATTTATTTGCCATAAGGATTTTCTGATGATAAAATCAAAATAAAAGCCAGGCTTCAAAAGGAGGCGCAGACGAAAATGGGAAGATTTGTAAATCCGGACAACAGCGCTTTTCAGGTCGCGCTGAATTCTCAGATTTATGTGGATAAAACCGGCCTGCTGGAATATACCAATCAGGTTATGGATACGGAAAACGCCTTTATCTGCAACAGCCGTCCGCGCCGTTTCGGGAAATCCATTACGGCCGGAATGCTTACGGCTTACTACAGCAGGGCATGTGATTCGGAAAAAATGTTTGAAGGACTGAAGATCAGCAAAAGCGCATCCTTTCAGGAGCATCTGAACAGGCATGATGTGATTCACCTTGACGTACAATGGTGTATGCTGGACGCCGGAGGGCCGGGGGCCGTTGTGAATTATATGAACAGCCATCTGCTTGCAGAGCTGAAGGAGGCTTATCCGTCGGTATCGCTGGAACGGGAAAAGACCGCCTATGGAGCCATGTCCCGCATTAATGCGGAAATCGGGAAGAAGTTTATCATTATTATTGACGAATGGGATGTTCTGATCCGGGACGAGGCGGCTAATCAGGCGGTACAGGAGGAATATATCAATTTTCTCAGAGGAATGTTCAAAGGGAGCGAGCCGAAAAAGTTCATTCACTTCGCCTGGCTGACGGGAATCCTTCCGATTAAGAAGCTGAAAACACAGTCCGCTCTGAACAATTTTGACGAATTTACCATGCTGGACTCCGGCGTCCTCGCTCCCTATATCGGCTTTACTGAAGAAGAAGTGAGGCGGCTGTGTGAGGAATATGGCAGAGATTTCGAAAATGTGAGACGCTGGTATGACGGCTATCTGCTTAACGGCCTGCATATTTACAACCCCAGAGCGGTTGTCGGCGTTATGCAGAGAGGAAGCTTTCAGAGCTACTGGTCACAGACAGGAAGCTATGAATCCATCGTTCCGCTGATCAATATGGACTTTGACGGACTGAAGACAGCGATTGTTACGATGCTGTCCGGGGCGGCTGTGGAAGTTGATGTGACATCTTTTCAGAATGACATGGTAAATTTCATGGATAAGGAGGATGTGCTCACCTGTCTGATTCATCTGGGATATCTCGCTTATGATCAGAGAAGCCGGACTGCGTTTATCCCGAATGAAGAAATCCGTCAGGAGCTTATCACAGCCACGAAAAGAAAAAAATGGAATGAATTTCTGGTTTTTCAGCAGGAATCAGAAGAATTGCTTGACGTAACGCTGAATATGGATGAAGAGGCCGTTGCGGAAGGCATGGAAAAAATCCATACGGAATATGCGCCTGCCATTCAGTATAACAGCGAAAATTCCCTTAGCGGAGTTATTTCCATCGCTTATCTGAGCTCTATGCAGTATTACTATAAGCCTGTCAGAGAATTTCCGACAGGAAGAGGATTTGCTGACTTTGTGTATCTTCCAAGACCGGAGTATGCAGATGATTACCCCGCGCTTCTGATCGAACTGAAATGGAATCAGAAAGCGGAAACGGCGGTCAATCAGATAAAAAGCCGAAAATATCCGGAATCTCTTCAGCAGTACGCGGGAGATATTCTCCTTGTGGGAATCAGCTACGACAAAAAGGACAAGAAGCATCGTTGTAAGATTGAAAGACTGGAAAAGCAGGGGGCATTATGAAAACCTCACGGGCAAAAGTGGACAGAATACTTGGAATTATTATCTATCTGATTAACCATGATAATGTTCCGGCCAGTTATCTGGCGGAGCGGTTTCATGTATCCGTCAGGACGATTCAAAGGGATATGGTCAGTATCTCTGAAATTGGGATTCCCATCTATGCGGAAGGGGGAAAGCATGGGGGCTATTCCATTCTTCCTACATATAAAGTGAAGAACAGCGATATCAGGGCGGAGGAGCAGCAGATGATCCGGAAGGCCCTGGAAAGTCTGGCGACATCCTATACGAACGATACGTTAAAGCTGCTGCTTGAGAAATATAACGCGCTTGTAGAAAAGGAAGGAGGACAGAAGGTCTTCTGGGATTTTAGCGTGACGAAGGAAAACAGCCAGGTACAGGATGCCAATGCGCTGCTGGAACATGCCATCGCGGAAAAAAGATTCATTGTTTTTAATTACAGAAACGGAAACGGAGAGAAGTCGAGGCCGTGTGTGGAGCCGCTGGCAATTCATTACAAATGGTATGCGTGGTATTTGTTCGCATATGATGCTCAAAGGGAGCGGTACAGGACATTTAAGGTCGCACGGATGCAGAATCTGCAGTTGAAGGACGGAATCTCCACAAAGGAGCATGGAGATGTGAAGAAGCTTATGGAGGCTTCGGAGCAGGAATATTATCAGACCTGTATCCATATTGAGGTGCAGTTTGATAAGGAAAATACAGGCTTGATGGAGGAATATTTCCCGGACTGCCCGCCGGAGGAGCTGACGGAAACGACAAGCCGGATTTTTATTGATGTTCCGGCAAAGGAACGTTTGTGGAAGGCGCTTCTTCTCAGCTTCGGAGGCAGGGTCAGAGTGATAGGGCCTGAGACGTACCGGAATGAGCTGATCGAGACAGCTCAAAAATTTTTGTCGAATTACGACATATAGTTGTCGCGGCCCTGAGGTATGATGGACGAAAAGGAATGCTGCCGCAAAGAGAGGAGGAGCTGCGAATGGAACGTTGCAAATGGTGTCTTGACGGTGGAATCGTCCAGAAATATCACGATGAGGAATGGGGAAATCCGCTTCATGACGATGGAAAGCATTTTGAGTATCTGCTGATGGAAGCGATGCAGTGCGGGCTGAACTGGACGATGATGCTGAAGAAAAGAGAAATTTTCAGGCAATGCTTTGACGGCTTTGATTTTCGGAAGATCGCGCTGTATGGGGATGCGGATGTGGAGCGCATCCTGAATACTGAGGGCATGATCCGGTCGAAAAGGAAGATTGAAGCGATTATCAATAATGCGAAGTGCTTTTTGAAGGTCATCGACGAATGGGGCAGCTTTGACAGGTATATCTGGTCCTTTTCGGATGACCAGACCTTTGTTTACAGAAAGCATCAGCTGGGAGAAGGAGAGGCGAAAAACGCGCTGTCGGACAGGCTGAGCCTGGATATGAAAAAAAGAGGTTTCAAATATCTGGGCTCCGTCACCGTGTATTCGCATCTTCAGGCATGCGGAATCATAAACGACCATGAGCCGGGTTGCTTCAAATATGAAAAGCTTCTGAGAGAAAGCCGGGTGAAATACATTGAAGACTGATATGGGATTTTACCGGAGCCATAAAAAGTTTCTGCTTTTTCTGGTCAGCCAGACCGTTTCGCAGATGGGATCGGCGATGACGGGGCTTGCGGTCGTCATATGGGCTTACAGCAGCACCGGTCAGGTGATGGCCTCATCCCTTCTGGCAGTCTGCAGCACCCTGCCGTATCTGATTGTCAGTCTGTTTGGCGGCGCTGCTGCGGATCATATGAATAAGAAAAAGATCATGCTGGTCTGCGACGTGGCGGCAGCGGCGGGTTCCCTTATCCTTCTGATGTGCGCCTCCTTTCAGGTTCTGGCGCTGTGGGTCCTGTGTGTCGTTAACGGAATAAACGGGCTGATGAACGCCTTTCAGGGGCCTGCTTTTCAGGTTTCAGTTACCCTTCTTCTGGAAAAGGAGGACTATGCGAAGGCGGGAGGGCTTCAGTCGGCTCTGGGAGCGGTATCAGGTATGCTGAGTCCGATTCTTGCGGCGGCGCTGCTGGGCTTCGGCGGGCTGCAGCTGGTGCTTGCGGCGGATCTTGCGACCTTTGCATTTGCCTTTTTCATACTGCTTCTTTTCATACGAATACCGGACTGCGCGGGGGAAGGAGCGGGAACAGGCTCTGACGGGCTGGGAAATAGCATAAAAACAGCGGCCAGTTATTTAAGAGGACAGAAAAGCATTCTGCTTCTTCTGGTCATGTACAGCGTTCTGGAATTCCTGGGGGCCATTTCCTTCGACAGCATGTATTCTCCGCTTCTGCTCGCGAGAACGGGAAACAATGAGGCCGTTGTGGGGATCGTTTCCTCTGTCGCAGCGGCGGGAGGACTCTGCGCGAGTCTGTGGATGTCCCTGGCGAAGCAGCCGGCGGGGAAGCTGCGGATCATGTTCGGAGGAAGCGTGATGTGCCTTTCCGGTATTCTGCTTTTCGGGATGGGAAGAAGCCTGGCATGGTGGTGCATCGTTGTGTTCATCGGCTGTTTCGGATCGCCGGTCTATCAGACATACCAGACAGTTCTTCTGAGAGAAAGGGTGCCGGTCTCCATGCAGGGACGGATTTTTTCCCTGCAGGGAATGATCACATCGGGCCTGACGCCGTTGGGATGCCTGGCGGGAGCAGCGCTGGCAGATTACATATTTGAGCCATACATGCGGGATGCAGAAGCTGTTCCCGAGATACTAGTCAGGTTGGTGGGATATGGAGATGGCGCGGGCATGGGACTGATGTTCCTGCTCGCAGGAGCGGCGGGTATTGTCGTCTGTATTCTTGTGAGCAGAAACCCCGGCACCCGGGGACTGGAAGATGAGAATCAGGAAAAAAGAAGGGGCTGAAAGCCTGAGAAAATCTGCCGCCGCGGAAGCCATGTTCATATTTTCTCATTCCCCCACATATATTTCTAAAAGAAAAAATGTGAGGAGTGGGAGCGATGGAAGATCTGAACGCGGGCAGGATGAGAACGCATAAAATCATCATGACGGACCGGAATGTGTGCAACATCACCGGGGTCTGCGACGTGCTGTCCTTCGACGTTGCCGAGGTGCTGCTGGAAACGGAGCAGGGCATGCTCATGATCAAGGGAAACGACCTGCACGTGAGCCGTCTGATGCTGGACAAGGGAGAAGTGGACGTGGACGGCAAAATAGACAGCCTGACCTATTCGGAAAGCGCGGGGTACGGCGCAAAGGGAGAATCGCTGTTTGCCCGGCTCTTCAAATAGTGCGGACATCCGCGCGGAAACGAGGTGGGTATGAGCAGCCAGATCGCGGGGGAAGGATGGTTCATGCTGCATTCCTTTCTCCTTGGTGCATTTATTACCTTCTGCTATGACCTCTTCAGGATCCTGAGAAGGATCATACCCCACGGGATTTTCTGGATTTCTCTGGAAGATCTGGTTTTCTGGGTGATGGCGACGGGAGGCATTTTTTATCTCCTCTATTATGAAAATAACGGCATGTTCCGCTGGTTCGCGGTGATCGGCGCGGGAGCAGGAATGCTTCTATATAAAAAAACGCTGAGCGCCGGTTTCGTCAGGCTGGTTTCCGGAGCGGTTAACGGGACACTCCGTTTTCTGGGGAAAATGCTCTGGAAGCTGACAGCTCCCTTTCGGGCCATGTTGCGATGGAGCCGCAAACTGGCGGGAAGAGCAGCACGCAGGGCGGCCGTGGAACTGCGGGTAAGGAAAAGAAAGATGAAAAATCTGGTAAAAAACCAGGTAAATTCCCGGTTGACGGCATGGAAGAAAGGGCTTAAAATAAAAGTCACAGGCTGGAAAAAGAAGAGGTGTGACCAGTGATCAAAAGGAAAGTGGTGTTCCGCAAAAAGCGCCAGAACCGGCTGGGCATGTTCCTGGTAACGATCGTGGTGCTGATGCTTCTTGTGGTGGTCTCGATCAACAGCGTTGGGCTGCGCCAGAAGAAGGAATCGTATCTCGAGAGAGAGCAGGCGCTGCAGGAACAGATCGACGCGGAGGAAGAACGCTCGGAACAGATTGAAGAATACAGAAAATATACGCAGACCAAGAAATACGTCGAAGAGGTGGCGAAGGAAAAGCTGGGTCTGGTTAACGAGGGCGAGATTATTTACAAGCCTGAAGAATAGGAAGGAATCGGAATGCGTGATGCTCCGGTTCCTTTTTTGCGCGATACACCCGGCAAGCGTATCTTGTGCCGAATGCCGCCGGAAAATGGAGAAATCCATGGACGGATGAAAAGAAAGACGCCCGCGCTTTGACAAATCATGCACCCGAAAGGGAATATAATGAAGCGTAAACGGGATGGAAGGACATCATATGCGCTGCCTCCGGGAAAGGACAGCAGCGGGAAAGGCGGCAGGCAGATGAAAAACAGAGAATCGGACAACACGGTACAGTCCGCTTATCTTCTGGAATATGGCAGGAGAAAAATCAGGGTATGCGCGGACACGTTTCAGAATCTGGCGCAGATTTTTGCGGAGGACAGGGACGAGGAAGAGGAGCAGGAGAGAACTGTCCTTTTTCTGCGGAAAAGTCTGGCGAAGGAACGGCAGCTTTTTGCGGGCAATCTGAAGGAAATGGCGGCCATGATGAATCGGGCGGCAGAGGAATCCGTCCGTTTTATCCGGCTGGGAAGCCGGAGACAGAAGCAGCTGGTCCGGGGGCTGGCCGGAGAAGGGCTGAACGCCAGGGAGATTTATCTGGTACAGAGAGGGAACGGGCGCATGGAGCTGTCCATTCTGCTGTCTGCCAGGCCCTCCCGAAACAGAGGCGCGCGGACGGCAGAGGAGGCGGCAGGCTGTCTCTCCGTGCTGCTGGACATGCGGCTTGTCTCGGCGCGAAGAAATCCCTTTTTCATCGGTGAGGAGCCGGTGTGTTATTTCTTTGAGGAGGAGCCGGAATATGTTTATCTGACGGGGACAGCCAGGGCGGTGAAGGAGACGGAGACGGTTTCGGGAGATAATTTTGCCTTCTTCGAAGCGGGAGACGCGCAGCTGGTGCTGGCGCTGTCGGACGGCATGGGATCCGGTGACGACGCCTGCCGGGACAGCGAATCCGTGGTGGATATGGCGGAGAGCATGCTGGAGACGGGGCTTGGCGCGCAGATGACGGTCAGGCTGATGGACAGCGCCATGGCCGGAGAGGGAAGCGCGGAAAGCCTGCCCACGCTGGATCTGTGCAGCCTGGATCTGTATGAAGGAGAGTGTACCTTCCTGAAAGCGGGAGCGGCGGCAAGCTTTATCAAGCGCGGGAGCGCGGTGGAGAGGATCACAGGGACGGCGCTTCCTCTGGGAGCCTGCGGAGATGCGCAGCCGCAGCCCATAAAACGGAGTGTTTCGGACGGGGACTATATCGTCATGATGACGGACGGCATGACGGAAGGCTGGCCGAACGGGGACGGAGAGAAACAGCTGGAAACCCTGCTTTCCGGAATAAACGGCATCTCTCCCTCGGAGATGGCGGGCATTCTTCTGCGGTTTGCCATCGAGCAGCGGGGCGGAAGAATCCGGGATGATATGACGGTGCTCTGCGCGGGAATCTGGGAAAAAGGCGAAGGAATTTGACTTCCGGCAGGAATTTGGATATAGTGAAGGGCAGAAACGGACCGGGATATGCCTATACCCGGTGAAAGCGGGAAGGAGGCGCCAGACTGCGGTGGATACAAAAGAAACGGCCCGGACTGACCATCTGCCGGAGAAGGTCCGGCTGTATATGGAAAAGGAAAAAATGGCGCGGCAGGGAAGCAGAATCCTCGCAGGCGTATCGGGCGGGGCTGACTCCGTCTGCCTTCTTGCGCTCCTTGTGAGGCTCAGAGAGGAATATGGCTGGCAGATCGCAGCGGTCCATGTCAATCACCGCATCAGAGAAGAAGCGGAAGAGGATGCCGCTTATGTGCGCGGACTGTGTAAGGAGTGGAACGTCCCTTTTTTTCTGAAGGAAGAGGACGTGAAAAAAAAGGCCGGAGAATGGCATATGTCCCTGGAGGAAGCCGGAAGGAAGGTGCGCTACCAGGCGTTTGCGGAGGCCGCGGAGCAATTCGGCGCAGATCGGGTCGCCGTGGCCCACAACCGGAGCGACCGGGCGGAGACGCTGCTGTTTCATCTGTTCCGGGGAACGGGGCTGAAGGGAATGGGCTCCATCCGGCCGGTGCGGGGAAGCATCATCCGGCCGCTTCTGGACACCGGGCGGGAGGAAATTGAAGAATGGCTGAAGAAAAACGGCATTTCCTGGCGCACGGATGCCAGCAATGAGTCGGACGACTATACCAGAAACCGGATCCGCCGCCGGGTCATTCCCTACGTGGAGGAGGAAATCTGCGGGGAAGCGGGGCTTCATCTGGCCCGGGCGGCCGGACTGCTTGCGCAGGTATCGGACTATATGGACGGGCAGGCGCGCGCCAGGCTGCAGGATTGTCTGGTGTTTTACGAAAATGATGCGGCGGGGCTGGATGTGCGGGCCTTTCTTGCCAGCGATGAACTGCTGCAGACCCTGATGCTCAAGTCGCTCATGGAGGAGCTTTCGGAGGGCGGAAGGGACATCGGACAGCGCCATATCCTGGGTGTGCAGGCGCTTTTCACAAAACAGAGCGGCCGCATGCTGATGCTGCCTGGCGGGCTGGAGGCCAGACGGGAATTCGGGCAGGTCATCATAAACAGAAGGGCGGACGCTGCCGGAGAACTGCCCGTCGCACATGGGGAGAAAGCGCCCGCCGGATGCGTCAGAGAAACGGAAACCGATCTTCTGAAGGAGGTCCGCGAAACAGGAAGCGCCGCGCTGGAAATCCCCGGGATGGGAATGCTGGAAATCACCCTTCTGAACCGGGAAAAATCTCAGGGAATTGAACAAAAGGCGTATACGAAATGGCTGGATTATGATAGAATAAAGACTCTGGTACTCCGTACCAGAAGGCCGGGAGACTATCTTGCGATCAACGACAGGCTGCAGAAGAAGAGCCTGAAGGAATATCTGATCCAGGAAAGGGTTCCGGCGGGCGAAAGAGAAGCTCTGCCGCTGCTGGCGGACGGCAGCCACGTTCTGTGGGTGATCGGACACCGCATCAGCAGTGCGGTTAAGGTAACGGAATCTACCGAAAGGGTGCTTCGGATACACATAAGAGGAGGAAAAGAAGATGGCTGAGAGAGTAAGAGTGCTGCTGACAGAGGAAGAGGTGGATGCGCGCATCCAGGAGATCGGAGAACAGATCAGTAAGGATTACGCGGGAAAGCAGGTACACCTGCTCTGCGTCCTCAAGGGAGGCAGCTTTTTCATGTGCGAGCTGGCAAAGCGGATCACGGTTCCCGTGTCCCTGGATTTCATGTCCGTTTCCAGCTACGGAAGCTCCACCAAGTCCAGCGGAGTCGTTAAGATCGTGAAGGATCTGGATGAGCCGCTGAAGGATAAGGACGTGATCATTGTGGAGGACATCGTGGACTCCGGCAGAACGCTGAGCTACCTGATGGAGATGATGCGGGACCGCGGACCGAAGAGCCTGAGACTCTGCACGCTTCTGGATAAGCCGGAACGCAGGGTTGTGGACGTGAAGGTGGACTACACCGGCTTCCAGATCCCGGATGAATTCGTGGTCGGCTATGGGTTGGATTACGACCAGAGATACAGAAACCTTCCCTATATCGGCGTGGTGGAATTCGACGACTGAGAAGGGAAGCGGGAGCGGCCCGCCCGGCGGAGGTCTCCCGCTTTTTTCAGAGGAATTCAAAAGAAGCTGCTGACGCAGCTTCTTCTGCCGCAGAAAAGGTTTCCTCCCGGACATGGGAAGGAAACTGCGGCAAAAGAAAGTAAGTGTGAAACGCTTCGGAATGGAGGACAGAATTGATTAAGAACAGCAGAGGCATAAACCTGATTTTTATTCTGCTGCTGGGAGCGCTTCTGGTCATGGTATGGACCAGTTCCCTGAATCAGGTGCAGGACAATTATACGGTCGGAGCGCTGCAGCAGGATCTGGAGGAGGGGCTTGTGACCGGCGCGGTGATCGGACAGAATGCGGAGACGCCGACCGGTTCGGTGACGGTATCTCTTTCAGACGGCCGGAACAGGACGGCATACGTGACCAACGTGGAGGACGCGATCGATCTGCTTGAGCAGTATGACATCGATCCGCTCGTGCGGGATGTGCCGCAGGAAAGCTGGTTCATGAACTATATGCTTCCCGTGCTGGTGATGGCGGCCGTGATCATGATCTTTTTCGTCATGATGATGAACGCCCAGAACGCGGGTGCGGGAGCCAGCGGAAACAAGATGATGAACTTCGGCAAGAGCCGCGCCAGGATGAGCACCGGAAAGGATAACAAGATCACCCTGAAGGATGTGGCCGGGCTGAAGGAAGAGAAGGAGGATCTGGAGGAGATCATCGATTTCCTGAGAGAGCCTTCCAAATATACGAAGGTGGGAGCCAGAATTCCCAAGGGCGTCCTTCTGGAGGGCCCTCCCGGCACGGGTAAGACCCTTCTTGCCAAGGCCATTGCGGGTGAGGCAAACGTGCCGTTTTTCAGCATTTCCGGTTCCGATTTCGTGGAAATGTTCGTGGGCGTCGGCGCGTCCCGGGTACGTGACCTGTTTGAGGACGCGAAGAAAAATTCGCCCTGTATCGTGTTCATCGATGAGATCGATGCTGTGGCAAGACGCCGTGGAACGGGCATGGGCGGCGGACATGACGAGAGGGAGCAGACTCTGAACCAGCTGCTGGTTGAGATGGACGGCTTCGGCGTGAACGAGGGCATCATCGTGCTGGCAGCGACGAACCGGGTGGATATTCTGGATCCGGCCATCCTGCGTCCCGGACGTTTTGACCGGAAGATCGCGGTTGGCGCGCCGGATGTGGGCGGAAGAGAGGATATCCTGAAGCTGCACGCCAGAAACAAGCCGCTGGCGGAGGATGTGGACTTGAAGCAGGTGGCGCAGACCACGGCGGGCTTTACCGGAGCGGATCTGGAAAACCTGCTGAACGAGGCGGCAATCCTGGCCGCAGGCGCGAACCGGGCATATATTTCCCAGGAAGATATCAAAAAGGCCTTCGTCAAGGTGGGCATCGGAACCGAGAAGAAGAGCCGTGTGATTTCAGATAAGGAAAAGAAGATCACCGCCTTCCATGAAGCCGGGCACGCGATTCTGTTCCATGTGCTTCCGGATGTTGGACCGGTTTATACGGTTTCCATCATTCCCACGGGAAACGGCGCGGCAGGCTATACCATGCCCCTTCCCGAGCGTGATGAGATGTTCATGACAAGGGGCAGAATGGAGCAGGAGATTATGGTCTCCCTGGGCGGACGCATCGCGGAGCAGCTCATTTTTGACGATATCACCACAGGAGCCTCCAGCGATATCAAGAAGGCCACCAAGATGGCAAGGATGATGGTCACCCGCTTCGGCATGTCTGAAAACATCGGCGTGGTCTGCTACGACGATGACGACGATGAGGTATTCATCGGCCGTGACCTGGCCCATGCAAAGGCACACAGCGAGATGATCAGCGGAGAGATCGACAAAGAGGTGAAGCAGATCATCGACAGCTGTTATGCGAGGGCGACAGAACTCATCCGGGAAAACATGGAGGTGCTTCATGCGTGTGCGAATCTGCTTCTGAAGAAGGAAAAGATCAGCAGGACGGAATTTGAAGCGCTTTTCGAAGAGGAGAAGCCCTTTTTTGAGAATATCTGAGCGCCTTCAGCCGGGGCTTTGAAAGATGTGGCATTGTGCATATTAGATAAAAATGAACGGACGAATTTGTGAAGTTTGTGAATTCTGAGAATGTACAAAATGGGGCGGGTCTGCTATTATAATATGCGTAACCCCCCCCAATACATTATATAGTTTTTGCTATACCCCATAAGAAATACCTTCTCTAAAAAAGACAGCCTATGCTGTCTTTTTTACTTTTACGGCAGGATAAACTTTTAAAATTACAAAAAAATTAAGGGGCAGGAAAAGAGGTTATTC
>UQVK01000034.1 GCA_900544445.1 uncultured Lachnospiraceae bacterium
TGGATGATGCGGAGGCCACGGCGGAGATTTTCGTCCGCTTCAGTAAAATGCTGAAAGAGGATGGAAAGGACACACTGGAGAAGGTGAACGCGCTGGGGGATTCCAACCCGGATATCGTCAAACGGCTTCCCACCTACCATGCCATCATCCTGGCGAAGAACAACACGGGGCGGGTGAACCTGTACCGGCTGATTTCCGAGTCCCATCTGACCTATTACGCGAAGCGGCCCAGAATTCCCAAAAGCCTTTTGCAGAAGTGCAGGGAGGGACTGATCCTGGGAAGCGCCTGTGAAGCGGGAGAGCTGTACCGCGCCCTGCTGGATGAAAAAAGCGAGGCGGATATCGCGCGGATCGTGGATTTCTATGATTATCTGGAGATCCAGCCCACGGGAAACAACGCTTTCATGATCAATGACGAAAAGATCCGCCTGGTAAACTCCATCGAGGATATCCAGGACATCAACCGGCGGATCGTGAAGCTGGGAGAGCAGCACAATAAGCCGGTGGTAGCCACCTGCGACGTACATTTTCTGGATCCTGCGGACGAGGTGTACCGCCGGATCATCATGGCGGGCAAGGGATTTAAGGATTCGGAGGATCAGGCCCCGCTGTACCTGCGCACCACGGAGGAGATGCTGAAGGAATTTGAGTATCTGGGAAGCGACAAGGCCGAAGAGATTGTGATCACCAACACCAACCTGATCGCGGATCAGATCGAGACCATTTCTCCCGTGCGGCCGGATAAGTGTCCTCCTGTGATTCCGGACAGCGACAAGACGCTGACCGACATCTGCTACAGCAAGGCCCATTCCCTGTATGGGGAAAATCTGCCGTCCATCGTGGAGGAGCGGCTGCAGAAGGAGCTGCATTCCATCATCACAAACGGCTTCGCCGTGATGTACATCATCGCTCAGAAGCTGGTGTGGAAGTCGGTGGAGGACGGTTATCTGGTGGGCTCCAGAGGCTCAGTCGGTTCCTCCCTGGTGGCCTACATGGCGGGAATCACGGAGGTAAACTCCTTAAGCCCTCACTATTACTGTATGAAATGCCATTACAACGATTTTGATTCCCCGGAGGTGAAGGCCTATTCGGGCCGGGCGGGCTGCGACATGCCGGACAAATACTGCCCGGTCTGCGGAGAACTGCTGAAAAAGGACGGCTTTGACATTCCCTTTGAAACCTTCCTCGGCTTCAAGGGCGACAAGGAGCCGGATATCGACCTGAACTTCTCCGGTGAATACCAGAGTAAGGCCCATAAATATACGGAGGTAATCTTCGGCGCCGGACAGACCTTCCGCGCCGGAACCATCGCCACACTGGCGGACAAAACCGCCTTTGGCTACGTGAAAAATTATTACGAGGAGCGTGGCAATAAGAAACGTACCTGTGAGATTAACCGGATCGTCACGGGCTGTACGGGAATCCGAAGAAGTACCGGACAGCATCCGGGCGGTATCATTGTGTTGCCGCTGGGAGAGGAGATCAATTCCTTTACCCCGGTGCAGCATCCTGCAAACGATATGACCACAGATACGGTGACCACCCACTTTGACTACCACTCCATTGACCATAACCTGCTGAAGCTGGACATTCTGGGACACGATGATCCCACCATGATCCGTATGCTGCAGGACCTGACCGGGCTGGATCCCACAAAGATCCCCCTGGATGACAAGCAGGTGATGTCCCTGTTCCAGAATACGTCGGCCCTTGGCATCACGCCGGACGACATCGACGGCTGGCCCCTTGGAAACCTCGGGGTTCCTGAGTTCGGCACCGAATTCGCCATGCAGATGCTTCTGGACACCAAGCCCACTTCCTTTTCCGACCTGGTGCGTATCGCCGGACTGGCCCACGGAACGGACGTATGGCTGGGAAATGCGCAGACCCTGATCAAAGAAGGGAAGGCGACCATTTCCACCGCCATCTGTACCCGTGACGATATCATGATCTATCTGATCGGTATGGGCGTGGAGAGCAGCCTTGCCTTCACCATCATGGAGAGCGTCCGTAAAGGAAAGGGCCTGAAGCCGGAAATGGAGGAGGCCATGAAGGCCGCCAACGTTCCGGACTGGTACATCTGGTCCTGTAAAAAGATCAAGTACATGTTCCCCAAGGCTCACGCGGCGGCCTACGTCATGATGGCCTGGAGAATCGCCTACTGCAAGGTGAATTATCCGCTCGCCTACTACGCGGCCTACTTCAGCATCCGCGCCTCGGCCTTTTCTTACGAAATCATGTGCCAGGGACGCCAGCATCTGGAAATGGTTATGGCGGATTACAAAAAAAGGGCGGACAGCCTTTCCAAGAAGGAACAGGACACCGCGAAAGATATGAAAGTAGTGCAGGAAATGTATGCCAGAGGCTATGAATTCGTGCCCATCGACATTTTCCAGGCCCAGTCCAGGAGCTTCCAGATCGTGGGCGACAAAATCATGCCCTCCTTAAACAGCATCGACGGCCTGGGCGAAAAAGCAGCCGACGCCATCGTGGAAGCGGCCAAGGACGGCCCCTTCCTCTCCAAAGACGACTTCCGCGACCGCACCAAGGTCTCCAAAACGATCGTAGACCTGATGGATTCCCTCCATCTCCTGGGAGACCTCCCCGAATCCAACCAGATCAGTTTATTTGATTTTGCCATATGATGCCCCAGGGGCAGAAGGTCGAGCGTTCCATGCTTGCATGAGAACGCTTGACTTTAAGCCCCGCTCCCCATGAGGAAGGAGCCCGTAGGGCGGATTCCGAATGGGCTGGGATTTCAAAGAAATCCCAGGGGGCATCATCCGTAGTGAGAGGCCACCCATATCCCTCCGCCCCCCAGAGGAAGGAGCCCTAAAAGGCGACTTCCAAATGGGGGCTCCACAGCGCGGAGAGAGGCCACCCTCCCCATCCCGCTCCCCCCCCAGAAAGGAATTCCCGCATGTTCTTTTGGATTTTTATGCTGGTAATGGATCTGCTGATTCCCCTGACAATGCTTGTCCTGGGAAGGTATTTTATGAAAAAGGCTCCGGCGGAGATAAATCCGATATTTGGATATCGTACCGCCATGTCTATGAAGAACAGGGAAACCTGGGAATTTGCTCATAAATACTGCGGTAAGATATGGTATGTCTGTGGATGGATTATGCTGCCAATCACGGTAAGCCTTCTGCTTTTTGTAATGGGAAGGGACGAGGAAAGCGTAGGAATGGCGGGAGGGATGATCTGCCTGCTGCAAATGATTCCGCTGCTTGGCTCTATCATCCCGACAGAAATAGCATTGAGAAGGACGTTTGATCAAAACGGAGAGAAGAGGTAATGATACAAGGAGGAGACAGAAGATGAAAAAGAAACCATGGATTGGACTCGTCCCTTTAATAGACCCGGAGCGGGAAAGCCTGTGGATGCTCCCGGGCTACATGGAAGGCGTCCTCGCGGCGGGTGGAATTCCCGTCATGCTGCCGCTTACAGAAGAAAATACGAACATTCCAGAACTCCTGGACCGTCTGGACGCTCTTATCTTTACCGGCGGTCACGACGTTTCCCCCTCTTTTTACGGAGAAACACCCGTCCCGGAGTGCGGACGAAGCATTCCGGAACGGGATACAATGGAAAAGCTGCTGCTTGACGCCGCGCTTGAGAGGGATATGCCTGTACTGGGAATCTGCCGGGGACTGCAGTTTTTCAATGCGGCGCTGGGAGGAACCCTTTACCAGGATCTCCCCACACAGCATCCGTCCGGGGTGGAGCATGAGATGAAACCGCCCTTTGACAGAAGTGAGCACGAGGTGGAGGTCCTGGAAAACACGCCGCTTTATGACATCCTTGGGAAAAAAACGTTTGGTGTTAACAGCCGCCATCATCAGGCGATAAAGGAACTCGCCCCGTCCCTAAAACCCATGGCGGTATCTCCGGACGGACTGATCGAGGCCGTCTGGATGCCCGGAAAGCGTTTTTTCCTTGCGGTTCAATGGCATCCGGAGCATTCCTTTCAGAAGAATGAGGGGAGTCTTTCTCTGTTCCAGGCGCTTGTAAAGGCATAACGTTTTAACGATGAAAAAATACCCGAAAAAAATTTTAAAAATTTTTGAAAAAAGTGCTTGCATTTTAGAAGAACCTGTTGTATTATAAACAAGTCGCACGGGTGACCGCCCGGTGACAGAGAAAGAGATGGCTCGTTGGTCAAGCGGTTAAGACGCCGCCCTCTCACGGCGGAAACAGGGGTTCGATTCCCCTACGAGCTGTTATTCTTAAAAAAGAATAGCCCAACCCAGCAGGATGCCGGAAATCGTATGGATTTCGGCATTTTTTGCTTTATAAACGTGCAGTTTGCTAACACCGTTTTGAGTGCACGGTGCAAGAACTGGTATAATGTCTATAAGTATTGGGAAAAAGAGTAGGGGAGACTAAATGATTGACAGATTGATTGCTGAAGCAACGGAATGTGATTTCAAGGTTGCTGTAGATCGGGACGCATATGAAAGCTCGGCAAACTTCCGTGCAGGAATGGAACCGTTTTTTTATTCAGACGGTACACAATTTATGGTTACGTTGCCTAATCTGAACTATCATGCGAATACTCATCAGGTTGCGATTGACAAATTAAAAGTAACGGATTCAACAAATGCAAAAATTCGTTTGGTTTTCTCCCATATAGGTTATGATGTTGCATTTGGACGCAAAGAGGTTGCGGAGATCATCGGTATTTCACAAACAGCAGCAGGTAATCTGATCAATAAGCTGAAAGTGTCTGGCATGGTTGAACCGGTCAGCGGTCTGGGAAAGGGAAAATATAAATTCAAAAAATAAAAAAAACCCTCGTAGTGGGCCGATGAGGCCTGCTTCGAGGGACTTGTTGTTTATCAGCCTGTTTTCAAAACTTTCAGTTCCCGAAGCAGGTTGGCGCTGTCGATCATTCCCTGCCGGTAAGCCATCTCAATCAGCCTTCCGGAACATTCATTCTGACAGTCGGTCAGTTCTTCGATCTTCTCATGATATTCCTCCGGCACGCTGCTGTAGCATTCCTCGGATGCCTGCTCCTGTTTTCTGCTCAGATCCTGATATTCTGGATCAGAGAGAAAAATCTCCTGCAGTCTTCCCGATATCACACAGTCCGCAATTTCCTCGAGTATGCTCATAACTCCTCCTGCCTCCGCGCTTTTGGCGGATCACCGTTTTTGAAATCACTCACTGAATAAAGTGTATCACAATACGGTTTGTCCGTCTACATTTTTATAGTGGCCGGAAGAAAGCAAATCCGTCCTTGACTTTCCTGCGCGATGGGCATACAATAGTTGCGCTGCATACTGTTGATAATGATATTATTGATTTTGCAATATAATAACGGAGGAAGTCATGAAACGATTGTTATCCTATGCGAAACCCTACCGGGCGGCGACCATCCTTGCGGTGATCTGCATTGTAACGGAGGCCTTTCTGGAGTTGATCATTCCCATGATCATGGCCGATATGGTAGATATCGGCGTGGCGAACGGAGACCGGCAGTATATTTTCATGAAGGGGCTTCAGATGGCGGTCTGCGCGGTGGCAGCCATGCTTCTGGGAACCGGAAGCGCCAGGTTTGCCGCGGTCTGCGGTCAGGGAATCGGCGCGCAGATCAGGAAGGAGGAATACAGAAAGCTCCAGCAGTTTTCTTTTTCCAATACGGACCGGTTCAGGACTTCTTCGCTGGTTACCAGGCTGACCGGAGATGTGACCAACATCCAGAACTCCATCGCCAATGGCCTGCGTCCTGCCTGCCGTGCGCCGGTGATGATGCTGACCGCCATCACGGTGTCCTTTCAGATCAACAGCGAGCTTGCTGTGGTGTTCCTGATCGCCGCGCCGGTGCTTGGAATCCTGCTGTTTGCGATCGTCTCCCACGTCAGGCCGCTGTACGGCCGGATGCAGAAGGCGGTGGATCTGGTCAACCGGATCATCCAGGAAAATCTGACGGCCATCCGAGTGGTGAAGTCCTATGTCCGGGGAGACTACGAGATGGAAAAATTCAGTGAAGTCAACACGGAGCTTCTCACCACCTCGGAGAAGGCGTTCCGGGTGGCGTCCCTGAACATGCCCGCCATGCAGTTCGTGATGTACGCCACCATCCTGTGCATCCTCTGGTTCGGCGGCAATCTGATCCAGGTGGGCGAGATGCAGGTGGGTGAGTTGACGGGCTTTTTAAGCTATGTGCTTCAGGTCTTAAACTCCCTGATGATGATTTCCAACGTGTTCATGATGTTCACCCGTTCTCTGACCTCCTGGCGGAGAATTGAAGAGGTGATGGAGGAAGAGCCCGATATCACGGAAGAGGAAGCGAAGGACATCCGGGTGGAAAAGGGAGACATTGTCTTCGACCATGTTTTTTTCAAATACAGCAAAAACGCGCAGGAATATGTGCTTTCCGATATTAATCTGCACATCAGGGCCGGCCAGACGGTGGGGATCATCGGCCAGACAGGTTCTGCCAAGTCCACGCTGGTGCAGCTCATTCCCAGACTGTATGACGTGACGGAGGGGGAGGTGCGCATCGACGGCCACCGGGTGCAGGAGTATCCCTTAAAGCCCCTGCGGGATTCCATCGCCATGGTGCTGCAGAAAAATACGCTGTTTTCCGGTACGGTGATCGACAATCTCCGCTGGGGAAAGGAGGACGCTTCCAAAGAAGAAATCGAGGAGGCCTGCCGGATTGCCTGTGTGGACGAATTTATCGACCGGCTGGAAAACGGTTATGAGACGGATCTGGGCCAGGGTGGCGTGAATGTGTCCGGCGGCCAGAAGCAGAGGCTCTGCATCGCCAGGGCGATTCTGAAAAAGCCGAAGGTGCTGATCCTGGATGATTCCACCAGCGCGGTGGATACGGCCACGGAGGCGAAGATAAGAGAGGGGCTTGCCAGAAGCCTCCCCGGAAGCACGAAGATCATCATCGCGCAGAGGATTACCTCCGTCATGCATGCGGATCAGATCATCATTCTGGACGACGGCAGGGTACACGCTGTGGGTACCCATGAAGAGCTTCTGAAAAACGATTCCGTTTATCAGGAAATCTATTATTCACAGCAGGAAGGAGCGGGACTGTAATGGCGAGATACAACGGATATGCCAGACCGAAGGACAGCGCAAAAACGATGAAGCGGCTGCTCCATTATATGGGAATTTACAAGTGGTCCGTCCTGCTCGTGGGACTGCTGGTCTGTATCAGCAGTCTGGCGAACCTTCTCGGAACCTATATGCTCAAGCCGGTGATCAACACCTACATCCTGCCCGGCGACATTCCGGGCCTGATCCGGACCATCCTTCTGATGGCGCTCATGTACGGCGCGGGCGCGTTCGCCACGCTGGGCTATAATCAGCTCATGGTGATCACCTGTCAGAAGATCGTGGGACGGATCCGACGGGATCTGTTCGAACACACCCAGAAGCTGCCCCTTTCCTATTTTGACGCCCACACCCACGGGGAGCTGATGAGCCGTTTCACGAACGATGTGGACACCCTCACGGAGGCGCTGAACAACAGTTTCACCCTGCTGATCCAGAGCTTCATCGTGGTGAGCGGAACCATCATCATGCTGGTGGTGCTGAATCTCAGGCTGTCCCTCATCGTCATCGCTTTTTTGCTTCTCATGTTCCTGTTTATCCAGTATAATGGAAAGAGGAGCAGGAAATATTTCATCGAGCAGCAGAAATATCTGGGAAGCATCAACGGCTTCGTGGAGGAAATGGTTGCCGGGGCGAAGGTGGAAAAGATTTTCAACCATGAGGAACAGGATTTCGCGGAATTCTGCAGAAGAAATGAAGCGTTGCGCCAGTCCGCCACCAAGGCCATGTCCTATTCCGGCATGATGGTGCCGACCATCGTCAGCCTTTCCTACTTTAATTATGCGGTATCGGCCTGCGTGGGCGGCATGTTCGTCCTGTCCGGCCTGATGGATCTGGGAAGCCTTGCTTCCTATCTGGTCTATGTGCGCCAGAGCGCCATGCCCATGAATCAGTTCACCCAGCAGATCAATTTCCTGCTGGCAGCCCTTTCCGGCGCGGAGCGCATCTTTGAAATGATGGACGAGGAGCCGGAACCGGATGAGGGCGACGTGACCCTGACGGAAGCAGCGGATGGAACGCTCGCCTGGAAGGTGCCGGAGAACGGAAGCTTTTCTCTGGTGCCCCTGAAGGGGGATGTGCGTTTTTACGATGTGGTATTCGGCTATACGCCGGAGAAAAAGATCTTAAACGGCATCAGCCTCTACGCGAAGCCGGGGCAGAAGATCGCTTTTGTGGGCTCCACGGGAGCGGGAAAGACCACCATCATCAATCTGATCAACCGGTTTTATGAGATCCAGTCCGGAACCATCACCTATGACGGTCTGGACATTCGCCGGATCAAAAAGGACGACCTGCGCCGTTCCCTTTCCATGGTCATCCAGGACACCCACCTGTTTACCGGCACCATTGCGGACAACATCCGCTATGGCCGCCTGGATGCTTCGGATGAGGAAGTGAGAGAGGCCGCCCGCGTCGCCAACGCGGATTCCTTCATCCGGCGTCTGCCCGACGGCTATCAGACCATGCTCCACAGCGACGGAAGCAACCTGTCCCAGGGACAGAGACAGCTTCTCGCCATCGCCAGAGCGGCCATTTCCAGGCCTCCTGTGCTGATTCTGGATGAGGCGACCAGCTCCATCGACACCCGCACGGAGCGCCTGATCGAGAAGGGCATGGACCAGCTGATGGAGGGCCGCACCGTGTTCGTGATCGCCCACCGCCTTTCCACGGTCAGAAATTCCAAGGCCATCATGGTGCTGGAAAAGGGAGAGGTGATCGAACGGGGAGACCACGAGGAGCTTCTTTCGCAGAAGGGACGCTACTACAAGCTTTACACCGGACAGTTTGAGCTGGAATGACGGCTGGAAAGGAAGTCAGGTATGGAAAAGAAAGAGATCAGAGAGGCCATGGTTCGGATGGAAGCGGCCAGGAAAAGGATTCTTCATCCCTATTTTCAGAAGCTCGGTCTGACGCCGGGACAGCCCCGGATTCTGAATAAGCTGCTGGAAGAGGACCATGTCAGCCAGCGGGAGCTTGCCGACCGCTGCAATATGGATGTGGCGACGCTTTCCAGAAGTCTGGATAAGCTGGAGGAAGCCGGGTATGTGAGCAGGCAGAAGCATCCGGACTGCCGCCGCGCCTTTCTCGTTGTCCTGACGGAGGAAGGAAGAACGAAAGCGGCGGAGGTCCATGAGAATTTTTCCCGCATGGACAATCAGATCTGGGAGGGGATCAGCGGGGAAGAAATGGAGAATTTCCTTTCCTGCGCACAGAAAATTATCCGAAACCTGGAAGACGTTTAAAAAGCGCTTGCGTTTCCCGCAGATTGGTGCTATACTGGGTTATGGTTAATAGGATTATCAGACTAGAGTGGGCGTTTCGCCCACTCTTATTTTTGGCAGAGGGAAAGGAACTGGTGAGCGGATGCCGAAGGGAAAGGAAATCGAAGCGCGTACGGAAGAGCTTCTGCTTCCGATCGCGGAAGAGAACGATGTGGAGATCTACGACGTGGAATATGTGAAGGAAGGCGGGGAATGGTACCTGCGCGCCTACATTGACAAAGCGGACGGCGTGAATATCCAGGACTGCGAGAACGTGAGCAGGAAGCTGTCCGACAGGCTGGATGAGGAGGATTTCATTGAAGAGGCCTACATCCTTGAGGTGAGCAGCCCCGGGCTGGGGAGACCGTTAAAAAAAGACCGGCATCTGGAAAAGAGCCTGGGGAAAGAGGTTGAGCTGAGATTGTACCGCCCGCAGGAGAAGCAGAAGGAATTTGAGGGGATTCTGAAGGCTTATGACAAGGATTCCGTGACCCTGGAAATACAGGAAGAAGAAAAAAAATTTGCAAGGCTGGACATCGCGCTGATCAGGCTTGCGTTAGATTTTTAAAGCAAGGAGGAAATCATGAACAAGGAATTGATGGAAGCACTGGATATTCTGGAGAAGGAGAAGGAGATCAGCAAGGAAACCCTCTTCGACGCCATTGAAACTTCCCTGCTTACCGCGTGCAAGAACCATTTTGGAAAGGCGGACAACGTGAAGGTGGAGATTAACCGGGAAACCTGTGATTTCCTGGTTTACGCGGAAAAGGAAGTCGTTCCCACGCAGGAGGATGTGGAGGATGACTGTCTGCAGATCGCTCTGGAGGACGCGAAGGAGATTTCCAAACGCGCTGAGGTGGGAGACATCATTCACGTGGAGATCAAGTCCAAGGAGTTCGGCCGCATCGCCACCCAGAACGCGAAGAACGTGATCCTTCAGAAGATCCGTGAGGAAGAAAGAAGCGCCATCTTCAACCAGTATTATGAAAAGGAGAAGGATGTGGTCACCGGTGTGGTGCAGCGCTATGTGGGAAGAAACATCAGCATCAATCTGGGGAAGGCGGACGCCCTGTTAAACGAAAGCGAACAGGTGAAGGGCGAGGTGTTCCGCCCTACGGAGAGAATCAAGGTCTATATTCTGGAAGTGAAGAATACGCCCAAGGGTCCCAGGATTCTGGTGAGCCGGACCCATCCGGAGCTGGTGAAGAGGCTGTTTGAGGCGGAAGTTACGGAGATCCGCGACGGCACGGTTGAGATCAAGAGCATTGCGAGAGAGGCGGGAAGCCGTACCAAAATGGCGGTCTGGTCCAACAATCCCAACGTGGATGCAGTGGGCGCCTGCGTGGGTATGAACGGCGCTAGGGTGAATGCCATTGTGGATGAGCTTCGCGGCGAGAAGATCGACATCGTCAACTGGGATGAGAATCCCGGAAACCTGATTCAGAACGCCCTGTCCCCGGCCAAGATCGTGGCGGTGTTCGCGGATCCGGATGAGAAGACGGCCAAGGTGGTCGTTCCCGATTACCAGCTTTCCCTGGCCATCGGCAAGGAAGGCCAGAACGCAAGACTGGCGGCAAGGCTGACGGGATACAAGATCGATATCAAGAGCGAGACTCAGGCAAAGGATGCGCCGGGCTTCCGTTATGAGGACTATCTGGACGACTTTGACGATGAGGAATATGAGGAAGACTACGACGGTTATGAAGAATCCTGTGAGGAAGCCCCTGCTGACGGGGAGATGCTTTCTGATGAGGATACGGTTGGCGGTGAAGAAACGTTTTCCGGAGAAGATATGATTCCGGAGGAGGAAGTTCTGCCGGAAGAGGAAGCAGCTCTGGAGGAGGAACTCCCGGAAGACGGAGAGGCTCCGGCGGAGGAAGAAGCCAGTCTGGAGTGACCGGTTCCGGAGAGCCGCAGGAAAGGCGTGGTGCTGGATGAATAAAAAGGTTCCGCTGAGGCAGTGTATCGGCTGCGGACAGATGAAAGGCAAGAAGGAAATGATGCGTATTCTCCGGACAACGGAGGGTGAAATCGTTCTGGATATGACCGGAAAAAAGAACGGAAGAGGCGCGTACCTGTGCAGATCGTCTGACTGCCTGAAAAAGGTGCGGAAAAGCAAAGGACTGGAGCGCTCCTTCAAAATGAGCATTCCGAACGAGGTTTATGATCAGCTGGAAAAGGAGTTTGAGGAGTTTGAAGCAGAATAAGATTCTTTCCCTGCTCGGCCTTGCAACCAGAGCGTCGGCTGTATCAAGCGGCGAGTTCATGACGGAGAAGGCTGTGAAGGAAGGCCGGGCGAGACTTGTGATCGTAGGAACTGATGCCTCCGATAATACGAAAAAAAATTTCCTGAATATGTGCACATACTACCATGTTCCCTGTTTTTTCTACGCGACGAAGGAGGAACTGGGCCATGCGATGGGAAAGGAGATGAGAGCATCCCTGGCAGTGACGGATGAAGGTTTTGCGAAAAACCTGATCGGGAAGTTGGAAACGTCCGAGTAAAGGAGGCGCAGCATGGCAAAAACGAAGATTTTTGAACTGGCGAAGGAATTAGGGCTGCAGAGCAGGGATATTATCACATTTCTGCAGAAGGAAGGGGTGGAAGCAAAAGCCGCCCAGAGTTCGATAGAGGAAGAAGCAGTACAGAGAGTCAGGAAACATTTTGGCAAGAGCGAAGGAGAAAAGCGGATAGTGACAGAGGGAGAGATGAGAATGGGCGATATGCCTGAAAAGAAGGAAGTTCAGAAGGAAATTCAGAGAGAGATGAAGCCGGAAGAGGCAAAGACCGGTGCGGATGGAACCCGGGAAGGCGCTGCAAAAGAGAAGCAGGCAGAAGCCGCATCTCAGGGACCGGTCAAAAAGAAGAAAAATATTATTTTTGTGAGCAACCCGCACAACAGTAAGATGCAGTCTCAGAAGGGGCATCAGGGCAGCGCGGGGAGCAGACCGGCCGCGGGCGGCAAAGACAATGCGGGCAGCAGGAATAATGCCGGCAGCAAACAGGGCGCTGGAAGGCAGGGAACTGCTCAGACAGGCAGCAGAAATTCCGGACGGCCGGGTACGGGCCAGGGACGTTCCACGGGAAGAATTCTGACCGGACAGCCCAGGCTGATCAAGCCGCTTACAAAGCCGTCACAGCCGCAGATGCCGGATGAACGGCTTGAAGAGCAGAAGAGACGCCAGGAAGCGGCAGAAAGGGCCGCAAGGGAACAGAAGGCGATGGAAGAAAAGGCCGCCGCTCAGAAGGCCGCACAGGAACAGGCGGCGAAGGAAGCTTCGCAGGCGGCGGACAGAGGAGCTGGAAATGAAAGACTGGAAAGAGCGCAGGGAACCAGGCCGGAAGGAAGGCAGCAGCAGGGAAGCAGACAGCAGGGCCGCGACAACCGGGATAACCGTGACAGCCGCGACGGCCGGAACGGTCAGGGATCGAGAAGTCCGCGCAGTGCGGACGGCCAGAATCGTTCTGGTTCCGGCAGCCGTTCTGGCGGTTCTCAGAGAAGTGCGCAGGGCTTCGGCGGCCGTCCGGGCGGGGCGAGACCTGGCGCGAATAATGAGCGTTCTAATGGAGAACGTGGACAGGGCGCAGGCGGAAGGCAGGACAATCGATCCCGTCGTCCGGCTCCGGGCAAGGGCTTTGCTGCGGAGGCTCCCATCAAGGAGAACGAGAAGCGCAAAGAGGAAGAAAAGCGCCGTAACAGCCAGGAAAGAGACAGACGCTCGAAGAAGGATCACATCTACGAAGAGGACGAATCGAAGAGCAGGCTGAAGAATAAGCCGGGCAGATTCATCAAGCCCGAGCCTGTGAAGGCAGAGCCGGAAGAGGAGCAGATCAAGGTGATCACCCTCCCGGACAACATCACCATCAAGGACCTTGCCGACAAGATGAAGGTTCCGGCTGCAGGAATCATCAAGAAACTGTTTATGGAAGGCAAGATCGTGACGCTGAATCAGGAAATTTCCTATGATGAGGCGGAGAGCATTGCCATTGAATACGACATCATCTGTGAGAAGGAAGTTAAGGTCGATGTGATCGAGGAGCTTCTGAAGGAGGATGAGGAGAACGAGGAGGATATGGTTCCCAGACCGCCGGTTATCTGCGTCATGGGACACGTTGACCACGGTAAGACCTCCCTTCTGGATGCCATCCGGAAGACCAATGTGACGGATAAGGAAGCGGGCGGCATCACGCAGCACATCGGTGCGTATACCGTTCAGATCAATGGACAGAAGATCACCTTCCTGGATACGCCCGGACATGAGGCCTTTACTGCCATGCGTATGAGAGGCGCGAATGCCACGGATATCGCGGTTCTGGTGGTGGCGGCGGACGACGGCGTGATGCCCCAGACTGTGGAGGCCATCAGCCATGCCAAGGCTGCGGGAATCGAGATCATCGTCGCGGTGAACAAGATCGATAAGCCGAACGCAAATATTGACCGCGTGAAGCAGGAGCTTGCAGAATATGAGCTCATTCCGGAGGAATGGGGCGGAAGCACCGTATTCGCTCCCGTATCCGCCAAGACCGGAGAGGGCATCAATCAGCTGCTTGAGATGATCCTGCTGACGGCAGAGATTCTGGAGCTGAAGGCCAACCCGAACCGGATGGCGAGAGGTCTTGTCATCGAAGCGCAGCTGGATAAGGGACGCGGCCCGGTGGCAACCGTTCTGGTGCAGAAGGGTACGCTGCATGTGGGAGATTTCATTTCCGCAGGAGCAAGCCACGGCAAGGTGCGTGCCATGATTGACGATAAGGGCAGAAGGGTGAAGGAGGCCGGTCCTTCCACACCTGTGGAGATCCTCGGACTTTCGGATGTGCCGGGAGCGGGAGAGGTATTCCTCGCCCATGTAAACGATAAGGAAGCGAGAAACTACGCGGAAACCTTTATCGCGCAGAACAAGGAGAAGAAGCTGGAGGAAACCAGATCCAAGATGTCCCTGGACGATCTGTTCAACCAGATCCAGGAGGGCAAGTTAAAGGAGCTGAACCTGATCATCAAGGCGGATGTACAGGGCAGCGTGGAGGCGGTCAGACAGAGCCTTCTGAAGCTGTCCAACGAGGAAGTGGTTGTGAAATGCATTCACGGCGGCGTCGGCGCGATCAACGAATCCGACGTAACCCTCGCGGCAACCTCCAACGCCATCATCATCGGCTTCAACGTGCGTCCTGACGCGACTGCCAAGGCGACCGCGGAGCGGGAAGGCGTGGATATCCGTCTGTACAGAGTGATTTACCAGGCAATTGAAGATATTGAGGCGGCCATGAAGGGCATGCTGGATCCCGTATTTGAAGAAAAGGTCATCGGCCATGCGGAGATCCGTCAGATCTTCCGTGCATCCGCAATCGGAAACATTGCCGGTTCCTACGTTCTGGACGGAGAGTTCCAGCGTGACTGCAAGGTTCGCATTACCAGAGACGGAGATCAGATCTATGAAGGCAAACTGGCGAGCCTGAAGCGCTTCAAGGACGACGTGAAGGAAGTCCGTTCGGGCTTCGAGTGCGGTCTTGTGTTTGACGGCTTCGACCAGATTCAGGAAGGCGATATCGTGGAGGCCTATATCATGGTGGAGGTGCCCAGGTAAGGCTTCCGGCTTCGCCGGAAAGGCGGAACGATTTATATGAGAAAAAACAGTATTAAAAATACGCGGATCAACGCCCAGGTACAGCAGGTGCTTGCGGAAACGATCCGCGGTGAAATCAAGGATCCCAGGATTGCGCCCCTCACCTCTGTTGTGGCGGTTGAGGTCGCTCCGGACTTAAAGACCTGCCGGGCATGGATCAGCGTGCTGGGAGACGAAAAGGCGCAGGCGGATACGCTGGAGGGCTTACGGAGCGCTGTGGGCTTTATCAGAAGCCGTCTTGCGAAGGAGATTAACCTCCGTATCACGCCGGAAATCACTTTTGTGATGGACCAGTCCATCGCATACGGCGTGAATATGTCGCATAAAATTGATGAGGTTATGGAAAAAGAACACAGGGGGGAGGAATAAACGTCTATGAATCTTCTGGAAGAATGTAAGGGAGCAGGGAGAATCGGCATCAGCGGGCATATCCGCCCGGACGGAGACTGCATCGGATCCTGTATGGGGCTGTATCTTTATCTGAAAAAAGAACTTCCGCAGGCGGAAGTACAGGTGTTCCTGGAAAAGCCTGCGGACATCTACGGCTGCATCAGCCGGATTGAGGATGTGGACAGCGCTTATGGTGAACAGAAGAAATTTGACGTTTTTTTCGCTCTGGACAGCACGTCCGACAGGCTGGGAGAGGCGCAGACGTATTTTGAGTCGGCGGGAAAGAAGATCAACATCGATCATCACATCAGCAATGCGAACGGCTGCGGAAACGTGAATTTTGTGGACCCGCAGGCCAGTTCCACCAGCGAGCTGGTTTACCGCCTGATCGGAAAAGACGGGCTGGATCAGGAGATCGCAAAGGCGCTCTACATGGGAATCGTGCATGATACAGGATGCTTCCAGTATTCCTGTACTTCGCCCGACACCCTCAGGGCTGCCGCTGATCTGATTTCCTTCGGCTTTGATTTCAGCCGTCTGATCGAGGAAACCTTTTTTGAAAAGACCTATCTGCAGACCCAGATTCTGGGAAGGGCGCTTCTGGAAAGCATCCGCTTCATGGACGGACGCTGCGTGGTCAGCGCCCTGAGCCGGAAAACGCTGGATTTTTACGGAGCGGGGCCGCAGGATCTGGAAGGGATTGTGAGCCAGCTTCGCAGCATCAAGGGTGTGGAATGTGCCATCTTCCTGTACGAAACGGGCGTGCAGGAATATAAGGTCAGCCTGCGCTCCAGCGAAAAGGTGGACGTGGCGGCCATCGCTTCCTACTTTGGCGGAGGCGGCCATGTCCGCGCGGCCGGCTGCACGATGATGGGAACCGCGCATGACGTGATCAACAATCTGTCCTTACATATAGAAAGACAGCTGGACGGCGGAGAAGGAAATGATGAAGAACGGCGTGCTGAATGTATATAAGGAAGCGGGCTTTACCTCCCATGATGTGGTGGCGAAGCTGCGCGGCATATGCGGCCAGAAAAAAATCGGCCATACAGGTACCCTGGACCCGGATGCGGTCGGGGTACTTCCCGTATGTCTGGGAAATGCAACGAAGCTGTGTGACCTGCTTGCGGGAGAGACAAAGGAATATGAGGCGGTTCTGCTTCTGGGAAAGGTGACGGATACCCAGGATCTGTCCGGAACCGTCCTTGAGGAGCATGAGGTGACGGTGGATGAAAAGGAGGCGGAGGCTGCAGTGCTTTCCTTCCTTGGGACTTATGAGCAGATCCCTCCCATGTATTCCGCACTTAAGGTGAACGGAAAGAAGCTGTACGAACTCGCCAGAGCCGGTAAGGAAGTGGAAAGGCAGGCCAGGCCGGTGCAGATTTTCTCCATTCGGATCCTGAAGACCGAACTTCCGGAGATCACCTTCCGGGTGGAATGCTCCAAGGGAACCTACATCCGGACGCTCTGTCATGATATCGGGCAGAAGCTCGGCTGCGGCGGAGCGATGAAAAGCCTGAAGCGCACGCGTGTGGGACGTTTTTCGGTGGAAGAGGCGCGTACCCTCAGCGAGCTGGAGCATCTTGCGAAGGAAGACCGGCTGGAAGCGGAAGCGCTGATTCCCGTGGAGAGGCTGTTTTCCCACTGCCCCCGCCTGGTTGTGAAGCCGGAATTCGAACGGCTGGTCCGCAATGGAAACGAACTTTATCCGGAACAGGTGATCCTGGGGCAGGTCGCAGATTCCGGTGAAAGGATGCCGGAGCGGGAAGAAGATGCCAGCCGGGAAACAGCTGAAAATCCGGAAAACTTCCGGGTCTGCGGAACCGACGGAACCTTTTATGGCCTGTACGCCTTCCATGCAGAGGGAAATTCGGGAAAATACCGCCCGGTAAAAATGTTTTTAACATGAGCGAACAGGAGTAACTGTTACGCTCCGGAATGAGGGTTAGAATGCAGATCATTTCAGGAACGATGGAATTTGAATGCGATATGAATACGGCGGCGGCGATCGGAAAATTTGACGGCGTTCATCTGGGACACAGGAAGCTGCTGGACAGAATCCTGAAAACGAAGGAAGACGGTCTGGCCGCCGCCGTTTTCACCTTTGATCCGCCGCCGGGCGTTTTTTTTTCGGGAAGGCCGCAGGCAGGCCTGATGACAAAGGAAGAGAAACGTCGCTGCTTTGAGGAGATGGGGGTGGACGTCCTGATCGAATTTCCCCTGGACGCCCAGACGGCGGCGATTCCGCCGGAGGATTTCGTAAGGGAGATTCTCTGCGGAAAGATGCATACCAGATATCTGGCCGCGGGAACGGATCTTTCCTTTGGAGACGGCGGAAAAGGAGACTGGCATCTGCTCCTCGCCCTGTCGGAAAAATTGGGTTATCAGGTAGAGATCATCGATAAAATCATGTACAACGGACGGGAAATCAGTTCTTCCTATGTACGGGAAGAAATTCAGAAAGGGCAGATGGAGCTGGCGGCGAAGCTGCTGGGCGCGCCCTATGTCGTTTCGGGCCGTGTGATGCATGGAAAAAGGCTGGGCAGAACCCTGGGAATGCCCACGATTAATCTGCTTCCGGAGAAGGACAAGCTGCTTCCTCCAAACGGCGTCTATCTGTCCCGCCTGAACTTTGGAGGTGTCAGCTTTCCGGGAATTACCAACATTGGCTGCAGGCCAACGGTGAGCGATTCCGGGCAGATGAGCGTGGAAACCTATCTCTATGACTTTGACAGCGAGATCTATGGGGAATATGTGGAAGTGAGCCTGTATTCCTTCCGCAGGCCGGAAAGGAAATTTTCGGATGTGAAGGAGCTGAAGCAAAATATGGCGCACGATATCGAAGAAGGCCGGCGTTACTGGTATCCTGAAAAAACGGATTGACAGAGCGGATGGATTCCAATATAATAGATGAAGATGTAACATATTTGTAATATTTTGAAAGGGATCTGTAATGAATGCGGAAGTTGTCGCATTCAGCGATTCGTATACGTATCAGGAGAAGGATGGTCTATGGTCAAGGGAACGAAAGCGATAGGGTTATTGGCAGTCGGTGCAGCGCTCTGTCTGGGATGGTCTGAGCCGATTCTGGCAAGCGGGACGTCGGCCGTGCCTTCCGCGGGTGTGGGACAGATTCTGGAGGCGGATCTGGCTGAGGAAGACTATCTGGCTGCAGCGGAAGAAGCGAAGAACGAGCGGAAAGCGATTTACGGCTTCAGTAATCTGGGCATCGCCAACGTATCCAATTATCTGAATGTGAGAGAGGAACCCTCCGAAGATGGCAAGCTGGTCGGCAAGATGAGCAAAAACAGCGGCTGTGAGGTTTATGAGATTAAGGACGGGTGGGCCTATATTAAATCCGGAAAGGTGACCGGCTATGTGAAGGCGGAATTTCTCCTGACCGGAAAGGAAGCGAGAGACAGGGCGGATGAGGTTGCCACCGACATGGCGGTCTGCAACTCCGGCGGTCTTCGTGTGCGCGAGGAGGCCAGCACGGAGAGTCCGGTCATCACTCTTGTGGCGGAAGGCGAAGAGCTGGAAGTCGTGGAGCAGCTGGACGGCTGGGTGAAGATCATGCTGGATGATGAGGAAGCCTATGTTTCCGCGGATTATGTGGATATTGCGAAGAAGCTTGACCGTGCGGTGACGCAGACGGAGCTGATCTACGGTAAGGGCGTGTCCGATGTGCGCGTGGATCTGGTCAATTTTGCGAAACAGTTTCTGGGTAATCCCTATGTCTGGGGCGGCACCAGTCTGACCAACGGAGCGGACTGCTCCGGCTTTGTACAGAGCGTTTTCAAAAACTATGGCGTGTCCCTGCCGAGAACTTCCTCGGCGCAGAGTACCACGGGAACCAAGATCAGCCTGTCTGAGGCGCAGCCTGGCGATCTGGTGTTCTATGCGAAGAACGGAAGGGTCAACCATGTGGCGATCTATATCGGAAACGGCCAGGTGATCCATGCCAGTAACGCGAGAACCGGTATCAAGATTTCCAACGCTTCCTATCGTACTCCCTACGCAGTGAAGCGCGTACTGAATACCTGAGGAAGGGCCGCTTTATAAAAGAGAATAACCAATGACCAGAAGGCTTTCGGAAAACGGTAAGAGGTTTTTCGAAAGCCTTTTACGAAGATTTTACATTTCAGAGCCGGAGCCGGCTGGCGGCCGGACTGGCGTATGCAAAGGATGTTTTCGGGAAGGAAAAGTTCCGGGTTTTTGTAGAGAAAGTACAGGAAGTGGCAGATGGAAAGAGAGATCGGTCTGTGGATAAAGGCACATTACGGGGAGCTGCGGCCTTCCGAAAAGAAGGTCGCGGATTATATTCTGGAGCATATGGAAGAGCTCAGGACGCTTTCGATTGACCGGCTGGCGGTCCTCTGTCAGGTCAGCCAGCCCACTGTGATGCGCACGATCCGGGCGCTGGGATACGATGGCTACAGGGATTTCCGCTATGCTGTGATTGAGCAGCTGGCGCAGAGGGACAGAAGGAAAGAAGAGGGATTCCGGGCCATGTACGGTTATTCGCTGACCGGTGAAGAGAGAACAGAGGATATCCCTGCGAAGATTGCCGCTGTAACGGGAAAGATGGCGGATGAAATGCTGAAAAATATTTCCGGGCGGACCTTCTGCAAAGTGATTGAAACGCTGGGCAGGGCCCGGAGAGTGGACCTTTACAGTGTGGAGAATTCCAATGTGACCGCTCAGGACCTGCTGACAAAGCTTTTATACCTCGGACTTGACTGCAGACATTTTGATGATGGTTATCATCAGAGAATCAGTGCCGGAAGCCTGCGGGAAGGGGATGCGGCGGTCGGCGTTTCGTATTCCGGCAATTCCAGGGATACGGTGGAGGCGGTGAAGATGGCAAAAAAGGCAGGGGCCTCCACAATTGTGATTACGAATTTCCAGAATTCCCTGATCACGCGCTATGCGGATCTCGTTCTTTGTACGAGTCAGGAACAGGCCTTTTATGGAGATGCCATTTTTTCCAGGACAACGCAGCTCATGATCGTGGATATGATCTATATGGGGCTTCTTGCTTCCGATTACGAACGTTACATACGGATCCTGAACAGAAACAGCCGGATTGTGCGGGATAAGGAATACCCTGCGCAGGAAAGACCGGATGAATAGGGGAAAAGGGTGTAGGTTTTCTACATCCTTTTTTATGTAAAATCCCTGTAAATTCCGGGGCGGTGAAGACGGAATACCGTGTGCGGGCGGGTTGACGATAAAAAAATCAGAATGCTATAATGGCGCTGCTTTCAGAAGAAAACGCCGGAAACCTTTCCGGTTTTCGGAAACAAAAGCCTGTTTCAGCGCGGCATTCGGGCTTTTGACAGAAGAAAAGCCGCGCAGAAATGAGGAGATTATGCCAAATTACAAGCTGCTGACGCCGGGACCGCTGACGACGACCGATACGGTAAAAAGAGAAATGCTGTTTGACCACTGCACCTGGGATGAGGATTATAAGCAGATCACCCGGAAAATCCGGAGAGAGCTGCTCAGACTTGCCCATGCGCCGGAGGAAACATATACGGTTGTGCTCATGCAGGGAAGCGGTACCTTTGGAGTGGAATCCGTGGTGGGAAGCTCTCTGGGAGATGCACAGAAGCTTCTGGTCTGCGCCAACGGGGCCTATGGGGAGAGAATGGCGGAAATTGCCCGCAGAATGGGAAAAAAGGTGTCCGTGTATCGGGAAAACTATGACCGGATTCCGGACGCGCGGCGGGTGGCTCAGATATTGGAGGAGGATCCGGAAATTACCCATGTGGGCATGATTCACAGCGAGACCACATCCGGGATTCTGAACGATATCGCAGCAGTGGGGAAAGTGGTGAAGGCAGCGGGAAAAACCTTCATTGTGGACGCCATGTCTTCCTTTGCGGGTGTGGATATTGATGTGCCGGAGATCGGCATGGATTTTCTGATCAGCAGCGCGAATAAATGCGTGCAGGGAGTGCCCGGTTTTTCCTATATCATCTGCAGGAGAGATGCCCTGGCTGCCTGTGAAGGAAAGAGCAGAAGCCTGTCTCTGGATCTGTATGACCAGTGGGTGACGATGGAAAAGGACGGAAAGTGGCGTTTTACTTCTCCGACACATTCCGTGCTGGCCTTTGCAAAGGCGCTGGAAGAACTGAAGGAGGAAGGCGGAATTCCTGCCCGCGCGAAGCGCTATCGGGAAAATAATATGGAACTGATCCGGCGGATGAAGGAGATGGGATTTAAGCCCTACATCAATGGGAAATATCAGGGACCGATTATCACCACGTTTTTCTATCAGGAGGGAAAGGATTTCTCCTTTGACGAGATGTACCGCTACATCAAGGAGCGGGGATATGCGATTTATCCCGGAAAAGTGACGGATGCGGATACCTTCCGCATCGGGAATATCGGTGAGATTTATCCGGAGGATATCGAACGGGTATGCGGTATCATAGAGGACTTTTTGGAGGAGCATGACAGGGAGGAAGAACAGAATGGGAAAGAAAATTGAAGCGGTGATTTTTGACTGGGCAGGAACCACGGTGGATTACGGCTGTCTTGCGCCGGTACAGGCGTTCATTACAGCCTTTGAGGAATATGGCATCACCCCTACGCTGGCGGAAGTGAGGGAGTCCATGGGAATGCTGAAACGGGATCATGTCCGGACCATGATGAACATGGAACGCATCCACAATGAGTGGAAGCGGATTTATGGCAGAGATTTCACGGAAGCGGATGTGGAAAAGGTTTATCAGACCTCAGAAGCGAGTATTTTAAAGATCGTCCACCGGTTTGCAGACCCGAAGCCGGATGTGCCGGAAGCGATGAGTTATCTGCGTAAAAGGGGAATTAAAGTGGGATCCACCACAGGGTATACGGATGAAATGATGCGGATTGTGGCTCCGGCCGCAGCCGGAAAGGGATATTGCCCGGACTGCTGGTTTTCTCCGAACAGCGTAGGAAATTTCGGACGCCCTTTTCCCTATATGATTTTTGAAAATCTGAAGAGACTTGAAGTATCCTCCGTCACAGCGGCCATCAAGGTCGGAGATACGGCTGCGGATATCAGAGAGGGGCTTGCGGCAGGAATGCGCTCCCTGGGCGTCGTGGAGGGAAGTTCCGTCATGGGACTGACAGAAGAAGAATATGCGGCGCTTTCGGAGGAGGAGAAGGAGCTTCACTGCCGCAGGGCGGAAGAAAAGTTCCTGGCCGCAGGCGCTACAGCAGTGCTTCGAAACCTGTCAGAGCTTCCTGCATACCTGGAAAAACTCGAGGCGGAATAAAATTTTTTTGTGATTTACATCCTGTCGGAAGTGTGCTATACTGCTACCGTATGAATTCAGCCCATGCCCGGGTGACGGATACTCCGACCTCGTCCTGGTGTGAGGCGTTCAAAAAAGAAAGGAGAAACCACAGATGATTTCCAAAGAGAAGAAGACTGCAATCATCAAAGAGTATGCCAGATGCGAGGGCGATACCGGATCACCGGAGGTACAGATCGCGGTTCTCACCGAGAGAATCAAGGAGCTGACCGAGCATCTGCAGAACAATCCCAAGGACCATCACTCCAGAAGAGGACTTCTGAAGATGGTTGGACAGAGAAGAGGTATGCTGGATTATCTGAAGAATAAGGATATTGAGAGATATCGTTCCCTGATCGAGAGACTTGGACTGAGAAAGTAAGAAAAAGGCGGATGTGGTTCCGGTATATGCCGGAACCGGCCGCCTTATTCTGCATACTGGCTGTTCAGAACAGAAAGATTTTCCGAGACCACTGACAGAGGCATTTGCCGAAAGTGCCGCTGTCAGTAGTTTCGGCGTCTTCTGCCTGAACCGCAAAAAAATGATAAGAATTCAGGTAAAGGAGTGACGAGATGTACAAGACATTTTCCATTGAACTCGCCGGACGCACGCTGAGCGTGGATATCGGCAGAGTGGCCGCGCAGGCAAACGGAGCGGCGTTTATGCATTACGGGGACACCACCGTGCTGTCCACCGCCACCGCGAGTGAGAAGCCGAGGGAAGGAATCGATTTCTTCCCGCTGAGCGTGGAGTATGAAGAGAAGCTGTATGCCGTGGGAAAGATCCCCGGCGGATTCAATAAGAGAGAGGGGAAGGCCAGCGAGAATGCTGTGCTTACGAGCCGTGTCATCGACCGTCCCATGCGTCCCCTGTTCCCGAAGGATTACCGGAACGATGTGACGCTGGACAATCTGGTCATGTCCGTGGATCCTGCGTGCAGGCCGGAACTGGTTGCCATGCTGGGTTCTGCGATCGCGACCTGTATTTCCGATATTCCCTTCGACGGCCCCTGCGCCATGACCCAGGTGGGAATGATCGACGGAGAATTCGTCATCAATCCTTCCCAGGAGCAGTGGAAGAACGGCGATCTGAACCTGACCGTCGCCTCCACCTCTGAAAAGGTGATCATGATCGAGGCCGGAGCCAATGAGATTCCGGAGCAGAAGATGATCGAGGCGATCTACATGGCTCATGATGTGAACCAGAAGCTGATCGCATTCATCAACGATATTGTGGCTGAGGTTGGAAAGCCGAAGCATTCCTATACCAGCTGTGCCGTTCCGGAGGAGCTGTTCGCGGCGATCCGCGAGATCGTTCCCCCTGCAGAGATGGAAGAGGCGGTATTCACCGACGTAAAGCAGGTTCGTGAAGAGAATATCCGTCAGATCACGGAAAAGCTGGAGGAGGCGTTCGCTGATAAGGAAGAATGGCTTCCGCTCCTGGGAGAGGCGATTTACCAGTACCAGAAGAAGACGGTCCGCAAGATGATCCTGAAGGATCACAAGCGTCCGGATGGCCGTGCAATCAACCAGATCCGTCCGCTGGCTGCAGAGGTTGATATTATCCCCAGAGTGCATGGCTCTGCCATGTTCACCCGCGGACAGACCCAGATCTGTACCGTTACCACCCTTGCTCCCCTTTCCGAGATGCAGAGGATTGACGGCCTGGATGAGAACGAAGTAAACAAGAGATATATGCATCATTATAATTTCCCGTCCTATTCCGTTGGAGAGACCAAGCCCTCCAGAGGACCGGGAAGACGTGAGATCGGCCACGGCGCGCTGGCAGAAAAGGCTCTGGTGCCTGTTCTTCCTTCCGAGGATGAATTCCCTTACGCGATCCGTACCGTATCCGAGACCTTTGAATCCAACGGCTCCACCTCCCAGGCGTCCATCTGTGCGTCCACCATGTCCCTGATGGCGGCGGGCGTTCCGATTAAGAAGCAGGTGGCAGGCATTTCCTGCGGCCTTGTGACGGGAGAGACGGACGACGACTATATCGTGCTGACGGATATCCAGGGACTGGAGGACTTCTTCGGAGACATGGACTTCAAGGTGGCAGGAACCCATGACGGAATCACCGCCATTCAGATGGATATCAAGATTCACGGCCTGACCAGACCCATCGTGGAGGAGGCCATTGCCAGAACCAAAGAGGCGAGAGAGTATATCCTGAACGAGATCATGACGCCCTGCATCGCTCATCCCAGACCGCAGGTGGGACCGTTTGCTCCCAAGATCATCTCCATGCAGATCGATCCGGAGAAGATCGGCGATGTGGTCGGACAGAGAGGCAAGACCATCAATGAGATCATTGCCCGCACCGGCGTGAAGATCGATATTTCCGACGACGGAAAGGTATCGATCTGCGGAACCGATAAGGAAATGATGGATAAGGCGATGGAGATGATCAAGATCATCACCACGGAATTCCAGGAGGGTCAGATCTTCCAGGGAACGGTCGTGAGCATCAAGGAGTTCGGCGCTTTCATCGAGTTCGCTCCCGGCAAGGAAGGACTGGTTCACATCTCCAAGATCGCGAAGCAGAGAATCAACCGCGTCGAGGATGTTCTGACCCTTGGCGACAAGGTAACGGTTGTCTGCCTTGGAAAGGACAAGATGGGAAGAACCAGCTTCTCCATGAAGGACGTGGCGCAGATCTGAGTTTCGGATCCGTGCTGCTTCCGGTAAAAGATATTTTCCGGTTCGGGTCAATATGACCAGGACCGGCAGGACGCCCCGCAACGGTGAATTGTAACCGCTGCGGGGCGTTTGCACTGGTGCGCCCGGAGGCCGCTTCCCTGCCGTCATCCGGCAGCTATCCTTCGGCTACCATCCTTTGGGCCGTGCAGCCCTCTTCGATGTTTTCATTCTGTCTGCCATTCCTGCCGGCCGCAAAACGAGAAAAAGGATGACGGAGATCAGAAATACGGCGAGCAGGGAAAAGCACGCGCCTTCCTTTGAGTAGCGGACAAAATCATAGCCTGCGCCGCATTGCGGATCGAACAGAATAAGGACCGCTTTGACCGGATAATAATTCAGCGGCGCCCATTCCATCGTCGCGAAGAAGCCATAGACAAAGCCTGCCGCGGTACAGGCATAAACGGCATTGACAAAAAAAGCGGAAACAATCGTAAGGGGAAGCAGTGCGATAAAGAGGAAGGCATTCCCCAGAACGATTCTGCCCATCCATTCAGCGGCGAGGGAAAGCGTCAGATCCGGCAGACCGGCGGCAAAGCACAGAAAAATCCCCAGGAGTCCGCTCAGTATGCCAAAGAAAACGGTGAGGAAAAACAGAACGATCATTTTCCCGGACAAAAGCTTCCGGAGCGGAACAGGAACGGCCAGAATATTCTTAAGGGTGTCATCGGTGTATTCTCTGCGGGCAAGGAAGCCTCCGGTCAGCAGGATCAATGCGGGGAAAAAACAGGTGCAGTTGCTTTCCAGAATGTTATTCATGACGAGCGTATAATTTTTCCTCACCCCGTCGTTCGCGAAGACGGGAGCGAAAGCAAACAGATCTGACAATACCACCACAATGAGTCCCGCTCTCAGGATGGAATATCGTCTCAGTTTTCTTATCTCAGTCAGTATGACAGTATGCATGGGAATTTTCATTGCCGTTACCTCGACCATTTTTTATAAAAGCGGATAATCAAAAAGGTACATATCAGAAAAGAGAACAAAAGAAACAGCGCCGTAAATACATAATCCTGAAACGGCAGAGCCGCCAGCTCCCCGATGCCCCAAAACGCTTTTCGCCAGCCGAAAAGGCGGGAAGGCAGAAGGAGTCCGTTCATCAGCGGCGGCCAGCGAAGGGCGCTGTCATTGGACGCAAAAAGGACGAGAAGGAGCCAGTTCGCGACAGAATACAGGAATGACAGCAGCAGCGACAGCAGATAGCTCTGATTCATATAGATAACGATTACGACAACCGGAAGGGATACGGTCGCCATGGTAACGCCGGTGAGCATGCTGCAGAAAAGCTTGAATAAAGCGTCATAGACGGCGGCAGGCTCCAGAAAAAAACAGAACAGGGTCATTGCGGCTGTGGAACCTGCAGAATAAATGACGGACCACAGATACAGCGTAATGAGCTTGGCGAAGATCAGTTCCCTTTCCGTGACGGGTATGACCCGCAGATTCTTGAAGGCGCCGCAGTCCCGCTCCGTAAAAAAGAGAACTGCGCTGATACAGCCGAACAGAGCGGGCAGAAGCAGCATGGAGCTGTATACCAGATTGTTATTGAACAGGCTGTCATAATAAGCATGATATTCCGCCAGCGTCTCCGCGCCGTTCAGATCAGACTTTGTCATGAAAATCAGGGCCAGAGGGAAGAGAAGCGACAGAGAGGTTAAGGCGGGAATGACCTTATTGCGCCTGTACTTGAAAAGTTCGCACAGAACCAGCTTACGCAATTCCCTCACCTCCTGTCACACGTTTAAAGTAATCCTCCAGGGTGTTTTCGCACAGATGCAGATCATACAGGGCTACGCCGCCCTTCACCATGGTTTCGGACAGCAGCGAAAGCGACAGGGAGGTGTCAAAAATGCGAATGCTTTTGTCGTCGTCGATCCGGAACTGCCCGGTATGGAGCACGGTTTCCAGCAGGCGGGCAGCCTGTGCGGCGTCAGAGATCCCCAGGTGAATAAAGCGTCCGTTTTTGCTTTCCAGCGCGGACAGACTTTCTTCTTCCAGCAGCACTCCGTGATCGATGATTCCAATGTCGTCGGCCATCAGGGAAATTTCAGACAGGATATGGCTGGAGAGGAGAACGGTTTTTCCGCCTTCGTCGCACAGCCACCGGATAAAGGTGCGGATCTCCGCGATTCCGATGGGGTCGAGCCCGTTGGTCGGTTCATCCAGAATGAAAAGCTCCGGGTCGTGCATCACCGCAAGGGCGATCGCCAGCCGCTGCTTCATGCCGAGAGAATATTGGGAAAACAGCTTTTTATCCCGATAGGGAAGTCCAACCAGGTCCAGGGCGTCTTTGACCGCGTGACGGCTGGGTACGCCCCGCAGGGCGGCAAAGATGCGCAGATTCTCCGTCGCCGTCAGATTCGGATAAAAACCGGGGGATTCAATCAGGCTGCCGATCCGGGGCAGCACTTCCTTTTCATTTCCCCGAAGGGGCTTTCCCCAGAGTTCGATTTCCCCGGACGTTGGTTCCGTCAGTCCCAGAAGCATTTTCATGGTCGTAGTCTTCCCGGCTCCGTTTCTTCCGAGCAGACCGTAGACCCTGCCCTTTTTTACATGGATATTCAGGTCAGAAACGCTTTTCTGCGTGCCGTACTGTTTGGTAAGATGTCTGGTTTCAATGATAAATTCGTCCATCATGCGTCGTCTGTCCTCCTGTTTCTTCCGGTATTATAGCACCCCAGGCTTGCAGGAACCTTGCTCCAACCTTGCGGGAACCTTGCAATCCGGAGTTTTTTAATCGGCCAGAGGAAAACATAATGTAAACGCTGCGCCGCCGCCCGGCGTACTTTCTGCGCTGATTGTGCCGCCCATTTTTTCAACGAGCTGGCGGACGATGGACAGACCAAGGCCGCTTCCCTTTTCGGAGCGCCCCTTATCGCATTTGTAAAGACGTTCAAAGATATGCTTCAGATCCTCCCGTTCCATTCCCACTCCATTGTCAGCCACGAGGAGGATCAGCTTTCCGTCACGGGCCGACAGAGAGAGCTCCATCCGGTCCGCATGGCTGTGGACAATCACATTTTGTATGAGGTTATTTAGAATCCGCAGATAGGCGTCCGGGTCAAGACGTACCCGGAAAGGCCGTTCGGGGATGTGAATCTGATAGTCGATCCGCTTTTCCTCCAGAACCGGGATCCAGTCGATGAGGATGTTCCTCGTCAGTTCGGCAGCTTCGACTATGTCCATTGTCAGAATAAATTCATCGGAATTCAGCTTGAACCAGTCGAACAGGACATCGATGTATTCCTTTAGGTCATAGGCCTTCCTGCGGGCGGTCTCGATGGAATCGTCTTTCTCCCTTCCGGTCACAAGCCCCCTGTGGGCGGCGTCAAGATATCCGATCAGTGTGGTCAGCGGAGTCCGCACGTCATGGGAAAGGCTGGTCATAAGCTGCCGGTTGGTTCCTTGCGTCCGGCGGAATGCGGCCAGCTTTTTTTCATAAGAGGAAACGATGTCGTTGATTTCATAGGCGATGGGCGCGGTGAGTTCATCCGTCGTGGACAGAATACGGCGGCTGCCATTTCCGGCTTTGATATCCGCCAGCGCGTCAAGCATTTCATTCAGCCGCACTTTTACCCGCCGGATCACAAAAACACAGATCAGGACGGAAGCGGCGGCAGTCAGGACTGAGATGAGGGCGAGCAGTTCCATTTTGTCAGACCTCCCTGTTAAAGCGGTATCCCACGCCTTTGATTGTCTGGATGTATTCGGGCTTTCCGGGATCTTTTTCCAGCTTCCTGCGTAGACGGCTGATAATCGCCATAATGTTGCTGTCATCGTAGCAGTATTCTTCTCCCCAGACGAGCTCATAGATTCTCTGCTTCGTGAAAATTTTTCCCTGATGTCCTGCAAGAAGCCAGAGCAGGTCAAATTCCTTGGGAGGAAGCGCAAAGGTTCCGCGGCTGGTTGTGACGGAACGGGCGTCCGCATCAATGGTCAGGCCGTCGAAAACAAGCCGCCCGGAAGAGCCTTCCGGCTGATTGAAGCGCGTATAGCGGCGGATCAGAGAAAGGATACGGGCGGTCAGCTCGTCCATATCAAAAGGCTTTGTGAGATAGTCGTCCGCCCCGGCCCGCAGACCGCGCACCTTGGAGGTGATGTCGTTTCTGACCGTGAACATTAAAATGGGAAGGCGGTATTCCTTCCTGATCCGTTCCATCGTTTCAAAACCGTCCATGCCCGGCAGCATCACATCCAGCACGACAAGCTGATATTCCCTTTCCCTTAACCTTTCCAGACCCTCTCTGCCGCTGCCGCAGCAGTCGGCCTCTATGTTTTCTGTCAGGATACATCGCTGAATCAGAGCGCAGAGCTCTTTATCATCATCGATCACCAAAATTCTGTTCATGGAGCATTTCCTTTCCGGATAACGTTTTTACGCAATCATTATATTGCATCTGCCGGGAGAATACAATTCTATCTGACCGCCCGTCCTCATATATTGAGATAAGCAGTTACTATTCACAGCCGATTCAGAATGGACGACACGCGCGTCGTGCTTGCACGTAAGCACGTGTTATCCATTCTGAATCTGGACTGCGAAGCAGTAACGATAAGCAGGTTGCGGTTCAGAAACAGGCAGAAGGGAGGAATGAAAATGGCGGTCAGAGAGGATATTCTCCGCATTTTCCCGGAATCCATGAGAAGCAGATGGAGGCGGGCGGCAGCATGCGGGGAGCGGCTTCAGGAAATACGGATCCGCGCGGACCGTCCCATCCTTCTTTATATGGAAGGAAAGGAATATTTCCTGACCTTCGGCGGCGAGGTGACGGAGCTGGAAGGACAGGCAGTCCGGGCGGAACGGGGGGAGCTGGAGGAGCTTCTGTCCTATGTATGCAGCAGCTCCATGTACGCCTATGAGGAGGAGATCAGCAGGGGATATCTGACCCTGCCGGGCGGACACCGGATGGGGCTGGTGGGAGAGGCCGTTCTGACGGACGGAGGAAGGGTGAGAAACCTGAAATACATTTCCGGGATGAACATCCGGATCTCCCATGAAGTCAAAGGTGCGGCGGACCGGCTGCTCCCCTGGGTATACGGGGAGGGACGGCTTATGAATACCCTGATCCTCTCCCCGCCGGGCTGTGGGAAAACCACGATTCTCCGGGATCTGGTGCGGCAGGTATCGGACGGAAACCGTTTCAGCCACGGCAGGACGGTGGGGGTGGTGGATGAGCGCTCGGAAATTGCGGGCACCTTTCGGGGAATGGCGCAGAACGATGTGGGAATGCGCACGGATGTGCTGGACGGCTGCCCGAAGGCGGAAGGGATGATGCTTCTGCTTCGCTCCATGGCGCCGGAGATCATTGCTGTGGATGAGCTGGGAGGGGAGGAAGAGATCCGTTCCGTCAGACAGGCCCTGAAATGCGGCTGCACGGTGCTTGCGACCATGCATGCGGGAACGGTGCAGGAGGCGCAGGAGCGCCTTTGGGGAATGGAGGGATACGGATACGCCGGAGAAAGCGTGTTTTCCAGATATGTGATGCTTTCCGGAAAGGGAAGGGATGAGAAAGGAAGCCGAGGACGAAGCGTTTCCGTGCTGGATGGAGAGGGACAGTTCCTGTGGGAGGAAAAATGCTGAGGCTTGCCGGCGCATGCCTTCTCATTGCAGGCTGCGCCGGTTCCGGCTGGTGTATCTGGAGGGATCTGGAGAGAAGGGCGGGAGAGCTGAAGCTTCTGGAACGAACCTTCCTCATGCTGGGAAGCGAGGTGGGGTACAGCCGCTCCTCCCTGCCCGACGGACTGCTCCGGGTAGGCGGCCGTCTGGAGGGAGCGCTGGGAGACTGTCTGCACCGGATCGCATCCCGGGTCCGTGCGGAGCCCGGAATCACTCTGCGGGAGGCATGGGAGGAGCTGATGCCGGAGTATCTGCATGAAACCTGCCTGAACGAAAAGGAGAAGGCGCTTGTGATGACATTTCCGGAGTATACGGGTTTTGTGGACGGCAAGATGCAGCTCGCCGCTCTGGAACAGTTCGCAGGCGAGATGGGGCAGGCAAAGGAGGCGGCGCAGAAGGCCGCGGCAGACGGGAAAAAAACGATTCTGTCCATCAGCACAGCGGGAGGGCTTCTTCTTGCCATTCTGCTTTTCTGAAAAGGGACAGAAACCGGACGGCGGAGCCAGGGAGCATGGAGGGAAGAATGGAAATAGGTCTGATTTTTAAAATAGCGGCCGTGGGCATTCTGGTCACTATACTGAGCCAGATACTAAAGCACAGCGGGAGAGAGGAGCATGCCTTTCTGCTCTCCCTTGCCGGGCTGATTCTGGTGCTGACCTGGATCATCCCCTATATTTACGATCTGTTCGTTTCGGTGCAGAACCTGTTTGAGCTGTAAGGGAAGGCGGAGAAAATCGAAGATTTTCTCCTGAAAATTGGGCTTACGCCCAATTTCTGCCATTACGAATGCCGCCTGCCGGCGGCGGAAGGAGAGGAAATGGATGTGGCGAGGGTTGCCCTGCTGGGGATTGTGGGAGTGCTGACCGGGCTTCTGTTTAAAAGCGGAAAGCAGGAATACGGCGTTTTTATCGGAATCGCCGTATCGATCCTGATTTTTTCCTACGTGGGCGTTTATCTGGGACAGATGAAGGATGCGGTGGCTTCCTTTGGAAGCCGACTGGCCGGAAGCGGGGAATACCTTGGCATTCTGTTTAAGGTGGTCGGAATCACCTGGCTGAGCGAATTCTGTGCGGGGCTGTGCCGGGATGCAGGATATCAGTCCATTGCGGCACAGGTGGAGCTGTTCGGGAAAACGGCGGTGCTGCTTGCGGGAATGCCGGTTTTCCTTTCTCTGATCGAGACCATATCAGGGTTTATGAGCTGACGCATGGCGGCCTGCACGGCGGTTTTGGAATACGCCGGGCGGCGGTGGATTTCATGCCTTCCTGGGAGGCATGAAATTCACCGCCGCCCGAGGGAGACAGAAAGGAGGCGGGAAGGCTTGGAACAGACCGGACTGCTTCAGGAATTGAATCTGGATGCCATGTCGGAGCGGATGGATGAATTGTTTCCCGGATTTTCCATCGATTTTTCCGGCTTTCTGGAACAGCTCCTTGCCGGAAACTGGAAGGATGCCGTAAACCTTCTTGTCACCTCGCTGCGGGACGGGATTGCCGGAGAAGCCGCAGGCATGAAAAACCTGTTTCTGATGCTCCTTCTTGTGGGGATTCTCTCTTCCCTGTTCACGGTGGCGGCGCAGGCGTTCAAGAATCATCAGATCGCAGACATCGCGCATTTCATAGCCTGTCTTCTGATGCTCCTGGTGGTGCTTGCGACCTTTTCCCAGGCGGCGGATATTACGGAGGCGCTGCTGGAAAAAATCCTCCTTTTTGTCCGGCTCTTTCTTCCCACCTTCATGCTCGCCCTTGGCTTTTCCGCCGGAACGGTGACTGCGGCGGGCTACTATGAGCTGATCCTCCTTCTGATCTACGGCGTGGAACAGCTTCTGATGAGCGTCGGGCTGCCTGCAGCGAACGTATACATGATGCTGGTGGTGATGAACGGGCTGTGGGAGGAGGAAAAGCTTGCTTCTCTTCTGGACCTTGTACGAAAAGCGCTGTCCGGGGGACTGAAATTCCTTCTGACCTGCATTACGGGGATCGGCCTTCTTCAGTCCATGGTAACGCCCGTGCTGGAAAGCCTGAAAATCAGCTCCGCAACGAAGCTCCTTTCCTCCATACCGGGGCTTGGCGGGCTGGCGGAGGGGACGGCGCAGCTTCTGCTCGGCTCCGCGGTGCTCATAAAAAACGGGCTGGGAGCCGCCGCCATCCTGCTGCTGCTCGCACTCTGCATCGTTCCCTTTCTCAAAATTTTTCTGTACGGAACGATCCTGAAGCTCTGCGCCGGACTTCTGGGGCTCAGCGCTGACAAGCGGCTGACGGGTTGTATCGACAGGGCTGGCGACGCGGTATTTGTGCTTTTGCGGATCGCCTTTACCGCGCTTGCCTGCTTTCTGATTCTGTTTGCCATCATCACCTGCTTGGCGGGAACGCTCCGTTAGGGCAACGCTCCGCCAGGAACAGGAAAAAGCGCGCCGGGCCGCAATTTGGGCAGGCTGCCGTAAAAGAAAGAGGGGAACGGTTCTGGGAGGCCATTTTGTTGAACTGATCAAAAACATCACCATTTTTCTGCTCGCCGGACAGGTGGTTCTGCGTTTCCTGCCGGAGGGAGGTTATGAAAAATATGCGCGGATCATCATCGGCGTCATGGTTCTCTCCCAGCTGGCCCTGCCGCTGCTTTCCCTGGGCGGTTTTGACGCGGAGGCCGTTTTTTCGGAAGCTCTGACGGAATATGAACAGGAAATGCAGCGGATTGAAACGCAGGTGGAGCAGGCGGGGCTGAAGGAGGGAGGTTATGCACAGGAAGGACTTGAGACCGCGCTTTCCGAGCGCCTTAACGGGTTTTGCGGAGAGTGGGGAATCCGGCTGACCGCAGCTTCTTTTGACGAAAACGGCATTCTTCATGTGACGGTGGAGAGGGCGGAGACGGAAGGAGGTGTGGATGGCGTCGGAGAAATCCGGGTGGGACAGATCCGGGTGGGAGAGACGGATGAAGCGC
>UQVK01000035.1 GCA_900544445.1 uncultured Lachnospiraceae bacterium
ACGCCCAAAATCTGATGATCTATGTCAATTCAGAAACAATTCTGAAGATTGACCGGCTTTTCTCTCCTTATATAGAGAGAAGTTATCCACAATCGGGATGATTTACATTTAACAATTACCTAATTCCGATATATTTTCGTACTGCTTCATTCCAGAGTTAACCGGTACAAATTGAACCAGTAACGTTCCAGCAGAAGGCTGTCCACCGTCTCCACAGGGACGATGTCCAGTTCCGCCCATTCAGCCAGCACGGACTCCCGTGCCAGATTGCTGCCCACAAACCAGACGGTCCTGCCTTCCTCCAGAAGGCCCTTCACCCACTGGGCGTCTCCTCCTGCCTCCGCATCCGGAAACATTTCCGTAATCAGCATTTCCGGCTCGTCGCCGTACAGCCAGGTTTCCCGGTCCAGATAATAGCCCGCAACCGCCTGCACCTGGTCAAAATTAAACAGCACGACGCTGTCCTCTCCCAGCCCTTCAAAGGCCTGCAGCGTCCGCTCCATCTGCTCCCTCTTCGTCTGCTCTCCCTGCGCGAAGGAATGGTAATCCACCAGTCCCACGCCAATCAGAAGCACCAGCGGAAGGATCCTCCAGGACAATTTCCGTCCTCCGTTCAGAACCGGCGTTTTTTTCGTGACAAAATATGCGAAGCAGTACCAGAAGCCTCCCAGTGCGGGCAGCATATACCGGTAGACAAAAACAGGACGCATCAGGAAGGATACCGCAATTCCAAACAAAGCCGTTCCCGCAAGCACCCAGATTCCACAGGAGGCGTATACCGCTTCTTCCCATGCCCGTTCCTCCTTTTTCCGATTCAGGAAAGCCCTGACCAGAAGCAGAAACAGGCAGGCAAACAGCAGAACCGCCAGTACATAGTCCGGGATCTGATAGCCGGTGGAGGGCTTCAGGACGAACTTCACACAGCCGCCGAAGCAGCTTAAGGTAAGCGGCAGGATCCAGTAGTCCTCCCTTACCGAGGCCACCTGGCTGACGGCGCTCGGAAGCCAGGGCAGGTAGACGAGAACGGAAAGCGCTGCGCACAGAAACCATGGAGCCAGCGTTTGCAGCCGGGAAGACCTTTTTCTCCACAAAAGCAGAACCGCCAGCGCGACATACAGACAGAAGGCTGAGACAGCCGCGAAGTAGTGGCAGTAGGCCGCACAGACCGCATAGATAAAAAATGCCGCCCAGTGCTTCCTTTTCCCGGTAAGAAGAATCTCCCGCACGTGCCAGAAAGCCGCTGTCAGAAAGAACAGCGCCCAGCCGTACATTCTGATTTCCGTGGTATAATTGGACATCTGCGGCATGGCCAGAAGGCAGAGAGCCGTCAGACCGGCGCACAGCCAGCCGTCCCTTTTCCTCACCAGCACCGCTGCATAGCCCAGCAGTCCGAAATAGGGAAGAACGGATACCGCCTTCGCAATCATCACAGAATTCACACCCGGCGCGAAGAAATGCACCGCTTCCACAACGGCCTTCACAATCAGATAGTACAGGGGCGGATGCACATCTCTCGCCGCAAGCTCAAGAAGTCTCCCAACCGGCTGTTCGATGAAACCCATGGTAAAAAGCTCATCATACCAGATATCGGTGGAAGCACACAGATTCAGGCTGCAGACGGCCATAACCACTGCAAGAAGGAAAAGCACCATCCCCATCAGATCCGCAGATGAGCGACGGCCGCTCTGCGGCCCTCCCTGCTCCAGTATCCGTTCTGTCCAGCGTTCCGCCCTGAAATTCTCCTTTTTCACATCCGTTTCCTTTCCCGGCGTCTTTCCTGTCCGGCAGTTCTCCCTCTTCCGTCAAAAAGCGCTGCTACTGCCCAGCGCTTTTTAGCAGTATTCTAAAATATTTCTCTTCCAATGTAAAGACCCTTTCTGACATGCCGGAACTTTCCGGTTACTATTCAGCCAGGTCCGCGCATTTACTGCGCAGACCGTACGACAACATATAGCGGGGAAGCATCCGCTTCTCCAAGAATAAACCGCCGCAGAAATCAGACGGATTCCTGCGACGGCCGTTTATTCAGCGGAACCTCTCACATGGAGCGACATCCGCTGTCACAATTATATCCTGTTGTATCGCGCATCAGCAATGCATCAACGATGCAATGCATCAACGATGCAATGCATCAACGATGCATGGAGAAAGAATCCAGATCATAGTTGCTCAGATTCTCATGCACGCCTCTGTTATCAGCTTCCGCAATCAGCTTATCCCGATCCTTCTTGGCAGCCTGAGCAGACTTGTGATGGCTGGGGCCGCCTACACAGCCGCCTTCACAGATCATTCCTTCGATGAAGTCCTCAGGCAGCCTGCCGATCTTCAGCAGAGTAAGGGCCTTCTTGCACTCCGCAATGCCGCTGCATCTGGCAACCTTGATATCGGTGTTCTCTCCGGTCTCCTTGAGGCACTGCAGAACGGCCTCCGTCACGCCGCCGCCGTTTCCGAAACGTTTTCCAAACACGCTGGCTTCCTGACTGGTGTTCTCTTCCGGCTCCAGCTCAACGCCCTTTGCGCGCATGATGGCGCGGATCTCTCCGAAGGTCAGCACATAATCGGCGTTTCCTTCAATTCCATGTTCGTGAGCTTCCGACTTCTTGGCGATACAGGGGCCGACAAATACGGTAACCGTCTCGGGATCCTTCGCCTTCAGCAGCCTGGATACCGCACACATGGGAGATACCGTCGTAGAAATGTTTCCAGCCACCTCAGGGAAATGCTTCCGGATGTAGTTTACAAACGCAGGGCAGCAGGAAGTGGTCATCTTCTTTCCTTCCTTAAAGCCTTCCGCCCATTCCTCGGCTTCAAAAGCTGCAGTCAGATCGCCGCCGAGCCCCACCTCAACGAAATCGGTAAAGCCCACCTTCTTCATGGCCGTTCTCCAGCTCGCCATGGTGATGTTGTTGCCGAACTGGCCTTCTCCCGCAGGCGCCAGCATGGCGATCACCTTTTTACCGTCACGGATGGCATTAACCACATCCACCACATCCGCCTTGGAAGCCACGGCTCCAAACGGACACGCATGAATACACTGGCCGCAGCGGATGCACTTTTCATCATCGATCTGGCATACGCCGTTCTCATCCATTTCCATGGCTCCCACAGGACAGCTCTTCATGCAGGGTCTCTGGATCTTCACGATTGCGGAATACGCGCAGGCCTCCGCGCACTTTCCGCAAGACTTACACTTGGCCGGATCGATATAGGAACGGCCGTTTCCAACGGTAATCGCCCCGAAATTACATGCCTGCTTACAGGACTTCGCCAGGCATCCCTGACACAGGTCCGTTACCACATAGCCGGAGGAAATCGGACATTCCTCACAGGCCGAGTTAATCACCTGAACAACGTTATCGCTTTCCTTATTGCCCGGGCATTTTCCCTCTGCCAGTCTTACTCTCTGTCTGATAATCTCGCGCTCTTTGTAAATACAGCAGCGGAAGCGTGCAGTGGGTCCAGGAATCATATCAAAAGGAATGTTCTCCTTTTTCTCTTCCAGTTCACCGGCAAAAGCCAGCTTCGCCACTTCCGTAAGCACCTCGTGCTTGATTTTCAAAATGGTAGCATCATCAGATACTCTAGACATATTTTTGTGTTTATCCTCTTTCCTGTTTGGTAGATTGATGTTTACAGGGTACCTATTTCCGTACCGGCACTACAGGGAAAAATCCCCATTCACAAAATAAAAGAAAGCCGGCCTTGCATTCTCTCGCAGCCAGCTTTCAGTCACACGCGAACAGAATCATCCGCGCTAAACACGGCGCCAGCCGCAAAACCGGAGCGCCCGCAAAGGGGCGCCCGGCCTTACCCGGCGTAGTTCAATTAGTTATCGCCGTACAGAACCTGCAGCTTCTGCAGATAATCATATCTTTCCTTCGCATTCTCTTCCGCCTGAGCCTGCAGTCTTGCAGCCTTATCCTTATCCTTCAGGGCAAGGGATGCATATCTTACTTCTCCGCCGATGAATTCCTTGAAGTCCTTCGTAGGAGCCTTGCTGTCCACAACGAACTTCTTCTCAGCGGCAGGATTGAAGCGGAACATATGCCAGTATCCGGATTCAACCGCCAGTTTCTCTTCGGTCTGAGCTTTGCTCATGCCCTTCTTGATACCATGGTTGATACAAGGAGCGTAAGCGATGATCAGGGAAGGTCCCGGATATGCCTCAGCCTCTGCGATGGCCTTCACGGTCTGATTGTAGTCAGCGCCCATTGCGATCTGAGCTACGTATACATAACCATAGCTCATGGCGATGCTTGCCAGATCCTTCTGCTTGGTCTCTTTACCGCCGGCAGCGAACTGTGCAACTGCGCCGGTAGGAGTAGCCTTGGAAGCCTGTCCGCCGGTATTGGAATAAACCTCGGTATTGAATACCATTACATTGATATCCTGTCCGCTTGCGAGAACATGGTCCACGCCGCCAAATCCGATATCATATGCCCATCCGTCTCCACCGAAGATCCACTGAGACTTCTTGGACAGGAAGTCTTTATTCTTCACGATATCCTTGCATACTTCGCAGTCCTGTCCTTCCAGAACAGCAACCAGCTTATCGGTAGCAGCTCCGTTGGTCACACCGCTGTTGAAGGTATCCAGATATTCCTGGCATGCAGCCTTAACCGCATCGTCAGAGGTATTTGCAAGAACGCTTTCCACCTTCTCCTTCAGTCCGCCTCTCAGAGCGTTCTGCGCGAGCAGCATACCCATACCGAACTCAGCGTTGTCCTCAAACAGGGAGTTATCCCATGCAGGACCTCTGCCGGCCTTGTTCACGGTATAAGGAGTGCTCGGTGAGGAGTTGCCCCAGATGGAGGAGCATCCGGTCGCGTTCGCGATATACATTCTGTCACCGAACAGCTGAGTGATCAGCTTCGCATAAGGAGTCTCGCCGCAGCCTGCGCACGCTCCGGAGAACTCAAGCAGAGGCTGTTTGAACTGAGATCCCTTAACGGTGGTCTCTTTGAATTTCTCAAGCACTTCAGGCTTCTCAGGAAGGGAACGTCCATAGGTGAACAGCGCTTCCTTATCAAGCTGAGTCTCAAGAGGCTTCATGGTAAGAGCCTTTTCTCCCTTCATGCCAGGGCATACGTTAGCGCAGGAGCCGCATCCGGTACAGTCAAGCACGGAAACGGAAACCGCAAACTTCATGCCGGGCATTCCGGTCATATTCAGAGCAGTGGTTCCTTCCGGAGCCTTCGCAGCCTCTTCCTCGGTCATTACCACAGGGCGGATAACCGCATGAGGACATACATAGGAACAGAAGTTACACTGGATACACTTCGTGGAATCCCAGGAAGGTACGTTTACTGCAATGCCTCTCTTCTCGTAAGCAGAACTTCCGGAAGGAGTGGAGCCGTCCACATAATCCTTAAATGCGGATACAGGCAGGGTATTTCCTTCCTGTGCACTTACCTTGGTCTGGATGTTGTTGACGAAGTCCACAACGTCCTTTCTTCCCTCGGTAACAACCGCATAATCCAGGCCCTCGTCTTCACAGTTCTTCCAGCTCTCAGGAACCTCAACCTTTACGATTCCCTTTGCGCCTGCGTCGATGGCTGCCCAGTTCTTCTCAACCACATCCTGGCCCTTGCGTCCGTAGGTAGCCTGTGCGGCAGCCTTCATCAGCTCGTTTGCCTTCTCAGCGGGGATGATTCCCGTCAGAGTGAAGAATGCGGACTGAAGGATGGTGTTGATACGGGTCGGTCCCATACCGGTCTCAATACCGATCTTCACACCGTCGATGGTGTAGAAATTGATATTGTGATCCGCGATGTACTTCTTCATCTGACCCGGCAGATGCTTGTCCAGTTCCTCATGCGTCCACGCACAGTTCAGAAGGAAGGTTCCTCCGTCAACCAGCTCCTGTACCATATTGTACTTACGTACATAAGCAGGATTGTGGCAGGCAACGAAGTTCGCCTGACGGATCAGGTATGTGGATTTAATCTTCTTATGTCCGAAACGCAGGTGGGACATGGTCACACCGCCGGACTTCTTGGAATCATAATCAAAGTATGCCTGTGCATACATGTCGGTATTGTCGCCAATGATCTTGATGGAGTTCTTGTTCGCTCCAACCGTACCGTCAGCGCCAAGTCCCCAGAACTTGCAGTTCGTGGTTCCTTCGGGAGTGGTTACCAGTTCCGGTCCCAGCTTCAGGGACAGATTGGTAACGTCGTCTTCGATACCGATGGTGAATTTCTGCTTTTCATCGTTGTTGTAAACGGCAACGATCTGAGCGGGAGTGGTATCCTTGGAGCCCAGTCCGTAACGTCCGGTGAAAATCGGAACCGCATCGAACTTGCTGCCCTTCAGAGCTGCAACCACATCCAGGTACAGAGGCTCGCCCTGTGCTCCGGGCTCTTTCGTTCTGTCAAGAACGGTGATCTTCTTCACGGTCTCAGGGATCGCGTCGATCAGGGCCTGTGCGCAGAAAGGTCTGTACAGACGAACCTTTACAACACCGACCTTCGCGTTCTCGGTCTTAACCAGATAGTCGATGGTCTCTTCGATGGTGTCGTTTACGGAACCCATTGCCACGATGACATGCTCCGCATCGGCTGCGCCATAGTAGTTGAACAGCTTGTAATCCGTGCCGATCTTCTCGTTTACCTTGTCCATGTACATCTGAACGATTCCGGGAAGGGCATCATAGTAAGGGTTGCTCGCTTCTCTTGCCTGGAAGAAGATATCCGGGTTCTGAGCGCTCCCTCTCTGGCAGGGATGATTGGGATTCAGCGCGTGCTTACGGAATGCGTCGATCGCATCCATATCCGCCATATCCTTCAGATCCTCGTAATCCCAGGTCTCGATCTTCTGGATCTCATGGGAGGTACGGAATCCATCGAAGAAATTGATGAAGGGAAGGCTTCCCTTGATCGCAGCGAGATGTGCCACGGGGGTCAGGTCCATAACCTCCTGCACGCTGCTTTCGCAGAGCATGGCGCATCCGGTCTGACGGCAGGCATATACGTCGGAATGATCTCCGAAAATGCTCAGCGCGTGGGAAGCGATCGCTCTCGCGGAAACGTTGAACACACCGGGAAGCTGCTCACCGGCAATCTTGTAGAGGTTGGGGATCATCAGGAGCAGACCCTGTGAAGCGGTATAAGTTGTGGTCAGAGCTCCTGCTGCCAGGGAACCGTGAACGGCACCTGCCGCACCGGCCTCGGACTGCATCTCCGTAATCTTTACGGTCTGTCCGAACATGTTCTTTCTGTCTGCTGTCGCCCATTCATCGGTAGCTTCTGCCATCGGGGATGAAGGGGTGATGGGATAGATAGCCGCTACATCGGTAAACGCGTAGGACGCATGAGCCGCTGCATGGTTACCATCCATGGTTTTCATTTTCCTAGCCATAAAAACCTTCCTTTCTTATCCTTAAAGATACTCAATTTTTTCAGCCCTTCAGGTACCCCTTAAGAGCTGCAAAAAATTTATCTTATTGATACTCAATATTATACATCCTGCACCGTTTTTATGGGCATACCTTTTTTATATATTTTTCATATATTTTTTGATATTACCGCTTGCATTTTCCGGCCGGAAAAGCTATGCTGAAAGCGGGTTTTAAGTGATTGTTCAAAACCCGATACATTTTGTATACAATGTACAAAATAAAATACATCTGAGAATCGAAAGACGGAGGAAAACATGAATCTGAATGTGCTTCGCTATGTCATAGAAGTGGAAAAAAGCCGCTCGATCACAGGAGCGGCAAAGCAGCTTTTCATCAGTCAGCCCAATCTGAGCCGGGATATCCGTGAACTGGAGGATGAGATTGGTTTTTCCATCTTCACACGAAGCTCCAGAGGAGTGGTTCCCACGGACCGGGGAAGAGAATTTCTGCTGCTCGCCAAAAAGGCCGTGCGGCAGTACCAGGCGCTGGAGCATTTCTGCACAAAAGAGGAACATGGAAGCCTCTCCCTGCAGATCTGTGTGCCGAAGGCCGGGTATATCCATACGGCCTTTGCCTCCTTTCTTACAAAACACGCAAAAGGACGGACGCTGTCCGTGGACTATCGGGAGACCGGGACAATGGACGCCATCCGGGACGTCTGCCTGCGCAGCGCTTCCCTCGCCATCATCCGGTTTTCTGACCGCTATGAGCGTTCCCTGTTTTCCCTTCTGAAAAGAAAGGAGCTTGCCGGTGAAGTTATCTGCCGCTTCGAGCCACTCGCTGTCATGTCGGAACGCCACCCCCTCGCCGGAACCTCCGTACTCACCGCCGATATGCTGGAACAGTCGGTGGAGGTGCTCTGCGAGGACACCTCTCTGGCCGACTATCTGAACGAACCGGCAGAGTCAGAGCATTTTCCCAGCGTCATCCGGCTGCATGAGGGCAGCGGACTTCCCGGACTCCTCTCCCATCTCACCAGCGCTTTTGCCTTCACCCCTCCGCTTCCGGAATCCGTTTTGAAGGACTATCATCTGGTTCAGAAAAAATGTCAGGCAACCCGCAGCGGACTGAATTCACATGGCGGACAGAATGCGCACGGCGGGCCAAACGCCCATGGCGCGGCCTGTCTGCCGGGGAAAATGACCGATCTGCTCATCTATCCGGAGGACGCAAGACTGACCCGTGTGGAAAATGCTTTCCTGGAGGCAGTCAGGCAGGCTGCGCCCGCCATACAGGGCGACCGAAGCAGCCGCCCCGGAGATTGAGAGCTTCTACAGCTTCACGCCGCAGGGGCCGGCAGGCGCTGTGTCAAAGGCCCGGTCAGACATCACGTATTCATAGAACCGGTAGCCCCCCGCCAGATTTTTGCAGGAAAAGCCGTTCTGAGAAAGGATTCTGCAGGCCAGATAGCTTCTCAGACCGCTCTGGCAGTTGACATACAGCGTTTTTTCCTGATCCAGCTCCGAAAGGCGCTCTCTCAGTTCATCCAGCGGAATGTTGACAGCGCCGGGAATATGTCCGTTCCGATATTCCCCTTCTGTCCGGACGTCCAGAAGAAGCGCATCCTTCCTTTCCAAAAGGCCGTCCGCTTCGTCCCAGTGATACTGCTCCACCAGACCGCTCATCACATTTTCGATCACATAACCTGCCATGTTCACCGGGTCCTTGGCGGAGGAATAGGGCGGCGCATAGGCCAGATCCATATCCGTAAGTTCCTCTCCCCGCATCCCTGCACGCATGGCACAGGCAAGCACGTCGATCCGTTTGTCCACGCCGTCAAAGCCCACAATCTGCGCGCCGAGCAGCTTTCCCGTGGAACGGTCAAACAGGGTTTTGATCGTCAGATTCTCCGCCCCCGGATAATAGGTGGCATGGTTTGCGGAAAAGGTGATCACCTTATCATAGTCCAGTTCCAGCGCCTTCGCCTGCTTTTCATTGATCCCTGTGGAAGCGGCGGTCATATCAAACAGCTTGATGATGGAAGACCCCTGTGCGCCCTCATAGACGCTGCCCAATCCGCAGATGTTGTCCGCCGCAATGCGTCCCTGCCGGTTGGCCGGTCCCGCCAGCGCCACAAGCGTTTTCTTCCCGGTGATGAAATGTCGGATCTCCACCGCGTCTCCCACCGCATAGATGTCCGCATCCGAGGTCTGCATGTGTTCGTTGACGACGATGGCGCCTTTCTGCCCCAGTGTAAGACCGGCTTCTCTGGCAAGCCCCGTTTCCGGAAGGACGCCCGCCGCCATCAGAACGAAATCGGCCCGGATGCTTTCCTCCTTCCCGGATGCCTCCGCCGTCCCTGCCGTCCTCTTCATCTGAACCCGAAGGCCGCCCTCATCCGGAACAAAGCCCGTCACGGTCCGGTTCAGCCGCAGATTCAGGCCCTTTCCTCTCAGGTATGCGTGTACCTGGCAGGCCATATCATAATCCAGCGGCGGCAGCACCTGATCCTCCATCTGAATCAGAGAAACCTCCAGCCCCTCTTCCATCAGGTTCTCTGCGGCTTCCAGCCCGATAAAGCCGCCGCCCACAACGACCGCCCGCTTCGGCTTCTTTTCTTCCAGATACTCCCGGATCGCAAGCGTATCCTCCACCGTCCGCAGGGTCATGATGCGCGCGTCTTCCATGCCGGGCAGTGCCGGACGGATCGCTTTTGCGCCGGGGGAAAGAAGCAGCTTATCATAGGTTTCCGTATATTCTTCCCCTGTTTCCAGATTCCGGACCCGCACGGTCTTCTCCTTCGGATCAATGGAAACCGCTTCATTTCTCACCCGCACATCGATGCGGAAACGGCCTCCGAAGCTTTCCGGCGTCTGCACCGAAAGCGCCCCCTTTTCCCTGATCACGCCGCCGATATAGTAGGGCAGGCCGCAGTTGGCATAGGAAATATAGCCGCTCCTTTCCAGCATGATGATTTCCGCTTTTTCGTCCAGACGGCGCAGCCGGGCCGCCGCGGAGGCGCCTCCCGCCACTCCGCCGATGATGATAACTTTCACACTCCTCATCCGATCATTCCCTCCAGCGCTTTTTGGGGCTTCACGCCCACAGAAGTTGCGGTCACTTTTCCATCCCGGAAAACCAGCAGCGTGGGGATTCCCATCACCCGGTATTTTTCCGCAAGCTGCGGGTTTTCATCCACGTTGATCTTTCCCACCGTGACCTCCGGATGTTTCGCGGCAAACTGTTCGATGATGGGAGAAAACATTCTGCAGGGTCCGCACCAGTCCGCCCAGAAGTCCACCACCGCAGTTCCCTGCGCATTTAAAATCTTTTCTTCAAAATTATTTCCATCGATTTTTAAAACTGCCATATTTACCCCTTTTCCTGCGGCCCCATGGCCGCATTTTTCATCAGCAGGAAAACGGACCACCGTTTTCCGCGCCTCCATGTTACGATCTGTTTTCGGTTGATGGGGAAAGTATAGCAGGAACCATCCAGCTTTTCCGTGACTTTGTCACATAAGGCTTCCCTGTGCCAGACGGGTCAGCCCTTCCTCGTCGGAGAGCGTGATGCTGCCCCGCCCCAGCTGCACCAGCCCTTCCTTCTGAAAATGCTTCAGCATGCGGCTGACCACCTCGCGGGCGCTTCCCAGATGGCCGCCGATCTGCTCATGGGTCAGCTCCAGCCGGTCCGTCCCCGTGCGCCCGGCTTCCTCCAGCAGAAAAGCGGCGAGCCGGCTGTCCAGCTTTTTGTTCATCACCTGATCCATCAGCCACATCACATCCGAAAAGCGGCTGGCCATCAGGCGGCTGGTATATTCCATGACCGGAAGGTAGGTTTCCATCAGCCGCCGGTAGATCTCGGCCGGGATGTGATATACGGTCGTATCCTCCGCTGCGGAAACCATCACATCGAAGCGGATGTCCTGAAAAATGCAGGAGGCGGAAAACAGGCAGACATCCCGCTCCAGCAGGCGGTACATGGTCATCTCCTTCCCCTCCTCCGACACCGTATAGACCCGAAGCAGCCCTTCCGCCACGGCGATCAGGCCCACACAGTCCTCCCCTCCCGCGTGCAGAAGAGTCCCTTTTTCAAAGGTTCTCTTCACCGCGCTCTCTTCCATCGTATTCTGCTGTTCCTTCGTCAGCGCCTTCCAAAATGGAAAGCAGTCTCTGAGCTGTACCATTTTTCCCTCATTTCCGCGCTTTTTTAACGCAGGCTTTCCTTTTCCACGCAAAAAGCGCCGTCAAAAGCCCGGCCTTCCGCCGGGGCTTTCGGCAGCGCCCCATGAATGTCTGTCTGATTTTCTGATTCAGTTTTCTTCGAAAAAAATATCCGGCAGAAGCTGCGTCTCCACAATCCGCGCAGCGGTTCTGACGATCCCGCTGCAGGGTCTTGACGCATAATATTCCGGTGTCCGTTCCTGGGGCCTGGCGCTGTCTTCGCGCTCCACGCCCTCCGGCAGTCCAAGGAGCTCCCGGCACAGGATGGAACCGTGTTCCGCCTTCAGCGCATCGCTCATGCGGCGCACCAGCGCATAGGCCTCCGCCTTTCCTTCCAGATCCTCCGGATCGGTGAACCCTTTTTTCAGGCCGGAAAGCATCGCCATCGCGGAAACGGTCCCGCAGACCTCTCGCATTCTTCCCACTCCTGCGCTTAAAGGGCCCGAAAGCTTCAGCGCCGTTTCCCTGTCCATTCCGAACAGATCCGCATAGGTGGTAAAAACGGACTGCGCGCAGGCGTAACCGGACTCAAACATGTTGACCGCATCCTGAACTCTGCTCTTCATCTTCCTATTTGTTCCTGCCGCAGCACTTCTTATATTTCTTGCCGCTTCCGCAGGGGCAGGGATCGTTGGGGTAAATCTTCTTTTCCTTCACGATCGTCGTGGAAGATTTCTGCTCCTTGTACAGAGCCTTTCTCGTCTCCTCATCGAAGATATCGTTCCACTCTTCCAGGTTGTACAGCCAGTCCGCTCCGGCCGCAACCATGTTCTTATACAGGCGCGCCTTATCGAAGCCCAGGTTTACCTCGGTATCCTCTTCCATCTCTTCGATGGGATTGGCCTCAACCAGGCTCTCGTCGATGCCGTCCAGAAAGCCCGTCATCGTCATGATATCAACGCCATATTTTTCAGCCAGTTCCTTCACGGTGCCACGGACCACCTCGTCCGGGTTCTTGAGAAGCTGCGCGTAAATCTCCTTTTCCTTTTGAAAATAGGAAGCCCACAGTCTCTGAAGATCGCCCTTATTGGCTTTCTCCGAATAAGCCATCGCTCTCCACTGTTCCAGTAATGCCATAGTATCACCTCATCTGCAGCCTGTATACAGGCCGTATTTTTTTCAGAAATTAGTATATAACAAAATCCCGGTAAAGTCCATAAAAGTTTCGTGCGTATGTATAAAAGCCCAAAAAGAGGGAATTCTGTTATTATCATCAAAAACCCCCTCCTTTGATGATAAATGTATATGCCGGGATACCCTTGCAGATGTTCCGGCGAAAATCCCCCCTAAATCAGAATCCCGTCTGCAGCAGGAGTGCTGTCGGCGGGATTTTGATTTCATTTCCCGAAGCGGTCTGACTATCCCTCGATCTCTGCGTCTTCGCAGTTTTCCAGAATCTGCTTTTTCTGAATCACACCGCTCAGAGAATCATCCACACGCAGACGGCCGGAAACGGTCAATCCGTTCACGCTCCTGGCATACACACAGGGAATTTCATGCGCATAGACATCCCTCTCTGACGGCTGTTCGTCGAACACACTGGGCAGATGGGGGCTCTGCTGTATCCACAGGATATCCATATTTTCCAGGTGGATATCCTCAATGGGAGCATAGTCCTCTCCGCCAAGGAAGATGCAGGATTCCGATCTGAGGTGAATGTGGTCCATGACCACGCCGCTGATTTTTCCGGGAATCCGGTCGCTTCCGCGCCTTTTGGTGGAAGAAAGGAAAACCGGCTCACCCTTGCCCCACCATCTGGGCGCGCCCTGGCCGGGAATCACACCGTCCGCATAGCGTCTGGTGTTTCCCGTCACATGATGGATGGTGATGTCCGAAATGGTTCCTCCGTCCCTGGACCAGATACTCACGCCGCGGGAACAGTCCCACACCACGCAGTCGCTCAGGATGATATTGCGGATATTTCCCCAGGTTTCCGTTCCGATTTTTAAGGCGGAATCCCGGGAATGCATGGTACAGCCCTGAATGACGATGTTCTCGCAGTCTCCGTATTTTTCATGCATGGGGCCTGTGGCCTTGACCACAATGGCGTCGTCGCCCGCTTCGATGATGCAGCCGCGGATCACCACATTTTTGCAGCAGTCCGGATCAATGCCGTCATTATTAGGCCCGCGGTCGTCGTTCAGGATGCTGATGCCGTCCACCATCACGTTCCTGCAGCCTGCCATGTGCAGGGTCCAGAAAGCGGCGTCATAAAAGGTGATATCCCGCACGGTCAGATTTTCCACATCCTCCAGGTAAGTGGTACGGGGCCGGAAGCCCTTCACGAACAGAGGGCACTCATGAAAACCGTTATCCACGTCGCCATCGTAGAATACCTCCCGTCCTCTGCCGTCAATCTTTCCATATCCGGAAATGATGATGTTCTTTTCATGACGGGCAAACAGGAAGCATCCGCCGTCCATACCGTCCATGCCCTCGCCTTCAAATTCGCTGGCGAAGTCGATCATATCCTCCTTTTCCAGCGTGGAAATAAGCTCCGCTCCGTTTTCCAGATGAAGCTCCACATCGGAACGCAGACGAATGCCGCCGGACAGATATTTTCCTGCCGGAACGACTACCCTTCCGCCCGTTTTGCTGCAGGCATCCACCGCTGCCTGAATCGCCTCCGTACATTTCTTTACGCCGTCTCCCACGGCGCCATAATCCAGAATGTTGTAATCCATGTTCTGTCTTTCCTTTCTGTCTCCTGTCTGTTTTCCTTTACAGGCGCACCGTCTGTCCCGCGCCGACCTCCACCATTTTTTTCTCACCGTTCTCTTCCACGCTGACCCAGACGGAAAGCGCGCCGGGATTATAGACCAGATCGCCGTCCACGGTGAACTTCAGGTTCCGTGCGGCCTTCATATAATCCACAATCTCAATGTTGGCAGCGTACCAGATGTCATCTCTTCCGCCGATGAAGCGGCAGAACTCCTCAATCAGCTCCCAGTTGTCGTCTGCGGTAAATTCATAGCTGTGTCCCCAGACGTACATCATATAGAGGTATTGCGTCTTGTGCAGATCGGCAAACTCCTTCGCACGTTCCATCAGCCCGCGCTTATGGTGGCAGGTAGCCTTCCAGGTCAGAAAATCCTCCGGCATGCCAAAGCCGCCCGTTTCCTCTACGGTTCTGGCGTACTCGATGCCAAGTCCGGGAAGAAGCTGTACGATTTCTCTGCTGTAGGAGCCGTTTGGATAGGAAAGGCCGCGCACCGGATATCCGGCGATCCTCTCCAGTTCTCTTCTGTCCTCCAGAACCTGCAGCGCCACCTGCTCCAGCGGACAACGGCTGATGGTGGGATGCAGTACCGTGTGGCAGGAAATCTCATGCCCCCGATACAGCTCCTTCCACTCCTCTGCCGGAATCCGGTCCGGCCAGTCCTTCAGTCCGGAATTCAGGTGAAAAGTTCCCCGAATGCCGTTTTCGTTCATGATCTTCACCAGACGGCGGTCTTCCAGACGGCCATCGTCGTAGCTCAATGTGAGTACCTTATGCCTTCCTCCGGGAAAGCAGATGTAATGAATTTTGCGATTTCCCATTTTTCCCTCCATGTCAGAGCGTATTACGCCACAGTCCAAAAAAGGAATGCAGATTCCCGGCTGTCAAACGGGATCCGCACTCCTTTCCGTGCTATTTCTCCGTTTTTGTATCTTATCACATCCGATGGACAAAGTCCATGGATTTCTCCGGGATTTCAGGGCAATCTTGACAGCCCTTCCTGCCTGATGCTACAATAAAATCCTAAAACCCGGAACGGGCGTGGATTTTTCTGGAACGGATTCCATTTTTCGCCACACAACTGCTTTTATGCAGCTGTGTGTTTTTTTGTGCAATAAACCCGCCAGGCGGCTGTCATGTCCGCATGAACGGCCATTTGACAGGCATCTATTTTGATATACAGGAAATGCCGCTTTCGGCGGCGGAAAAGAGGCCGGCACGAGCCTTCCGTTCGTGCCAAAGAATGGCTTCTCCATTCTTTTTTAATTTATGCCGCCTTCGGCGGCGGAAAAGAGGTAGAAATGGAACAGACTTATATGAAAGAACAGCCGGTATTGAAGCTCATGCTTCGCATGTCACTGCCCATGGTGATTTCCATGATGGTTAATTCGCTTTATAACATTGTGGACAGCTTTTTTGTGGCGCAGATCAGCGAGGATGCCATGACCGCGCTGTCACTGGTATATCCGGTGCAGAATCTTGTAAATGCGGTCACCATCGGCTTCGGGATCGGCATCAATGCGGTAATCGCCTTCCATCTGGGGGCGCAGGATCAAAAAAAGGCGGATGCGGCCGCGGCGCAGGGACTGGTCCTGAACGTGCTGCACGGCCTGATTCTTACGGCCGGCTGTATTCTGATCATGCCCGTCTTCCTGCGGCTTTTTACTGCAGATGAAGCAGTGATTTCCCTGGGGCTGACCTACTCCAACATCGTGTTCGCCTTTTCCGTCATCATCGCATTGGGGCTGGCCTTTGAGAAAATCTTCCAGGCTGTGGGAAAAATGGCGGTCTCCATGGCCGCCATGCTGGCGGGCTGTATCTGCAACATCATTCTGGACCCGGTCCTGATCTTCGGGCTCGGACCCTTTCCGGAGATGGGCATCAGCGGCGCGGCCCTGGCGACAGGTCTTGGTCAGGTGCTGACGCTGGCCGTTTATCTGGTTTATTATTTCCGGGGAGCGCTGCTTCCCGTGCGCATTTCCCTGCGCGGCTTTTCCTTTCAGAAGGATATGTGCTTAAGGCTGTATGGCATCGGCATTCCTGCCATCCTGAACCTGGCGCTGCCTTCTCTTCTGATTTCCGCGCTGAATTCCATTCTTGCCGGATATTCCCAGGCTTATGTGCTGGTGCTCGGCGTTTATTATAAGCTGCAGACCTTCCTTTACCTGCCAGCAAACGGCATCGTACAGGGGATGCGGCCGCTCATCGGATACAATTACGGCGCGGGAGAGCACAGGCGCGTCCGTTCCATTTATAACACTACGCTGGCCTCCGCCGCTGTCATCATGCTGGCAGGAACCGTTCTGTGCCAGCTTCTTCCCGGGCCACTCATGGGGCTGTTTACCAGCAGCCCGACCACCATTGGAATCGGGGCGCAGGCCCTGCGGATCATCAGCATCGGCTTTCTGCCCTCGGCGCTTTCCGTCGCCTCCTCCGGCGCGCTGGAAGGGCTGGGAAAGGGTGTGCCGTCCCTGATGATTTCCCTGTGCCGCTATCTGATTCTCATCATTCCGGCCGCCTTTGTCCTCAGTCTGTTGACAGGGGCGACGGGCGTATGGCACGCATTCTGGATTACGGAGCTGGTTACGGCTGTTCTTTCGCTGTTCATTTATCGTTTCAGCGTGAGACCGGAGGGAGGAAAACGCTGATAGGCGCCGCTCATTCCCGGTAGTCCCCGCGGACAAATGGCGGACGAATGTCCGTCTCCGTCAGGAGGCCGTATTTCTTCGGATGCCGGTAGGCATTGCCAAGGGCTTCCGCCTCCCGGTAACGGCGAAGCTGCTTCAGGTCGAGTTCCGCCATATAAATCCCTTCCGCGCCTCCGGCCTGCAGGATACAGGTATCCCGCGAGCCTTCCAGCTCCGGCAGGTAAGCCACGCCGTCGAATACGCTGGAGCCGCCGTTGCAGTCAGGAACGCCTTCCGGATAATTGCAGGTGGCAATGGCCAGCATATTTTCAAAGGCTCGGGCGCGAAGCTGAGAAAGCCGATTGATTTCCATGGGACAGGCGTTGGGAACGAGGATCAGCTCCGCCCCCTGGAGCATCAGGATCCGCGCGCTTTCCGGGAACTCCCGGTCAAAGCAGATCATGGCTCCCACCTGAACCTCCCCGCAGGCGGTATCCAGCGCGACGGTAGAAAAACCTTCTCCCGGCGTCAGATTCCGCTCCACATCAAAATCGCAGGTGTGTACCTTGGCATAGGTCAGCTTCCGGTTTCCGAACCGGTCGAACAGGACGAACGTATTGCGGGGATTGTCTCCGAACTTTTCCAGCAGCGTAATCCCCACCGCCATGTTCAACTCTGCCGCCGCTTTCCCGAAGGCGTTGACAAATTCGCTGTAGGCGGGAATCGCTTCCGCCTTCCATTCCTCCACAGGCCTGTCGTAGATCCGATAGCCGATACTGAACATTTCCGGGAAAAGAGCGATGTCCGCTCCCATCTCTTTTGCCTTCCGGCAGCAGTCCAGTCCCTTTTTCTGATTTTCCTCCAGTGTGCCGCAGGGCGCAATCTGAAGCAAAGCAATTTTCAGCAGTTTCATTTTTCTCCATTCCGAAGCGCTGCATTGGAAAATCAGTTGATTTCCACAATGGCAAATCCGCTGTCCCTTCCGCCATCCTTCTGAAAGATGATATTGGGCGTTCCCTCGCCGGACCCCAGCGCATATCTTCCGTCTTCCAGCTCCGTTACCTCGTAAAGATTCGTGGAAAGCACCGCTTCCACCCGCTCCTCCGAAAAAATTTCATACTCAGGAAAAGCCAGAAATTCTTCCGCATTCTCAGCGATCAGATCCCCGTCGTCCAGTCTCACATAGAGAGGAAAAACCGCCAGATTGGCAAGAGAATCCATACTTTTATAACGGCAGGCAAACAGGATATCCGCCGCAAAGGCCAGCGCCCCCTGATCAGCGGCAGGCTGTGTCAGACCATCCTGCACGCTGGAAGCCATACCGTCCTCACTCTTCACCAGAACGGACATTCCCAGAAGGAGACCGTCCGCAAGATCCATCTCCACGCCGCTTTCCGGATAGGAAAAGCTGTACATGATCCCGTCCTTCGTATCGATGACCAGACTGTTCATGGCGGCGTCCACCACGATCCCCTCAAAGGAGCCCGTAGCATCCGTAATCAGTTCTCCTGCAGGAGCATCTTCGGCATCCTCCGTCCCGGTCTGGGTTCCGCTTTCCGTTTCCGTCAGGGTTTCCTGCGCGGACTCCTGCTCCGTCTGCGGCTCTGCCATCGAATCCACCGTGCTTTCCGTCTCCCGGGCATCAGCCGTGCTTTCCTGCGTCTGTGTCTCTGATATGCCGCAGGCGGCAAGACCCAGAGCGGCAGTCAGGAACATACAGAGGGAAACCGCCAGACCTGCGGCTCTTTTCATTCGTTTCTTTCCAGTTCTGTTTCCTTCCATGCTTCTTCCCTTTCCACCATCCAAATCTTAATCCTTCAGAATCAACCCCACAGGACAATGATCCGAACCGTACACATCCTTATAGATCAGCGCGTCCTCCAGCCGGTCCTTCAGCTCAGGCGATACCAGAAAATAGTCGATGCGCCATCCCGCGTTTTTCTCCCTGGCATGGAAGCGGTAGGACCACCAGGAATAGGCTCCCTCAAGATCGGGGTAAAAATACCGGAAGGTATCGATAAAGCCGTTGTCCAGAAGCTGAGAAAATTTTGCCCGCTCTTCATCGGTAAATCCGGCGTTTTTGCGGTTGGTCTTCGGATTCTTCAGGTCGATCTCCCGGTGCGCCACATTCAGGTCCCCGCAGAAAATGACCGGCTTTTTCTTTTCCAGCCCTTTTAACCAGGAAAGAAATTCATCCTCCCACGCCATCCGGTAATCCAGTCTGGCAAGCCCGTCCTGGGAATTGGGCGTATAGACCGTGATCAGATAAAAATCCTCAAATTCCAGCGTGATCACGCGTCCTTCCTTATCATGCTCCTCGCGGTCAATGCCATAGGAAACGCTGAGGGGCTCCTTTTTGGAGAACACTGCGGTTCCGGAATAACCCTTTTTCTCCGCGTAGTTCCAGTATTGATGGTAGCCCGGCAGATCAAGGGAAATCTGGCCCTCCTGCAGCTTGCTTTCCTGAATGCAGAAAATATCCGCGTCCGCTTCCCGGAAAAATTCCGGAAAGCCCTTTCCCATACAGGCGCGAAGCCCGTTTACATTCCATGATATCAGCTTCATTGGTTCCTCCTTCGTTTCAGCTTTCTACCAATATAGTCTTCCCTTCAGTCTCTGTCAACATAATAGCCATGAGAAAGAATTTCAATTTCCGCCCGTGCATCCGTCGCTTCCGTGATGCTCCGGCAGATCCGCTCTTCGTCTTCTGCAGGGGCTGCCAGCACAAACCGGACGTTTACACCGTATTCGGCGCTCTCCTGAGCAGCTCCTTCCCCTGCTGCCAGATGCTGAATTCTGCCCACATCCGGGTAATTCACCGTCACCTGAAGCCGTGTTCCATAGCGCATGGTGACCACTCCGGAATGCTTCAGGCCCTCCTTGACCGCAGCCCCATACGCCCGTACCAGGCCTCCTGTTCCCAGAAGGGTTCCGCCAAAATAACGGGTCACCACCACAGCCGTGTTGCAGATTCCTTCCTTTAAAAGTACCTCAAGCATCGGACGTCCGGCCGTGCCGGAGGGCTCCCCGTCGTCGCTGCAGCGGGTAATTTCCCCCCTTCGCCCGATCACAAACGCGGAGCAGTTATGGGTGGCGTCCCAGTATTTCTTCTTCATTTCCTCAATAAAGGCGGAAGCTTCCTCTTCCGTTTCCACAGGCCTCACCGTAGCGAGGAACCTGGATTTTTTTTCCACAATTTCACCGCAGCCGCCCTCAAGCACACACCTGAAAGGCGGGAAGTTCTCTTTTTTTTCCATATGATTTCTCCTTTTTTCCAGCAGCTTAATCTTATCACAGGCAGGCATAAAACGGAATTGAATTGTGAAGAATTCTTAATAATTCTCTAAAATCCTTTATTTACCGGGGCATCTTTGCTATAATTAGTCAGGTAATGCCCTTTTGGGTAAGCTTTCAGCTTAAAGGAGGCAAATTCATGAACTATGGCAAAAGAGGTGCCGCCAGGAAAAAAAAGGCACTGCGTTCCAAGTCAAAAAAATGGGGCAACCGGTTTGCTCTTAGCTTTTTTAAAGTGTTTCTGTTCTGTGTTCTCGCCGTCGGCGTGATCGGCGTCTGCGGCGGACTGGGCTTTGTGAAGGGGATCCTTTCTTCGGTTCCGGACATGTCCAACATCGATGTGTCCCCTTCCGGATTTTCCACCTTCATCTATGACGCAGAAGGGAATCAGATCGCCAAACTGGATGCGGAAGGCTCCAACCGGGTTCCGGTGAGCATGGAGGATATTCCCGCGGATCTGGCCCACGCTTTTGTCGCCATCGAGGACGAACGTTTTTATGAACATAACGGAATCGACTTAAGAGGTATCCTTCGCGCAGCCTACGTCGGCCTGACAAGCGGGAACTTTTCCGAGGGCGCCAGCACCATCACCCAGCAGCTCATCAAGAATAACGTGCTGACCACGTGGACAAGCGAAAGCGAGCGAAGCTTCGCCTACAAACTGAAACGAAAAATCCAGGAACAGTACCTGGCCATCATGCTGGAACAGGAGATGAGCAAGGACGATATCCTGGAAAATTATATGAATACCATCAATCTGGGCCAGAACACGCTGGGCGTTCAGGCCGCTTCCCGACGTTATTTCGGGAAAAATGTATGGGATCTGAATCTTTCCGAATGCGCCGTCATCGCCGCCATCACCCAGAATCCTTCCCGTTATAATCCGATTTCCCATCCGGATAACAATGCGGAACGCCGGCAGGATGTGCTCGACAAAATGCTGGAGCAGGGCTATATCACACAGAGCGAGTACGACGAAGCTCTGGCTGACGATGTATACTCCCGTATCCAGACCGTCAATGAGGAAACCGGAGAGACTCAGGTCAACTCCTATTTCGTGGACGCCGTGACTGAGGACGTCATGGAAGACCTGCAGGAAGCGGGCTATTCGGAAACTCAGGCCTATTCCCTGCTCTATGCGGGCGGCCTGAAGATCTATACCACGCAGGATCCCACGATTCAGGCGATTGCGGACGAAGTCTGCTCCAATGAGGAGAACTATCCGGACGGAACCACCTGGTATCTGGACTACCAGCTCACCATTGAGCGTGAGGACGGCGAGACAGAAAATTTCAGTAAGGAAATGCTGGAGACCTGGATGGAGGAAAACGGAAATACCAGCCAGTATCCTCTGCTCTTCTCCTCTCAGGATGAAGCGAACGCAACGATTGAGGAATACAAGGCCTATCTTCTTCAGGACGGCGGAGAGGTGATCGCAGAAAGCATATCCATGACGCCCCAGCCTCAGATTTCCATGACCATCGAGGATCAGTCCACGGGTTATGTGGTCGCCATCGTGGGCGGACGCGGCGCCAAGGAGGCAAACCGTACGCTGAACCGCGCCACCTCTTCACCGAGACAGCCCGGTTCCACGTTCAAGATCGTCTCCACCTATGCTCCCGCTCTGGACAGCGCAGGGCTGACGCTGGCGGACGTCTTCGTGGATGCCCCCTTCAATTATGACAGCGGACGGCCGGTTTCCAACTGGTACTCTTCCGGCTACAGAGGCATCTGCTCCCTGCGGGAAGGTATCGCTGATTCCCTGAACATCATAGCGGTTAAAACGCTGACCTTTATCGGGCCGCGGACCGGCTATGATTACCTGCTGAACTTCGGCTTTACCACGCTGACGGACGGAGAAGAAATCAACGGACAGGTTTATTCGGATGTGGCACAGCCTCTGGCTCTCGGCGGAATCACCCACGGCGTAACCAATCTGGAACTGAATGCAGCGTATGCCACAATTGCCAATGGCGGAACCTATATCGAGCCCACCCTGTATACCAAGGTTGTGGACCATGACGGCAACGTGATTCTTGACAACACCCAGCCCACATCCCGTCAGGTCATCAAGGAAAGCACCGCTTTCCTGTTGACGGACGCCATGGTGGACGTGGTCACCACCGGTACGGGTACTGCCGTCAACTTCGGCGGCATGTCCATCGCGGGCAAAACCGGAACCACTTCTGATTACAACGATGTCTGGTTTGCCGGCTATACCCCCTACTATACCTGTACCACCTGGGCAGGCTATGACAACAACGCCAAACTCGCAAGCGGAAACGGGGAGCGAAATCTGGCCAAAACACTCTGGCGGGCGGTCATGAGCCAGATTCATGAAAATCTGGAAAACAAGGCCTTTGAGGTTCCCGGCGACATCGTCACCGCCACCGTATGCGCGCAGTCCGGCAAGCTTCCCATTGACGGACTCTGTACGGATCTGAAAACTGAGTATTTCGCACAGGGCACAGTTCCTACAGCGACCTGTGACGTACACTATCAGGGCTTTGTATGTGAATATTCCGGCCTGAAGGCCACGGATCAGTGCCCGTTCAAGGTTGCAGGAACTCTGGAACTGACGCCTTCGAACGATGCGACGCTCTCCGGAAATGTGACTCAGGCAGCCAATGAATGCCCGCATAACGCGGAATTCTTTGCGGATTCGGCCGCAGCTGCCGCCGTTATTGAACAGCAGCAGCAGGAAATTAACGCACGCAATCTGCTGAACAACTACGATGCGCAGATGGCAACCTACCAGGCCGCGCTTCAGAATGCGCAGACCGCTCTTGCCACCGCGCAGCAGCAGGCGGCGGCAGCGACGGATGACGCGTCAAAGGCGACTGCCGAAGCTGCCGTTACCCAGGCGCAGCAGGAAATCGACAGCCTGACCCAGCAGATTACCGCACTTCAGAACGCCTATGCGGCGCAGCAGGCCCAGCAGGCGGCGGAAGGGACGCAGTAGTCATGTTCGGTCATTGAGCGTCCTGATAAATAAAGCGCGCCCGCCGGGCGCACTCGAGAGAAGAAGTCCGAAGGCCTCTATTTCGCCTTCGGACTTCTGTTCTTTCCATTTTGTGGGATTCATCCGTACCTTCCTTTCGGAATTCCTCCGCCAGACCTTTCCGGCAGAATCCTGTCGCCCATCTTCATATAAGCATTGCTTCCACCGTCTCCGGAATGATTCCACAAAATCCATCCAGGATCCCGTCTGCCTCCGGCAGATTCTCCCGGTTCCCGATACCTATGGCCTTCATTCCCCCCGCATGAGCGGCCCTGATCCCTGCCGCTGAATCCTCGAATACGATACATTCCTCCGGTTCAACGCCCAAAGCGGACGCTCCCTTTACAAATACCTCCGGATCAGGCTTGGCTCTTGAAATCTTTGTCCCGTCTATGACAGCGTCGAAACATGCGGTCAATTCCAGCCTTTCCAGAATCAGTTCCGCATTTTGGCTGGCAGAACCAAGCGCCAGAAGATATTTCATCCGTTTCGCTTCATGCAGGAAATCCAATACCCCTGGCAAAAGTCCGTCTTTTCCCATTTTTCTGATATATCTCAGATAAATGTTGTTCTTTTCTTCACAATATCGTCTGCTCTCCTCCTGCCCCAGTTCTCTTCTGCCGATATTCAGGAGAATCCCCAGAGAATCCATCCGGCTGATGCCCTTAAGCCGTTCATTATCCTTCCGGGTGAACGGGATTCCCAGTTGTCCGGCTATTTCCTTCCAGGCCAGGTAGTGATATTCTGCGGTATCCACAATCACCCCGTCCAGATCAAACAACAGTCCCCTGTGCATTTTCATTCCTCCCGGATACGCCTATCCCTTCACAGAGCCGACCATGACTCCCTTGACAAAATGCTTCTGTACAAGAGGATAGATCAACAGCATTGGCAGCGAGGAAACAAAGATGATGGCATACTTCATTGCCTCCGCCAGATAAGCCCGCCTCATAAAATATGCCATTTCTTCAGAAGACATGGTATCTCCATTGATGGCCGAAAGAGCATTCTGACTTTCCAACAGAATATTCCTCAGAATCTGCTGCAGGGAATAATAATCAGAATTTGTGATATACACCAGAGAATTGTAAAAGTCATTCCACCTGCCAACAGCATAATACAGCGCGATCACGGCTATGATTGGCTTCGAAAGAGGAATGGCAATCCGAAAGAACTGTCCAAACCCGGAGCATCCGTCTATTTCCGCAGCCTCATACAGACTTTCCGGAATCGACGACTGATAGTATGTCCGCGCCACCACCATGTTATATACGGAAAAGCTTCCTATAATGACCAACGTATACGGCTGATTCAGCAGCCCGAGATCCCGAACCACCAGATAGGTTGGAAGAAGGCCGCCGGAAAAATACATGATAATCACAAAATAGGTCGTGATAATTCCCCGTCCCCAGAGATTCTTTTTGCTCAGGGCATAGGCTGCCGGAATGGTCAAAATCAGGCTCATCATCGTTCCAAACACCGTATATAACGTGCTGTTCCTGAATCCGGTCCATATTTCTTCATTGTGGAATATCTGTGCGTAGCTTTCAAGTGTAAATCCTTTTGGCCAGAGTACCACATTTCCCGAAACCACCTCATATGGCTCTGAGATGGAAGCGATTACCGTAAAGTATAACGGATATAATATGATCAGCGTCAATATCGCCAGCAGGGTATAATTGACCACCGTAAATGTTTTGTCCGATTTTAATTTCCCCATTCTTTTTCCTTTCCTGTTGCAAAGAACCGCAGCCTTTTACCAGATCCCCGTACCGCTCACCTTCTTGGCAAATGCGTTCACAATTCCCAGTATTACCACATTCACAACATTATTAAATAATCCGATGGCAGACGAATAGCTGAACTGCCCGCCTCTGATACCGATTTCATATACATAGGTGGATATCACCTGGGAGGCAGAAAGATTCAGTGAATTCTGCAGCAGATAGACCTTTTCAAAACCGACTCCAAGAATGCCTCCGCAGGAGAATATCAGCATGATCACAATAGTAGGCAGGATACTTGGAATATTCACATGCCAGATAACCTGCAGTCTGGTTGCTCCATCTACCTTCGCCGCGTCGATCAGGTCCTGAGAAACTCCGGCCAGTGCTGCCATATAAATGATGGCTCCCCAGCCAAGCCCCTGCCAGACTCCGGACCAAACATAAATATCGTTAAAGTAGGCCGGTACAGTCAGAAATTCCTGCCTGTTTCCTCCAAGGGCTTCAATAATTTCATTAAGCACTCCCGTCCTTTCATTCAAAAAGAGCGTGAGCATGGAACAGATGACCACCGTAGAGAGGAAATGCGGAATATAACTGATCATCTGAACCGTCTTTTTAAACTTTGTATTTCTTACCTCATTCAGCATCAGAGCAAAAATGACGGAACAGGGAAAGGTAGCAATGGAATACAGCCCTATCCCCAGAGTATTTTTGATCAACAGCCAGAAATTGGGGAATTCCACAAATTTTTTGAAATATTCCAGCCCCACCCAGTCGCTTCCCCATATCCCGGCTCTGGTACTGTAGTCCCGGAATGCAATCTGAACGCCATACAACGGCATATAGTTAAAAATAAATACATAGACAACAGCCGGAAGCAGAAGAACGTACAACTGCCAGCTTCTTAAAAATTTTTTCTTCAAGGTTGAATTCCCCTTTCCTTTTTTAAAGAACAGCTTTCAAAAATTTACCGTGCGGAAGAAGCTTTCCGCACGGTAAATGAACGGCAGTCTTACTGATTGTTATAAGCGGTATAAATGTCTTTATAAATCGTCAGCAGCTCTTCCATACCCATGCCCTTCAGTTCTTCCACAAAATCGCCGGTTTCGGAAAGAGGACGCCCTCCGGAAATAAACAGGGCCGTCTGTTCCTCCACATACGGCTGAATCACCGTGAGGAGATCCGTAAGCCTCTGCGACGTTTCCGCATCCACATAATAAATGGTAGGGAACGTATCCTTTACATAAGGTACCACATTTTCCGCCATGCTCGCACGCCAGTGATGATCCGGAATGGTCACATCATATTCCTGATGCGGAGCCATTTCGTGACCGTTATCCGCCGCACGCTTTACGATCGATTCCCGAAGCCCGCCAGCTCCAAAGTCCATCGTATTACCGGCCATGAATTCTACCATGTAATCCCATTCCGCATAACCTTCCGGGAACTTTGACGCATCCATTCTCATTTCCTGGGCTTCCTCATCCCAGCGTACCGTCACATAACCATAATCATACTGCGGATCCCCCGGTCCTCCCCAGAACTGGCGGCAGCTATCCGGATTATTATTATAGAAGATATCGAGAAAACGCATGCAGAGTTCAGGATACTCCGTATCTGCACTGATGGCAACGCCTCCGATCGTTACAGTGGGGGAATCTGCCGCTTCCGGCTCCTCCTGCCAGTCACTGGTCAACGGATAACAGGCCGCCCAGTCTGACCAGGTGCTGATACCGGAAACAAAAGGTGCATTATTATATACCGCTGTCTGTCCGGCATTCATCTGAGCGTTCACTTCCGTCGTCTCAATGGTAAAGAAATTACTGTTGATAATACCGTCCTGATAGAACTGATTCATCAGCTTTAAATATTCCTGATAAACGTCCATATCATAAACCGGAATCACAACCTCTCCATCCCGGATGCAGGGTGTGGCGGACGCATTCACAGTAGTAGAAGCCGTATTATACCCAAGCGCGTTCAGCAGATACCAGGTAGTATTCTCCGTCGTCATTCCTCCACCCAGCGGAAAGAGATTTTCGCTTCCTACACCTGCCGGATCCGCCTCTTTAATGGCATACATCGCATCCACGAATTCATCCAGGGTTCGCGGCATTTCCAGCCCAAGTTCATCCAGCCAGGCCTTATTGATGAAAAGCCTTGACAGAGAACCCACATTTTCACCAGATCCATCCTTCAGATTTGGCAGAGAGTACACATGCCCATCCGGCGTAGTACATGCCTTTCTCACTTCATCCGACCAATAATGTACAAGGCCCGGCGTCAGCGTTTCATTCATATATTCGTCGCATCTTAAAAGCAGTCCTTCTTCCTGGCCATACTTTACAAGCTCATCAGCGGTAAAATTCCAGTTGATCATGATATCCGGAAGATCACCCGAATTCAACATCAGAGATTTTCTCTCTGAAAGGGTAGAATAGTAAAGATATTCCATTTCCAGTTCGATATTGTACTTGTCCTTTAAGTATTTGGACAGCCACAGGTCATCCCACTCTCCTGAGGCATCCTGCATGGTCATGGCCACTCTGAGCTTTATGGGCTCTGCCCCTTCTTTAATAACCGGATATGTATTGTCCAGATTCAGATAATCCGGATATTCTGAGACCGCGGCCCCGGCTTCACTTTCTGCTGCGGTACTCTCGCTCTGAGCGCTTTCGCCGCTCTGCCGGCTGTCAGTTTCCTGAGCAGCATCCCCTGTCGAAGGCTGAGCGCCACAGGCTCCCATAAACAGCATTACGCACGCCATTGCCATTGCTGTAATTCGGCCCTTCGTTTTCTTTCTCATACTTGGAATCCCCCTTTTCATTGTTCTGAAGACTCTTCTGATTCTCATCAGATTCTGTTAATCATTTCTTATCTGCGCCTTTTATCCATTTCCTCCTTTCTCTCCTGCAGCGCTCCTTCATGTGGCCTGAGATCATTATAGGTTCCCCTTCTTGCGTGTTTCAATCTCGTAGTTCCCGCAAACTGTTCTTTTTCCTGCCGGAACAGAAAAAGCGGATTCCAAGGCAAAAACGTTATTTTGCTGAATTTACATACTATTTACACAGAATTTTCGTCATTTATTCTTTTCCAGGGTGATCCATATCGGACTGGTCCAGGCAAAACGTCCATCCGCAAGTTCGACCCGCAGATAATAGTTGTCAGTTTCACGCTCCGCCCTGTAATCAAATATCATCAGCTCCGTCTGCCTGGTTTCAATATAATTACGACAGTTCTTTACGACGGTGATCGTTTTTACCGGGGCATCTGCTTCCACCCTGATGTACACGGAGCGGTCATTTCGATCCGAAAATTCTTCCCCCATATAATGACCGTTAATCCGGAAGTCGATCCAGATTCTGCCGTCCATAAACCCATAGCAACGTCTCGCCTTCAGCGCCTCAAAGATGGCTTCCAACGTATTTTTCTCTGCAAGGACCCCCGTTTTCCCCGCATAAGCATCTATTCCACGGTAGTTTTTCTCATAGCCCTTCACGCCTCTGAAATGATCGTCTGAAGCGGCGATACAGCCCATTTTGGCTCCCCTTTTCAGCGCATCCTGCCAGAATCCCCCTTCACACCGGTATACTTCCCCGTTACAGGGATTCCCGAAATATTCCGCGCTGTCTCCCCGGGAATATACTTCTATTAACGGTGTAAAAAGAGTCTCCGGAATCGAGCCAAGATCTGCTCCCGCCGTCAGATTATAGGTATCATGCGGAACAAGAAGAATATCCTCCCGTCTGAGCGCGGCCAGAAGCTCCTCCTTCGTCATTTCACCGTCCACCTCTCCACGGAGCATTTCTCCTTCATGGCTGTTATAATAAACGACCAGATTATTGTACCAGGGATAGGAATCCCTTTCATATCCCAGAATCGTGGTGAACCGGCCAGGTTCATAATACTCTGCAGCCTTTCGCTTCGTAAGCTCCCATTTTTCTCCGAACAGCTCGCTGCTGCCGACACCCCCATGGTCATGATCGGTCAACGCGCAAAAATCCAGCTTTTCCCTGTCCCTGATATCCTGATAATAGGCATCAATGTCAGGGGAACCGTCTGACAGGCTGCTGTGCCCGTGAATATCTCCAAAATAGATGTGATAGCCGCTCTTTTCCGGGTAAAATTTCTTTTCCTGCGCAAAGGTCTCCTCTGCTCTTTTCTTTTTATCCTCCGCATATCCGCTGTATACTCCGGCCGTCAGCTCCCTGCATCTGTATGGAGTATCATATCGCCTTGCTTCTTTTCTCTCCTGGTTTTTCACTCCTGTCCTCCTTCGTCTTTCCCCTTTACTTTTTTCCTGTATTTTGCGGGAGTCACACCGGTAACCTCCCGAAACAGCTTGATAAAATGCGACACATTTCCATAGCCGACCTTCCGGCACAGATCCACCACCGATATATTCTCCTGCCCCAGCAGTTCCTTCGCATATTCGATCCTGAGATAAATCAGATAATCCCGGTACAGCCTGCCGGTACGCTTTAAAACCGCCTGCCGGACGGCGTCAGTACTGGTATGAAGATTTTCGGCCACATTTTCGATGGAAATATCATATTCAAAAAAATGCGCATTGATATAATCACAGATTCGGTCCGATTCCTTTTCTCCCTCCCTGCTGTTGAACGCTTCATAGCCTTCACAGAATTCATGGATCATATTTCCTGCCGCTCTTTCAAAATCCTGCGTATTCCTGGCCGACATAAGCAGGCTGATATTCTTTTTGGATATTTCCAGCTGATATTTTCCATACAGTTTTCTCATTTCCCCCAGAAAATCCGCCAGAATATACTGCCTCATCAGCATGGACACAGGCTCCTTTTCCCATTTCTCCGCAAGAGACTCAAGCCGCCTCTCTGCCTCTGCCTCATTTCCATTCTCCAGTACATCCACAATCTGCTGCAGCTCTTCTGCATTATACTTATAGACAGAACCTCTATTTTTTCCCCTCCTGGCGTCTTTTTTCCTGCTGTGAATCTCATCCATGCTTTCCAGCCAGGACGCCGACAGATTTTCCAGAGCCTGATAGGTATTTCCACTTCCGATGACCGGCTTATAGCCAAAGCTCTCTGCCACAGCTCCTATCATCTCTTCCAGAACATCTTTCTCCTCCGCGGAAGACATGCTGCAGATCACGTTGAAAAGCTTCCTCTCAAAGCCGCAGATCACATAAACATACTCCCTTTCCTTCTCGTCTGACAGCTGTTCCAGCGCCTCCTGCACCCTGATCTGCAGCTCCTTTGTCATCCCTTCTTCGTCCTCAAAGGAAATACTGATCACACAGTATACAGGCCCGGGAAGATAGATTCCCAACTTTTCCAGATAGGGAAGCACCTCCACAAATGCACTTCCGTCCACCAGCATCTGCAGCAGCTGATTACGCAGCATTTTCTGATTGTTCCGGATCTGTCTGGCAGCCTCCTGATTGTTCTGCAGCATGCTGTCCATAATAAATCTCAGCTCATCCAAAGCATTTTCATGCCTGTTCTTCTTCGCAAAAAACTTTTCATGATACTTGTCCGTCAATGTCCGAATGGGCCTGTAAGCTTTTTCCGCAAAAATATTGGCGATAACAAACACCAGGAACACATCTACCAGAACAAGCACCATCTGCAGGAAAAACAGGCTGCTCTGCATATTATTTTCTCTCTGCACACTGCAGCAGAGGCGGTAGCACCCATCCTCAGAGACCATCTCCATCAAATTCTTTTTATTCTCCTGCCCTGTAGCATCCTGACTGGAAAAAAGGAGTTCCCCGCTTCTTCCATACAATGTGATCGTCCCTTCCATTCCACCGCTTACAAGCTGAAAACGCTCCTCCAATGTCTCAGGTTTCACCGCAAATCCGAGCACTGCAGTATTCTGCTGCCCGCTTTCACGCACTCGAAGTGGGACCAGCACATATATTCCGTCCAGTTCAGGCAGAACCTTCAGTTCCCCGTAAACCATCGTAAAGTCCTCCTGATTCTGCATCGTTTCCAGGGCTTCTCGAAATCTCTGCCATTCTTCCGGGTCCCCTGTCCTGGTCTGCATAAACAGGTCCAGATCCAATGTCGAGCCGGTAGAACGGTAAATCCTGCTTCCTCCATAATACAGGAAATAATCTTCCGTTAAAGCTGTATAATATCGGTACTGTTCAAATGTTTCCAGCATGGACAACTCTCTTGCCACATTCTGTTTAAAGTAATAAGGATGAAATTCATAATTCGATGCAATTCTCAGGGAAACATCTTTCATCATCCGGAGCTGGGTTTCAAAATCCCGAAGAATCAGTTCCATTTTCTCCTGCGTATATCGTACCTGCGTTTCCCGGTTATTTGCATAGCTGATATAGTAAAATACAATACTCAGGGCCACGCAGCAGATAACGGCAACGCTCAGAAAAGAAACGCGAAACGGATTTTCTCTTTTCATCTTCGTAATTTCCCACTTCATGATCATTCTCCTTTTGCTCCCTGTTCCCCGAAAATCCTCCTTCATCATTTTAGCTATAAATGAGCAAATATCGAATTTTGCACAAACTTATCCCACAAACTTAAAAGC
>UQVK01000036.1 GCA_900544445.1 uncultured Lachnospiraceae bacterium
CGCCTGTCGTTCCCGACGAGCGGCGGGTCGCCCATGTATTCCAAATCAACTGCAATCGGATTATTTAACACGCTGGTCAATGTCGTATTCCTGCTGATTACAAATGCGATCAGTAAAAAGGCCACAGAGTCCAGTCTGTTCTGAAAAGGGAGGAAATACTGCTATGAAAAAAGGTCATGCAACAAAAGTAAAAGAATCCCGCGGGGACAGAATTTTCTCTGTGGTAAATGCGGTGATTTTGATTGTGCTGTGTATTGTTACAGTATATCCTATATGGTATGTGGTGTGCGCGTCATTTACATCAAACACCTATCTGGTTTCCCATCCGGGAATCCTGCTCTGGCCGCATGAATTTACGACAGGAGCTTACGGACTTGCGCTGACGCATCCGCTTCTGCTTTCCGGTTACCGGAACATTTTGATCGTACTGGTGGTATCTTTGCCGATCAATATTCTGTTGACCATATTTACCGGATACTTTTTGTCATCCAAAAAAATGATGTTCAAGCCGGCCATCCAGTTTTTGATCCTGTTTACCATGTTTTTCTCAGGAGGTATGATTCCTGCTTACCTGAACATTCGTGACCTGGGACTGTACAATTCTCTGTGGGCACTGATCCTGCCCGGAGCTCTGAGTGTGTACAACTCCATTATCTGCAAAACGGCAATTGAAGGCCTGCCGGAGTCGCTGAAGGAGTCAGCCTATATTGACGGCGCCAATGATCTGGTCATTCTGTTCAAAATTGTGGTTCCGCTGATCAAACCTACCCTTGCCGTACTGCTCCTGTACTACGGAGTAGGTCACTGGAATTCCTGGTTCAATGCTTCCATTTATCTGAAGGACAATGATAAGCTGCCGATCCAGAATATTATGAGAGCAATCCTGATCGCAAACTCCAACGTACTGAATTCGGCTGCGGCAGAGAATGACCAGGTTAACCAGTTCGCGGAAGCGATCAAATATTCCACGATCGTTCTGACGACTGTGCCTGTTCTGTGTATTTATCCTTTTGTGCAGAAATATTTTGTAAAGGGCGTTATGATCGGTGCGGTGAAAGGATGAATTTATATGTGGGGCCGTTCGGCTCTGCAGTCCGGAAAAGGGCTGCGGGATCTGAATGGCCTTCTTTTTGTCCAACAGGAAATTTTATTTCCTGTTGGACAAAAAAAGTTAATGCGCGCTCACTGCTTTGTGCATTGGCCGGGAAAACGTGGGATCTTTCCGCGGGAAAGCGCCTTTCCTGCGGAAGAAAAATAAGCTATAATAAATTCATCTGAATCAGATTTGCACAAAGGGAGAGGATTGAGATGAAAAATTTTCTGAAGGAAGCGGCATCGGTAAAGCCGGATGGAAGACAGATCGCTTGGTATGAGATGGGATTTTATGCCTTCGTCCATTTTGGAATGAATACCTTTACGGACCAGGAGTGGGGAACCGGAAAGGAATCCGAAGCTCTCTTCAATCCGGAAAAGCTGGATTGCGATCAATGGGTGGAGACCATCCGGAACGCAGGAATGAAAGGAATGGTGCTTACCGCCAAGCATCATGACGGGTTTTGCCTGTGGCCTTCCCGCTATACGGAGCACAGCGTAAAAAATTCACCCTGTCGGAGAAATGTGGTAAAGGAAGCGGCGGAGGCCTGCCGCAGGGGAGGGATTAAATTCGGGTTTTACCTGTCGCCATGGGACCGCAACAGCGAACTGTATGGGACAGAAGCATACAATGAATATTTCTGCAGACAGCTGGAAGAGCTTTTGACGGAATACGGGGATATTTTTTATGTCTGGTTTGATAACGCCTGCGGAGAAGGGCCGAATGGAAAGAAACAGATATATGATTTTCCGGCATATTTTGAGCTGATCCGAAAATATCAGCCGAATGCCGTGATCTTCAACGATTTCGGCCCGGATATCCGGTGGTGTGGAAATGAGGCCGGAACCGCGCGGCATTCGGAATGGGCGGTCGTTCCTTCGGAACTGTGTCATTACGGCAAAAAGCAGACAGGCCCCGGGCCGATGGCAGAGGAAGGAGACCTTTCCTTCCTGTACAATACCTGCCAGAACCTGGGAACTCTGGACAATATTCTGTATTCCAAAGGGTTGACATTTACACCGGCAGAGATCGACATGTCGATCCGTCCCGGGTGGTTCTGGCATGAAAAAGAGGAACCGCACAGCCTGGAACGGCTGTTTCAGGTATATTTGAATTCTGTGGGAGCCAACTGTTGTCTGAACCTGAACCTTCCGCCCAATCGGGATGGGCTGATGGATGTAAGGGACGTACAACGGCTGCAGGAACTTGGGGCGCTTCTGGACAGAGAACTGGGACATCCCATTCCGGCCCGGACGGGAAAGAGGGAAAACGGCTTTCCCACCCAGCCTGTATATGAGATTACCTTTGATCATGCCAGAAACGATTTTAAATATATCGTTCTCAGAGAAGATATTGCAAAAGGGCAGAGGGTGGAAAGCTTTCAGATCGTGGCGGAAACGGCCGATGGAAACCGGTATCCGTTTTATCAGGGAACCACCATCGGCAATCGGAAAATCTGCCAGCTGGCGGATCCGTTTACCGGACAGAATCCTCTTACCAAAACGCTGGAATATGGAGCAGAGCGTCTGCTGGTTCATATCACCTCGGCAAGAGACGAGGTATTCCTGAAGGAGATCACCGTATATTGATCATACCTGTGAAAACAGGAGAAAGGAGAAGCTTTCGGAATTTAAAACCTGATTATTTCGGAAAACATGGAGGAAAACAGTGCCATTCGGCATGGATTTTTAAGAAAGGCAGAGGGAATACGTATGAGAACATGTCAGATGCTGTATCCGGTAGAATCATCCACCAGACGTTCAGTGAGCATGGACGGGATGTGGAAATTTTCACTGGACTGGAAACAGGAGGGAGAAGGAAAAGACTGGAAGAACGGTGTGCCGGGAGAGGAGAGGATTCCCGTCCCGGCGAGCTTTCAGGATTTTTACACGGATAAGGAGATCAGGGAATATACGGGAGATGTCTGGTATGAGACGGATTTCTTCGTCCCCGGAGAGTGGCAGGGAAAGGAGGTTGCCATCCGCTTCGGCAGCGCGACGCACTGCGCCTGCGTTTATGTGAACGGCGTGCAGGCGGCAGCTCATGAAGGCGGGTTCCTGCCGTTTCTGGCGCCGGTGACGGATCTCGTTGAGTATAATGCCTTTAATAAGATGGTGGTAAAGGTCAATAACGAACTGAGCGAGACCCGTATTCCCTGTGGAACAACGAAGGTTCTGAAGAACGGGAAAAAGATGTCCAAACCGTATTTTGATTTCTTTAATTATTCCGGACTGCAGCGGCCGGTGAAGCTGGTTGCCTGGCCGAAGGAGCATATCGAAGATTACACTGTAACCTGTGAGTTCGACGGGGCAGATGCGCTGGTCCATTATACTGTGGAGACAACGGGTGAGCATGAGGTGCTTGTGGAACTGTATGACAGGGAGCACAGGCCTGCAGCCTCCGCCGCAGGGAAGGAGGGCGTGCTCCGTGTGTCCGATGCCCATAAGTGGGATGTGGGAGACGGCTACCTTTATGAAATCCGGCTGCGGATTATGGATGGAGACGTACCGGTTGACGAGTACACGGACCGGATCGGCATCCGCACGGTTGAAGTGAAGGGCAGAGATATCCTGGTCAACGGCAGGAAGGTATACCTGAAGGGCTTCGGAAAGCATGAGGACAGCGATATTGTTGGAAGAGGCTTCAATATCGGCGTGATGAAGCGGGATTTTGAATGCCTGAAGTGGATCGGGGCAAACTGCTTCCGCACCTCTCATTATCCCTACAGCGAGGAAATTTATCAGATGGCTGACCGGGAAGGCATCCTGATCATCGATGAGGTGGCGGCAGTGGGCATGTTCCGCAGCCTGATGAATTTTGCCGAGGCCTCTTCCGGAAAGAAAACCTCATTTTTTGAGGCTTCCACCGTTCCGCAGCTTCTCGCCCATCATCTCCAGTGTGTGGAGGACATGATCTGCCGGGATAAGAATCATCCCAGCGTCATCGCGTGGAGCCTGTTCAACGAGCCGGAGACCACGGAGGATTCCGCCGTGCCGTATTTTGAGAAGATTTTTGCCAGAGCCAGGGAGGTGGACCCGCAGAAGCGGCCCAGAACCTTTGCCATGATCGGAAACTCCGGCCCGGATACCTGCAAATGCTGCCAGCTTTGCGATTTCCTTTCCCTGAACCGTTATTACGGATGGTATATGATGGGCGGATATGAGATTTCAGACGCCGAAGAGGCCTTCCGGGAGGAGATGGACGGCTGGGCAAAGAAGCAGATGAATAAGCCTGTGATTTTCACGGAGTATGGGGCGGATACCAGTCCGGCGGAGCATAAGCTTCCTTCCGTGATGTGGAGTCAGGAGTATCAGGTGGAATATCTGGAGATGTGCCACCGCGTGTTTGATTCCTATGATTTTGTGGCAGGAGAGCTGGTCTGGAACTTTGCCGATTTCCAGACCACGGAAGGAATCATGCGGATGAACGGAAACAAGAAGGGAATTTTCACCAGACAGCGCCAGCCCAAGGAAGCGGCTTACTATTTTAAGAAGCGCTGGGAGGGGCTGCCGGTGGATTATAAGAAATGAGAAAGGAGAAGCAGTAAGAGCCGTGAAATAACCATTCGTGCATCAGGCGGGCCATTCGTGCAAAAATGGCCCGCTTTTTTTCTGCATGTGCTATACTGCATTTGATCAGAAAAAGAGCGCGCTGAAAAAAAGTCGGGGCGGTACAGGCATGGCGCTTCGGATGGATGGAAAGGGTGAGAAACGGATGGGACAGGATAAAGAAAAGAACAGGCTGGGCAGGAAAAGCCGGACTGCTTCTTCGAAGCTGGGATACGGCTTCTTAAGCAACGCCGCCTGGCATTGGCGGGAGCAGTTTACAAGGGAGCCGAAGGCTGCGGTTTCGGTACTGCTTCTTTCGTTTGTGGCAATTTCTCTGCCCCTGCTGAACGCACGGCTTCCAAAGCTGGTGCTGCAGGGGCTGGAGGAGCGCTGGGAGTTGAGGCGGTTTGCGGCTGTGCTTCTGCTGCTTGTGGCGGTGCTGGCTGTCGCCAACATGCTGCAGGCGGCGCTGAAGGCTTATATGAGAAGGATGCAGGGGCCGTTTGAAGACGATTTCAATCTCAGGCTGTTAAAAAAGAGGCTGCGGGTGGACTACGAGATCCTGGAGAGCAGGCAGTTCAATGAGGACGCCCATGCGGTGTACGATTCCCTCTACCGCCCGCACTCCGTGGTGCGGGATGGCTCCATGATCTGGCAGCAGAGCCTGACGGCGGCGGGCGGCCTTCTGCTTTACGGGCTGATTCTGCTTCGGCAGAGCCCTCTCGTTCCCCTTCTGGTGCTGGTTCCGGCACTGCTGGTATTCCTCCTGAAAAGGAAGGCGATGCGGAGGGATCATGAGCTTCGGCCTGCGGCGGATGAGGCGGCCCGGAAAATGCGCTATGTGGAGGAGCGGGGCTGGGACCTGCAGGCGGGAAAGGACATCCGCATGTATGATCTGGGCGGATGGCTGCTCGGCATCCTGAAGCGGGAGCGGAAAACCGGGGAGACAAACGTGCGCCTTTGGGAGAACGGCTATTTTGCGGCCAATCTCTGCGACGCCTTCCTGTGCTTTGTCCGGGACGCGGGCGCCTATCTGTATTTTATTCTCCAGATCGTGCGGGGCAGTCTTCCGGTTTCGGATTTCGTCTGGTACATTTCCGTGGTGGCCAGCTGCCAGCAGGCCTGCAGCGCTTTTCTGGAAAACGTAGAGCTGCTGGGGAGGCTGAGCTTCGATTACTCCAGACTGCGGCTGTTTCTGGAATCGGGTGAAGGGGACATTTTTCAAGGAACCGGAGCGGGAGCGGAAAGAAGCGGGAAAAAGGTGGGGACCGATTCTGCATCTTCCTCCCGCGGGAAGGAAGCGGTAGGCATCGAGCTGGAGCACGTGAGCTTCACCTATCCGGGAAGCCGTGTACCCACCCTGAAGGATCTGAATCTGGCCATCCGGCCGGGGGAGAAAATCGCGCTGGTGGGCTTGAACGGGGCGGGAAAATCCACGCTGGTGAAGCTCTTATGCGGTCTGTATCGGCCCACTTCCGGCACGATCCGGGTGGGAGGAAGACCTTTGTCTTCCTTTGGAAGGGAAGAATACTTTTCCATGATTGCAGCGGTTTTTCAGGATGTGAAGCTTCTCCCCCTCACCATCGCCCAGAATGTGGCTTCGGATAACGGAGAGGACATCGATAGACAGCGGGTCAGACAGTGCCTGTCCCTTGCGGGGTTGTGGGAAATGGTGGACGGCCTGCCGCAGAAGGAGGACACGCCTCTGGGACGCGGCGTGCTGGATGACGGCATCGATCTGTCCGGCGGGGAGAGACAGAAGGTATGGATGGCCAGGGCTTTTTACAAGGAAGCGCCCATTCTCATTCTGGATGAGCCCACCGCCGCCCTGGATCCCATCGCGGAGAACGAGATCTACACGGGCTTTCATGAGATCATCGGAAACAAGACTGCCCTGTTCATCTCCCACAGGCTGTCCGCCTGCCGCTTCTCCAAAGAGATTCTGGTGTTTGAAAACGGAAATGTGGTTCAGCGGGGCAGCCATGAGGAGCTGGCAGAACAGGAAGGCCTGTACCGCCGGATGTGGCAGGCGCAGTATTATCAGTGATGCTCCAGGATAAAGCGGTCTGTTATTTCAGCGCCAGTCCGTCCCGGAAGGCGTTTCCAACCTTTTCGCCCAGCTTCAGATAGGCGTTGTTGACCGGATCGAAGGTGATGGGCTGCAGCTTCCCGGGATCGATTTTCCCGTTTTCATCCAGAACGCTTTCCTCCGCGCTGACGTTGACGATTTCCCCGACCATCCGGCAGGATTCTTCGTCATAGCTGACGAGCCTGCATTCCAGCGCCATGGGCAGCTCATCGATCAGGGGAGCGTCCACAAATTCAGACCGGGTGGTGTGAAAGCCGGCTTTTTCCAGCTTGTCCGGCACGTCGTTCGCGGAGACGATTCCCACATAGTCGCATGCGGCCACATGGGCGGCGTCGGCCATGCTGACGGTGAAGGCCTTCCGTTTCAGGATATTTTTTACGGTTTTGTGTCCCGCGCTCAGACACATGGAAATCTGCGTGTCGTCGCTGATTCCGCCCCATGCCGCATTCATGGCGTCAGGCGTTCCGTTTTCATCGTAGCTGGCGATGATCAGAACCGGCTGGGGATAGGTGTAGGGTTTGGCACCGAAATTTTTTCTCATAATAAACCTCCGTTCCGGAGTACAGGCGGGAGAATGCGCATGCCGCCCGTCTCCTCATCTGCACGAACTGCCGTCCGGGCTGCCGCCCTGGCGGCGTTTTTATCTGTACAGGTTCAGTGTAACACCGATGGGGGAAATGGACAATACCGGCGGGAATACGGGGAACACCTTTTGCTGCTGTCTCAGCGGCTGTTATCGCAGGCCTTATATTGACTTCCCCAGTGCAGAAAGTCCTTTACCTTCTCCCTGCCGGATTTCAGAAAGGAGCTGTAATACAGCACGGTCATCTCGGGATCGCTGAAGGGAATCAGCGTCCGGTGGGTTCCGTCGTTTCTCAGCTCTATGGACAGGGTGGAGACCGTCGCCAGAAAATTTGTGGTGCGTACCAGATGCTGGGTGATATTGAAATTGTTTTTTACCAGGGTGACGGGAAGATGCTCTTCCGTAATCACCCTTTCCATCTGTGAGAGAAAATACCCGCCGATCTGAGGATACAGAAGCGGCTGGGCCGGAATTTCACGCAGAGAAATGGCGGTACGGTCAGACAGACTGCTGCCTTTGGGCACGGAAAGATAAACCTGATCCCGAAGAAGGGGGAGGCTTTGAATACGGCTGTCAGATACCGGCCCCGGTGTGACAATCAGGTCATACACCCGCTCAGCAAGAAGCTCCGCTGCCTGATTCCCATCGTACAGATCGTCCTTCAGCTGAATCTCGGGACAGGCGACGGAAAAACGGGGGACACAGAACCAGCGGACGCCCGGATCACAGAAGGCGATAGAGAGGGACAGACTCTTTCCGGCTGCGCTGAGCAGATCCGCTTTCATCTGTTCCACATTCCGCAGGATTGTATTTACGTGGATCAGAGCAATTTCTCCCGTCCGGTTCAGATGAATCCGGTTTGGACTTCTGTCAAAAAGCTCAACGCCCAGCTCCTCCTCCAGCTTTTTCAGCATGGCGCTCATGGCAGGCTGGGAAACATGCAGTATTTTTGCCGCCCTTGTCAGAGACTCCGTTTCCGCGATGATCTTAAAATATTGAAGCTGCATCAGATCCATTTTCGTTCCTCCATCTCTTTTAGCATAATTAAACACTTATGCTCTATAAAAATCATGATGTGTACATACGGCGGGCATCGCTGTATACTTCTGCTGTGAAAGGAAGCTGTTGCTGCGGCTGCCTGCTGCCGGTACAGTCATTGTACTGCGCGAAATCATTATACCATAACCAAAAGGTTAAGGAGGAAAGATTGAAAAATAAGCCCGATGGCTTATTTTTCAATCAACAGTTTTGTGCTTCGGCATGGAGGTAAATATGGAATATGTGACTTTAAACAATGGAGTAAAAATACCGATGGAAGGCTTCGGTGTGTTTCAGGTGCCGGAAGCCGCCGTCTGCGAACAGGCGGTCAGCGACGCCATGGCCGTGGGCTACCGTCTGATTGATACCGCCGCCGCATATTTTAACGAAGAGGCGGTGGGAGCGGCCATCCAGAAGAGCGGCATTGCCAGAGAGGAGCTGTTTCTGACCACCAAGCTGTGGATCCAGGACGCCGGTTATGAAAGTGCGAAGAGAGCCTTTCAGGTTTCGCTGGATAAGCTGGGAACGGACTATATCGATCTCTATCTGATCCACCAGCCCATGAACGACTACTACGGCGCATGGCGCGCCATGGAGGAAATGTACGGGGAGGGAAAAATCCGTGCCATCGGCATATGCAACTTTTATCCGGACCGTCTCACCGACCTGTGCCTGAACGCGAAGGTCATCCCCGCAGTAAACCAGGTGGAGTTGCATCCCTTCTTTGCGCAGACCGGCGCGCTGGAAAACATGAAGGCGTTCGGCGTGCAGCCGGAGGCATGGGGGCCGATGGCGGAAGGAAAACATGGAATCTTTACCCACCCGGTTCTGACGGAAATCGGCGCGAAATACGGTAAGAGTGCGGCTCAGACCGCTCTTCGCTGGAATGTGCAGCGCGGCGTGGTCATCATCCCCAAGTCCACGCACAGGGAGCGGATGGAAGAGAATTTCAATATCTGGGATTTCAGCCTGAGCGATGAGGACATGGCCGCCATCACCGCGCTGGATCTGGGACACAGTGAAATCATCGACCACAGCACCGCGGAAACCGCGAAATTTTTAAACGGCTGGAAGATCCACGACTGAGCGGAAGGCCTGCCGCCGGAAAGAGCGAAAGGCTCCAAACGTTGGGCCTGACCGTCCGGCTGGACGGCCAGGCGGCCCGCTCAGGGAAGGCGCCTGCGTACCTCGCCCAGAAAAAGCTCTGCGGCAGGGGAAAATACCTGATATTTTTTCCAGATCATATTTAAACCGGCTTCCAGCCGGGGCTTCAGCGGGCGGAAGCACAGCGGGCTGTCTCCGCCCGTATCCGCGAGCCCGTCCAGCGTTACCGCGTATCCCACGCCCGCTTCCACCAGAATGGCCGCGTTGTAAACGAGGTTGAAGGTGGTTACGATATCCAGCTTCTGCAGATCCGCTCCGAACCAGTCCGCAAATGAATTTCCGCTGTGATGCTGGGAAATGGCCTGTCTGGAGCAGATGAGCGGCAGCTTCAGAAGGTCCTCTTTTTCCACATATTCCTTCCCGGCAAGCGGGCTGTCCTTTCTCATGACCACGCCCCAGACATCTCTGGCGGGCAGAGGGATGGAATCATATCTGCTAAAATCCGCCGGCTCGATCAGAATGCCGAAATCCAGAATCCCTTTATCCAGCCGTTCTGTCACATCCTCTTCGTTTCCGCTGTACAGATGACAACGAATGCCGGGCCATTCCTCCCGAAGCTCCCGGATGATTTCCGCGATCTGGCGGATCGCCTGTGTTTCTCCGCCCCCGATATAAATATCTCCGCTGATGACATTCTGCATGGAGGAAAATTCCGCCTCGGTCTTGTCCACCATGGAGATGATTTCCTCCGCCCTTTTCCGGAACAGGACGCCCTCCGGCGTAAGAGCCACCCTGTGGCTTTTCCGGATGAGAAGTTGCTGGCCGAGCTCTTCCTCCAGATCGCGGATCTGGCGGGAGAGAGTCGGCTGCGACAGCCCTTTCATAGAAAAATTCCTGCTGCTGGAGCAGAAAGAAAGGCGGAGGGAGCAGCTTCACCTTCTGGCTCAGCACAGGCTTTCTCTTCTGGAGGAGCTGCACCGGGATCAATACAGAATTGACTGTCTGGATCACATGGTCTATATCATGGAACAGGAAATGGAGGTTTCAGAAAATGGAAGAAAAGCTGGTTTTGACAAAGGAATGGGATAAAACATTTCCAGAGAGCGAAAAGGTCAATCACCGCAAGGTGACCTTTCACAACCGTTACGGCATTACTCTGGCGGCGGATCTCTATGAGCCGAAGGACGCGGAAGGCAGGCTGGCGGCCATCGCCGTGTGCGGACCCTTCGGCGCGGTAAAGGAGCAGGCGGCGGGTCTGTACGCCCAGACAATGGCGGAAAAAGGCTTTCTGACCATCGCCTTTGATCCGTCCTTTACCGGAGAGAGCGGAGGACAGCCCAGATACATGGCCTCTCCTGATATCAATACAGAGGATTTCCAGGCGGCGGTGGATTTTTTGTCCGTACAGGACAATGTTGATCCGGAAAAAATCGGAATCATCGGTATCTGTGGCTGGGGTGGCATGGCGCTGAACGCGGCGGCTCTCGATACCAGAATCAAAGCGACGGTCGCTTCCACCATGTACGATATGACGCGGGTGAATGCCAACGGATATTTTGACGCGGAAAATACGTCGGATGCCAGATATGCGAAACGGAAGGCTCTGAACGCTCAGAGAACAGAGGATTACAGGAACGGAAGCTATGCCCTGGGAGGCGGTGTGGCGGAGGAGGTTCCGGATGACGCGCCGTTTTATGTGAAGGATTATCATGACTACTACAAGACAAAGCGCGGCTATCATTCCCGTTCCTTAAATTCCAACGGAGGCTGGAACGTGACCGGGTGCATGTCTTTCATGAATCAGCCGATTTTAAAATACAGCAGTGAAATCCGCAGCGCCGTGCTCATCATCCACGGGGAAAAGGCGCATTCCTGCTATTTCAGCCGCGATGCCTATGCCGATGTGGTGAGGGATAACCCTTTTGCGGAAAATAAGGAGCTGATGATCATTCCCGGCGCGGTGCATACGGACCTTTATGATAAAATGGATGTGATACCGTTCGATAAAATGGCGCAGTTTTTCAGAGGAGCCATGAATTAAATGAAAAAGAGAATTTCAGTCATTCTGGATATTTTTGATTTTGAACTGAGCAAAGAGGAAATGGAACAGATCGCCGGACTGGACAGAGGTGAAAAGCATGAATGGTATTAATTTGAAAAAGGGAAAAAACGGCGCGGCACCTGTGATCAGGCTGAACAGCGGGTATGACCTTCCGGCAGTAGGACTCGGAACCTATGCCCTGCACGGTATTGCCTGTGTAAATGCGGTATATACGGCCATACAGAACGGTTATCGCCTGATTGATACCGCTTCTTTTTATGGAAATGAGCGGGAAGTGGGAGAGGGAATCAGGAAATCCGGGGTTCCGCGCTCGGAAATCTTTGTACAGACCAAGCTGTATCCAAACCAGTATGGTCATGCGGAAAAGGCCATCGACGAGGCACTGAGGAAGCTGGATGCCGGATACATTGACATGATGCTCCTGTATCATCCGGCATCCAATGACACAGCGGCATACAAAGCGATTGAAAGAGCAGTTCGGGATGGAAAAGTCCGGACTGCCGGTATTTCCTGCTATTATATCCGGGAGACGGATTCCTTTTTGCCGAAGGTATCCGTGAAACCGGCGTTAATTCAGAATGAAATCCATCCCTTCTACCAGGACAGTCCTGTTGTCAGACATATTCAGAGTCTGCCGGAGAATATTGCTGTCCAGGCTTGGTATCCCCTGGGCGGACGCGGGTATACCGGAACCATGCTGGGCAATCCGGTTCTTGGCGAAATCGCTGCCGGGCATGGGAAAACCCCGGCGCAGGTGATCCTGCGCTGGAATCTGCAGAAAGGCGTGGCGGTAATCCCCGGCTCCTGCAATCCGGAGCATATCAGAGAAAACATTTCTGTCTTTGATTTCGCGCTTACCCCGGACGAGATGGAACGGATCGCAGCGTTAAACAGGGATGAGAAGCACGACTGGTATTAAAACAGCATATAAGAAAACGCGGCGGAAGAAACGATGAATCGCCGGAGTTCCCGCCCGATGCCGCTCCGCCGGAACCTTACTGATATCATTTCCTGAATCGGGCTTTCTTTAACAGCCAATGCCCACCTCATATCTCAAAAGTCAAAATATCTGGCGCTTATCCGAAAGTTCGGCTATAATAATCGTAAGAAATTTCAGAAGGGAGCATGTCAGCATGGCCGTATTGAAAAAGCTGCCGATGGGCATCGAAAGTTTTGAAAAAATTCGCAGAGATGATTTTTATTATGTGGATAAGACCGGGCTGATTAAGGTACTGCTTGAAAATTGGGGGGAAGCCAATCTTTTCACCCGTCCCAGGCGCTTTGGCAAATCCCTGAACATGAGCATGCTTCAGTCTTTTTTTGAAATCGGCTGTGAAAGGAAGCTGTTTGATGGTCTTGCAATTTCAGAGGAAGCGGAGCTCTGCGAAGAATACATGGGAAAATTCCCGGTCATTTCCATCAGCCTGAAGGGGATTGAGGCGGAAACTTACGAAGAGGCGAGGGACATGCTGGCGTCTGTGATCCGTGAGGAGGCTCGCAGGCTCCAGTTCCTTCTGGAAAGCACAAAACTGACGGAGGTTGACAAGGAGTTCTTTTCTCTGCTTTTGAAAGAGGATATGAGCGATCAGAGTCTGCGCGGAAGCCTGCGGGAGCTCTCCCTTCTGCTGTGCAGGCACTTTGATAAGCGGGTGATCATTCTCATCGACGAATATGACGTCCCTCTGGCGAAAGCAAACGAGAGAGGATACTACGACCGGATGGTGCTGCTTGTCCGGAATCTGTTTGAGGCCGCGCTGAAAACAAACGACAACCTGTATTTTTCGGTCCTGACCGGCTGCCTCCGGGTGGCGAAGGAGAGCATTTTCACGGGATTGAACAATTTTAATGTTTTTTCCATAACGGATATGGATTTTGACGAGTATTTCGGATTTACCGACGAAGAGGTGAAGGAAATCCTCGCTTATTATGGACTGGAAGAAAATTACGAAATTGTGAAGGACTGGTATGACGGGTATCGGTTTGGGAATTCGCAGGTATACTGTCCCTGGGACGTGATCTGTTACTGCAGCAGGAACCGGAGACATAAAAACCTGCCGCCGCAGAATTACTGGCTGAATACCAGCGGAAATGATGTCCTGAAGCGTTTTGTGGAGAGCATGGAGACGATGACGGAGCGGAAAATGCTCACCAGAACGGAAATGGAACAGCTGGTAAGCGGGGAAGAGGTTCAGAAGGAGATCCGTCAGGAACTGACCTATCCGGAGCTTTATTCTTCTCCGGATAATATTTGGAGCGCTCTTTTCATGACGGGTTATCTCACCTGGCGCGGAGAGCCGGACGGAAAACGGTACCGGCTGGTTATCCCGAACCGGGAGATCCGCAATATTTTTACGGAACAGATATTGACGCTGTTTAAGGAAAAGGCGTCAAAGGATGGAAAACTGCTGAACGCGTTCTGCAATGCGCTTGCGGCGGGAATGCCGGAAGAGGTGGAAAGGCTGTTCACCTCCTATATGGAGAAAACGGTGAGCATCCGGGATACCTTTGTCAGAAAACCGACGAAGGAAAATTTTTATCATGGAATGCTGCTTGGTATTCTCGGCTTTAAAGACGGATGGACAGTGACGTCCAACAGGGAGGCAGGAGACGGCTTCAGCGATATCATGATACGGATTGACGACGCCGACGAGGGAATTATCCTGGAGGTGAAATACGCCGAAACGGATATGGAAGCGGAATGCGAAAAGGCGATCCGGCAGATCAACGAAAAGGGATATGCGGGGGATTGGAAAAAAGAGGGAATCCATACCGTTTTGAAATATGGCATTGCCTGCAGCAGAAAGCGGTGCAAAGTGCTGCTGGAAAAAGAGCAATGAGAAGGGGGCAGGTGTAGCATGAACATCGCAGTCTGCGACGATGAGGAAATACAGCGAAGCCTCCTGAAGGGCTATCTGGAAGCGTGGGCCGAAGCGGGCGGCCACGCTCTTCGCATTTCCCTGTTTTCAACAGGCAGGCAATTTCTGGAAAGCCTGAAGGAGACGCGTTTTGACATTGTGCTTCTGGATATCCAGATGCCGGATATGGACGGGATGAGCGCGGCAAAAGCGCTGCGGGAGACGGACGGGCAGACGGGGATTTTCTTCGTGACAGGCTACGAGGATTATCTGGTACAGGGCTATGAGGTGGAGGCCTTCCGCTATCTGCTCAAGCCGGTATCGGAGGAGAAGCTTTGGGCGGCGCTGGATCAGTTTCTGAAGAAAAGAGGCGGACAGAAGCGCGTCCTGATGGCGGAGATGCCGGAGGGCGTGCAGCGGGTGGACGCGGAGGAAATCTGCTATATGGAAGCCTTTGCCCACAGCTGCGAGCTGCATACCCTGTCGGAATGCATCACCGTAAAAAGCGGCATTTCCGCGCTGGAGAAGGAAGCGGTCCGGCTTGGGGTTCCGCTTTTCAGGTGCCATCGTTCCTATGCGGTCAATATCGCGCAGGTCAGGGCGATCGAACGGGAGGCGGCCCTGCTTTCAGACGGAAGCCGGATTCCGGTGAGCCGGAGGCTTTATCAGGAGCTGAACCGGCAGTTTATTGATTATTTCCTGAAAAGGGAGAGGTGAACGGAGACTGTTATGACAGGATGGATCATCGGAGGGCTTGTGTTTTTGGCGGCAGCGGACGCGGCCTTTCTTTTTTTCTGGGTGCCCCGTCTGGTGGACCGGAAGCTGGAGCATTTTCAGAGCGATCTCATGGACAGGCACTACGACGAGGTGGAAAACATGTACCGCACCATGCGGGGCTGGCGGCATGATTATCACAATCATATCCAGGCGATGAAGGCCTATGCGGAGCTTGAAGTACGGGGAGCTGATCGCCTATCTGGGACGGCTGGATGAAAATCTGTATCAGGTGGACACGGTGATAAAGACCGGGAATCTGATGATGGACGCCGTTTTGGGAAGCAAATTGGGACTGATGAAAAAACGGGGCATCCGGACGGATGTGACGGTTCAGGTGCCGAAGGGGATGAAGCTGACGGACATGGAGCTGTGCGTGCTGGTGGGAAATCTTCTGGATAACGCCATTGAAGCCTGCGAAGAGGTGGAAGAGGAGGAAAACCGGTTTATCCGGATTTATATGGACACCCTGCAGGAGCAGTTTTACCTTTCCGTCATGAACGGGATGAACGGCAGGGCGCAGCGGAAGGGAACGGGCTTTGTGAGCCGCAAACGTTCGGGCGGCCTGCCCGGCTTTGGACTGCAGCGGGTGGATCGGATCGTGGAAAAATACGGAGGCTTTTTAAACCGGCAGACGGAGGAAGGGGTATTCGCTACGGAGATTCTTCTGCCGCTTGCCGTCCAAGGCGAGTGAAGGAGCAACTGGAAAATCGTCAGGGTGAGGAAAAGAAAATGATCGACAGAAAAACTGGATACACAACGCTGCTTCTGGATATGGACGGAACCTTCCTGGATTTTGAAGCGGCGGAAAAAAGCGCGTTCATGACGGCGATGACCCGGCACGGCTATCCGGCTGGGGAGCGGGAATACGCCGTATATGGAGAAATCAACCGCGGGCTCTGGGAGGCGTTTGAGCGGGGTGAGATCGATAAGCCCACGCTTCTTTCCACCCGGTTTGGAAGGCTGTTTGATGCGCTTGGAATCAAAGGGGACGGGGCGGCCTTTGAGCAGGAATATCAGGCGCTTCTGGGAGAGGGCGCGCAGCTGGTGGAGGGAGCGGAAGAGGTGCTTTCCTATCTTGCGGATTCCCGGACTGGACAGGAGCCGGACGCTGATCATCGGGGATTCCCTGACCTCGGATATCCAGGGCGGTTTCAACGCCGGCATCGATACCTGCTGGTTCAACCCGAAGGGAAAGAAAAAGCCGGAGGGCTTTGGACGGACAGGGGAGAAGGAAGCACACCGGGATTTTGAAACCGGCAGCCTCTACGGGCTGAAGGAGCTGCTGTAGGAGCAGTCCGCCTCCGCCTGCGTCTGCAGATAGGAAAGAAACAGCCGGGCAACGGTGGAAAGCCTGGCTGTTTTTCCATGCGCCGCAAGAATGCAGGAGGAAAGCCGTTCGTCCCGGATGGAATGAACCTCGGTCCGGGGATTTTGAAGAAAGCTTCTGGAGGAGGCGGGAATGACTCCCACGCCAAGCCCGCAGTCCGCAAGCCTGGCGGTGGTACGGGCGTCGTTATTGAGGCAGAAGCAGGTGAGTGTCAGTCCGTCCTGGGCGGCAGCCTCAGAAAGAGGCTTCTCCCAGCGGCGGTACAGGATGAGGGGAAGCCGGGCAAGCTGGGCCAGACGGATGCCGTCCGCAAGGCAGTCCGTCTCCGCAAAGTAACGCGCGTCCCCTGCCGCCAGCAGCGTTTCTCTCCGGATCGGGAAGGAGACCAGATTTTCAGCCTCAAAAGGGGTGCGGATGATGGCGAGCTCCAGCAGGTTCGTATGAAGCTGTTCCAGGAGCTGGTAGGTGTTGGCTTCAAACAGCTCAAAGCGGATGGCGGGATTCTGTTCATGAAAGCCCTTCATCCATTCCGGAAGCAGGCTGCTGCCCACCGAGGAAACGACGCCGAGGCGGAGCGTTCCCGTCACGCCGTCCCGGCAGTCGATGAGCTCCTTTCTGGTCACATCCGCCAGTTCCAGCATGGTAACGGCCCGCTCATACAAAAGCCGTCCGGCTTCGGTCAGAACGATTTTTCTGGGGCCCCGTTCAAACAGAAGGCAGCCAAATTCCTTCTCCAGCTGCTTCATCTGTGCGCTCAGGGGCGGCTGGGACAGATTCAGCTTTCTGGCGGCCCCGGAAATGGTGCCTTCCTTTACCACTGTGACAAATTCGTAAAGCTGCTTCAGCTCCATCATGAATTTTCTCCTTTTTATGAACGGGCAGGACAGCCTGATGCCAGCGCCGCGAAGAGCTGCCGCGGCCGTCTGTTTTTTGACAGGCATTCTGTTATCGTCGGCATTAAATATATGAGAAAAATATGGAAACCATATCAATATCATAATTTTCCTATATCAAAATCTATGATACGATAGGAGACAGACACAGGCAAGTCCAATTTTTCCGGGCTGTAACGGAAATTGGAATCGAAAGCCGAACTTGGAGGTAGAAACGAGTGAAAAAGCTGCTCATTTATCTGAAGGATTATAAGAAGGAGACGGTTCTGGCGCCGCTGTTCAAGCTGCTGGAGGCTTCCTTTGAGCTGTTCGTGCCGCTGGTGATGGCGGCCATCATCGATAACGGCATCGCCAATGGGGACAGGGGCTATATCGGTCGGATGTGTCTGGTGCTGATCGCGCTTGGCATCATTGGGCTGACCTGCTCCATCACGGCGCAGTATTTTGCGGCGAAGGCGGCGGTGGGTTTTGCGGCCCAGATGAAACACGCCCTGTTCGCCCATATCCAGAGCCTTTCCTTTACGGAGATGGATACGGTGGGAACCTCGACGCTGATCACCCGGATGACCAGTGACGCCAATCAGGTGCAGAACGGAGTGAACATGGTGCTGCGCCTGTTCCTGCGTTCTCCCTTTATCGTGTTCGGCGCCATGATCATGGCCTTTACCATCGATGTGAAATCGGCCCTGGTGTTCGTGGCGGCGATCCCTCTGCTTTCTCTGGTGGTGTTCGGCATCATGATCATCACCACCCCCATGTACCGGAAGGTGCAGGGGGGCCTGGACGCGGTGATGGGCATCACGAGGGAAAATCTGACCGGAGTGCGGGTGCTGCGCGCATTTAATAAGGAAGAAAGCGAGATCCGCCGCTTTGAGGATACCAATAACACGCTGGCGCAGATGCAGAAGGCGGTGGGAAAGCTTTCCGCCCTGATGAATCCGGTCACCTACATCATCATCAACGGGGCCGTGATCGCGTTGGTCTGGACCGGAGCCTGGCAGGTGGAAAACGGGGCCATCACCCAAGGCGAGGTGGTCGCTCTGGTCAATTATATGTCCCAGATTCTGGTGGAGCTGATCAAGCTGGCAAATCTGATCGTCACCATCACCAAGGCCATCGCCTGCGGGAACCGGATTCAGAGCGTCTTCGAACTGCAGCCCAGCCTGACGGACCCGGCGGCACAGACCGGACAGAAGGATGCAGCCGCAGCTTCTGCCCCTTCCGGCAATGCAGGGGCCGCATCCGGCAGAACCGCCGTTCCGGCCGTTTCCTTCGAGCATGTGTGTCTGACCTATAAAAATGCGGGAGCGGAATCCCTGACGGACATTGATTTCAGAGCCTGGCCTGGACAGACCATCGGCGTTATCGGCGGAACCGGCTCCGGGAAATCCTCTCTGGTGAACCTGATTCCCCGGTTCTATGACGCGACGAAGGGAAGGGTGCTGGTGGATGGAAGGGACGTAAAGGAATATCCGCTTAAGGAGCTTCGCGGAAAAATCGGCATGGTGCTCCAGAAGTCTGTGCTGTTCCAGGGAACCATTCGGGAAAACCTGCTCTGGGGGAAAGAGGATGCCTCCGATGAGGAACTGTACCGGGCGCTTGAGATCGCCCAGGCAAAGGACTTCGTAGAAGAAAAGGATGGCGGTCTGGACGCTGTCGTAGCCCAGGGCGGCAAGAACCTGTCCGGCGGCCAGAGACAGCGGCTTACCATTGCCCGTGCTCTGGTGAGAAAGCCTTCCGTCCTCATTCTGGACGACAGCGCCTCGGCGCTGGATTATGCCACGGACGCAAGGCTCCGCATGGCAATCCGTGACATGGAAGGAGGGCCTACAGTCTTCATCGTATCTCAGCGGGCGGCTTCCATCCGGCATGCAGATCAGATCATTGTGCTGGATGACGGAGAGGTGGCGGGAATCGGCACCCACGAACAGCTGCTGGAAGGCTGCGCGGCCTATCAGGAGATTTATTACTCCCAGTTTGAAAAAAATGCGGCAAAAACAGGCGCTGAGAATCGGAGGTAGACATGGCAAAGGAAAAAATGGATCGTTCCAGACAGAAGGACACCTTCATCAAGGTGCTGAACTATATGAAGCCCTACTGGTTTTATCTGGCGCTGTCTCTTGTGCTGGCGGCGGTGACGGTTGCGCTGACGCTGTATCTGCCCAAGCTGACGGGCTTTGCGGTGGATGAGATCATTGAGCAGGGGAGGGTGAATTTCACGGGAATCCTGCAGATTTTAAAGCTGATGGCGGGGACCATTCTGATCACGGCCGTCGCCCAGTGGATCATGAACATCTGCAACAACAAGATGACCTATGAGATTGTCCGGGATATCCGCAACGAAGCCTTCCGGAAAATTGAGATTCTTCCCTTAAAATATATTGACGGCCACTCCTATGGCGAGATCACCAGCCGGGTCATCGCGGACGTGGATCAGTTCGCGGATGGACTGCTGATGGGATTTACCCAGCTTTTCACAGGGGTAATGACCATTCTGGGAACTCTGCTGTTCATGCTGACTACAGATGTGGGAATCACTCTGGTGGTGGTGCTGATCACGCCGCTTTCCTTCTTCGTGGCGGGCTTCATTGCCAAACGGACTTTCACCATGTTCCGGGTACAGTCGGAAACCAGAGGGGAACAGACCGCTCTGATCGATGAGATGATCGGAAATCAGAAGGTGGTGCAGGCTTTCAGCCACGAAAAAAAGGCCATGGAACGGTTCGATGAGATCAATGAGAGGCTCCGTGCCTGTTCCCTGCGGGCGATTTTTTATTCCTCCATCACCAATCCGGCCACCCGTTTCGTCAACAACGTGGTGTATGCCGGCGTGGGCCTGGTGGGCGCCCTGTCCGCAGTGGCGGGCAGAATCAGCGTGGGAGATCTGTCCTGCCTGTTAAGCTATGCCAACCAGTACACCAAGCCTTTCAACGAGATTTCCGGCGTGGTGACGGAACTGCAGAACGCATTGGCCTGTGCTTCACGGATTTTTGATCTGATCGAGGAAGAACCGCAGGTGCCGGAGAAAGAGAACGCAACAGTGATTTCCGGGCGGGAAGGCGGTGTACGCGGAAATGTGGAGCTGTCCCATGTGTATTTTTCCTATACGGAGGAACAGAAGCTGATTGAGGACTTTAATCTGAAGGTTCAGCCGGGCCAGAGGATCGCCATCGTCGGCCCCACCGGCTGCGGAAAAACCACGCTGATCAACCTGCTGATGCGTTTTTACGACGTGACGGGCGGAAAAATCAGCGTAGAGGGCTGCGACGTGCGGGATGTGACGAGAAAGAGCCTGCGGAAAAGCTTCGGCATGGTGCTTCAGGATACCTGGCTGAAAGCCGGCACCATCCGGGAAAACATCGGGATGGGAAAGCCGGACGCCACGGAGGAGGAAATCATCGCGGCGGCGAAGGCCTCCCACGCCCACAGCTTTATTAAGCGTCTGCCGCAGGGGTATGAGACGGTGATTACGGAAGAGGGCGGCGGGCTCTCCCAGGGGCAGAAGCAGCTTCTGTGTATCGCGCGGGTTATGCTCTGCCTGCCTCCCATGCTGATCCTGGATGAGGCCACCTCATCCATCGATACCAGGACGGAAATGAAGATTCAGGAAGCCTTCCTTCGTATGATGGAGGGGCGCACCAGCTTTATCGTAGCCCACAGACTTTCCACCATTCGGGAGGCGGATGTGATTCTGGTGATGCGGGACGGACACATCGTAGAGCAGGGACGGCATGAGGAGCTTCTGGAAAAGAAAGGCTTTTACGCACAGTTGTATAACAGTCAGTTTGCTGTATAAAAATGGATCTCATCCGTAAAAAGAGCTCCGTCATGAAGAGCTGCCGGCGGGGCCGGACGGCTCAGTTCTGCGGGGCTCTTTCCTTCATCAGAAGCTCCAGCAGACATCTGGTGGCAGCGCCCAGCGGACGGCCGGGATCCCGGACCAGACAGACGTAACGCAGCGGAATTTCCTCCACCAGCGGAATGGAAAACAGCTTTTTCTGTTCCAGAGCGTCGGCAACCAGCTTTTCCGGTACAAAGGCGAGCCCGAGGTCATGCATGGCAACCGGCAGCAGCAGATCCGCATTTGCCATTTCAATATCATAATGAAGCGTCAGCCCGTGGGCTGCAAAAAAATCCTCATAGAAACGATAGGACATGGTGGAGCTGGAAAGGCCTGCCAGCGGATATTGCTTCAGGTCGGAAAGCCGTACAGGGGTGCTGCAAAGATGGGAAAAGCGGGGACCGCCCACCAGAACACTCCTGATCTGACGCAGCCTGACGGAAACACAGGGCTTTTCAATCTGAAAGGGCGTAGGGATAACAGCGAGATCCGTCCGTCCCTCTTTCATATCGGAAAGAACCTGAGCCGAAGGGCCGTTGCTGATACGGATCTTCACATCGGGATGCTCCTTCTGAAACTGAGTGAGACGGTCCAGCAGCAGACAGTGCAGGGCGGTTTCCGTTGCTCCGATGCTGACGGAGCCGCCGTGGAGGCCAAGGGCCAGGCCAAGTTCTTCCTCACCGCGCAGAATCCGTTCGCAGGCCGGAGCCACATAGCGGTATAAAAGCTTTCCCTCCGGCGTGAGCGTAACTCCGTGCTTGGAGCGGATGAAGAGCCTGCAGCCCAGCTCGCTTTCCAGATTTTGAATGCTTCTGGTCACGGAAGGCTGGCTGGAGAGCAGTACGCTTGCCGCTTTTGTGAAGTTACTGTATTTGGCGACATAATAAAACACTTTATAGTAATCAAAGCTCGCGTTCATGGGAGAATCCCTTTCATTCTTTACATATAATATGTTATTTCTGCATAATACTCATATCATATTATTATTTTTCATTATGATTTAACCATAGTATAATACGCCAGGAGCAAAATGAAAAGAGAAAAGGCAAAAGGTAATCAGGAAAAGGAGGCATACAGGATGGCGAATACGGATACTGTGAAAACGACCGGCAATTCAGCTGAAGGTTCGTCGGAGCAGTCCATCGACGAAGTTCTGAAGCGCCTTGTGGATGTGGAAGAGGCGGCCGGCCAGATGAAGGACGCTGTGGAGGCCAGAAAGAAGGAGCTTTCCGATGCGGCGGACGCGAGAAAGGCGGAATTCGACCGTCAGCTCGCTGCACAGATGGAAGAGCGCTCCCGCAGGCTTGAAGAGCGTATGGAAAAGGAGAAGCAGGAAGAACTGGACGGGCTTCTTCAGAAAACGAAGCAGGAACTGGACGGGCTTCAGCGCAAATACGACACGGAACATGAGAAAATAACCGATAAAATCGTGGAGTCAATCAAGGGTGTGAAGATATGAGCTTATTTCGTTACAGCGGTCTTTCCACCAAGGTGAGGGCCATGAGCGGAAAGCTCCTCACCCAGGAGGATTATCAGCAGCTGGGCAGTTTATCCAGCGTGCCTGAGGTGATCGCTTTTTTAAAGAAGAAGCCCTCTTATGCACAGCTTCTGGAGAAAGAGGATGAGAGAAGCCTTCACAGAGGCCGGGCGGAAGGGCTTATCATGCAGTCGCTGTTCATGGATTTCTCGCGTCTGTATCGCTTCTCCAGCCTTGACCAGAGACGGTTTCTGGATGGATTTTTCATGCGGTATGAAATTTCCTGCCTGAACATGATCATCCGTTCAATCATGACGCAGGGAGAAAGGCTTGTGGATACAGAGGAATACCGGGAGGTCTTTGAACGCCACTCCCAGATACCCCTTGCGCAGGCTTCTTCGGCGGACACCATGGAAAGCCTGATTGCGGCGCTTTCCGGAACACCATACAAAAAGGTGATTTCCGATGTGTACGGTTCAAACAGCAGAGAGCTTTTTGATTACGAGCTGGCGCTGGATGTATTTTTCTTCGACAGGTTCTGGAAGCTGATAAAAAAGGATCTGAAGGAAGAGGATCAGGAGGTCATCGCCCGGTCAGTTGGAACGTATATCGATGCGCTGAATCTGACATGGGTTTATCGGGCGAAAAAATATTACCGTATGTCAGCAGCCGAGGTCTATGCGCTGATCGTCCCCATTCACTACCGGCTGACCAGAGAGCAGGTGCGGCAGATGGCGGAAGCGGCCGATGAGAACGAGCTCCTGGCGGTGGTAAAAAATACGAAGTACGGAAAGTATCTGGATGGGGAAGAACAGCTGAATCTGGAGCGCTGTATGGAAAAAATGCAGGAAGCCGTCCACAGCGTTCTCCTTCGCAGAAAGCCTTATTCCGCCGCCTGCCTGGATGTTTATCTGTATCGCAAGGAGCGGGAGGCCAGAAAGATCATTACGGCCATGGAGTGCGTACGATATGGACTCCCGTCTGATAAAATCAGAGAATATCTGGCATAAGCGGATTTGGATGCCGCCCTTCGGCGGCAGGAAGAGGAGCACGAACCAGCGGTTCGTGCCGAAGAATGACTTTCGTCATTCTTCCCCTTGAGTTGGATGCCGCCCTTCGGCGGCAGGAAGAGGTAGGGAAACGAATGATAGAAAAAATGGAATTTTTAAGTATCATCGGTCCCAAGGACCAGCTTGACCGGGTTACGGAAAAGTACCTTGGGAAATACGAGATACAGCTGGAAAATACGGTGGGAGAGCTGAAGAATCTGAAAAATATCGTACCCAACTCAGAGAGCAATCCCTACCGGGAATGGATTGGAAAGGCGCAGGAAGCTGCGACAATCGTAACAGGACCGTCCAGGGGAACCGGGCAGGCGGAAAAGAAGCAGACCGGCTCCGGAATGTCTCCACAGGAAGCGGTGGAGATCATTCAGAGAGCGGACAGGCTCATGGAAGAGAGCCGGCAGCAGAAAACGAAGCTGGAAACAGAGCTGAAAAAGAAGCAGAGCCTTCTGGAAGCGGTCCGCCCTTACCTGGAGCTGCACTTTGAGCTTTCCAGAATCCTTCATTTTAAATATGTAAGATTCCGCTTTGGCAGACTGCCTGTCAGCTACTATCAGAGACTGAAGGATTATCTGCAGGAGGATGACTGCACTATTTTTGAAAAATGCAGGGTGGATGAGTCCTATGTGTGGGGAATTTACTTCGTTCCTGCTTCTGAAGCGAAGAAAGCGGATGCAATTTACGCTTCCATGCATTTTGAGCGGATTTTCATTGAAGACGCCTACCAGGGTACGGTAGACGAAGCCTGTCAGACACTGGAAAAGGAAATAGAGACTCTTGCGCAGGAGGAAAAGTCGCTGGATGAGAGACTGGCGAATGCGCTGAGGGAAAACGGAGCAGAGATTCTGGAAGCGAAAGAAGTGATTGAAATCCAGTCCTCCCGTTTTGATATCCGTAAGCTGGCGGCCTTTACCCGGTCGAAGAATGAAACCTTTTTCATTCTCTGCGGGTGGATGGCGAAGAAGGATGCTGGAAAGCTGGCGAAAGAGCTGGAAGCGGATCCGGAGCTGTTTGTAACGCTGGAGAAAAATCCGGACAGAAGGGTTTCCGTTCCTCCCACCAAGCTGAAAAATCCGGCGATCATCCGGCCTTTTGAGATGTTTGTCCGCATGTATGGACTGCCGAACTACAATGAATTTGATCCCACGCTTTTCGTCGCGATCACCTACTCCATCATTTTCGGGGCCATGTTTGGTGATGCGGGACAGGGGCTGTGTCTGCTGGCAGGCGGCTTTTTGCTGTATCATTTTAAGAAAGCGAATCTGGCGGCAATCATCGCCTGCTGCGGATTCTTTTCCACCATATTCGGATTTCTCTACGGAAGCGTGTTCGGCTTTGAAGATGTGATTCCGGCCCTGTGGCTGCGGCCTTCTGAGGCCATGACGAATCTGCCCTTCATCGGTAGGCTGAACACGGTATTCGTGGTGACCATTGCCATCGGCATGGGACTGATCCTTCTGACCATGGTCTTTTCCATCATCAACGCCTGCAAGGCGAAGGAATACGGAAAAGCCCTGTTTGATACGAACGGCGCGGCAGGTCTGGTATTCTACGGAGCCGTTGTGCTGGTGGTGGTCCTGTTCATGACGGGAAATCACCTTCCCGCCGCAATCGCGCTGGTGGTCCTGTTTGTACTGCCGCTTCTGGTCATTGCCTGCAAGGAGCCGCTGACGCAGCTTCTGGAGAAAAAGAAGGCGCATCTGGAGGAAGGCCCGGTCATGTTTGTGGTACAGGCGTTCTTTGAACTGTTTGAGGTCTGCCTGAGCTACTTTTCCAACACCCTCTCCTTTGTCCGTATCGGCGCATTTGCGGTGAGCCACGCAGCCATGATGCAGGTGGTTCTGATGCTGGCAGGAGCGGAAAACGGCGGCACGGGAAACCTGGTGGTGATCGTGCTCGGCAATATCATCGTCTGCGGCATGGAGGGACTGGTGGTCGGCATCCAGGTGCTCCGTCTGCAGTATTACGAATTCTTCAGCCGCTTCTACAAGGGAGACGGAAGAGAATTCAAGCCTTATGCGTAACTACAATAGAAAAAAATATGGTTTCTATCAAAGGAGGAAAAAGAAATGAAAGTATTATTATTCGCAGCACTGATCGCATGTATCGTGGTTCCCTTCCGCGTATTCTGCAAGGGAGAGCAGACAAAGAGCAGATATAAGAAGACGCTTGCCTTAAACGGCGCGATGTTCTTCGGTCTGATGCTGGCAACGGGCGTGATGATGTTCGGTGGAAGCGCATCCGCAGCAGAAACCGCAGAGACGGCTGCCGCTGCAGCAGGCGGTCTTTCCACCGGCCTTGGTTACCTGGCAGCCGGCCTTTCCATCGGCCTCTCCTGTGTGGGCGGCGGTATCGCCGTTGCCAGCGCGGCCAGCGCGGCTCTCGGCGCCATCAGTGAAGATTCCTCCATCCTCGGTAAGTCCCTCATCTTTGTGGGTCTGGCCGAAGGTGTCTGCCTGTACGGTCTGATCATCGCCTTCATGATCCTGGGTCAGCTGTAATGAAGATGTATCTGATCAGCGACAACATTGATACCTTTACCGGCATGCGTCTTGCCGGTATTGAAGGCGCGGTGGTCCATGAGAGACAGGAGCTGAAGGCAGAAATCGACAAGGTGCTTGCCGATCAGGAAATCGGCGTCCTGCTTCTGACGGAAAAATTCGGAAAGGAATTTCCGGACATCATCAACCGTATCAAGTTGGAGCGCAGGCTTCCCCTGATTGTGGAGATCCCGGACAGACACGGCACGGGCCGCGCCCCGGATTTCATCACATCCTATGTGAACGAAGCAATCGGTATTAAGCTTTAAAATGGAGGTCATGTATGACGACAGAAGAAAAGTTGAAGCATTTTATGGATGTGACGACGCAGAAGGTGAACGAGGAAAACGCGGAAGCGCTGGAAGAATATGAAAATGGCCTGAATAAGGTCTTTGAAGATTATAAGGAAAACGCCACCCGCAGGGCGGAACTTTCTTTGAAGCTGAAGGAAGAGAGCCTGATAAAAAAGAAAAATGCGGAGGTCGCCAGAAGGCAGATGGAGATCCGTGAGGAGACGGGCCGCCTGCAGAAGGAACTGACCGAGAAAATTTTCGCCGAAGTGAAGGGAAAGCTGGAGCGCTACATGGGAACCGGGGATTATGAAAGATACCTGATCGCCCAGGTGCGCGCGGCAAAGGATTTCGCCGGAGACGATGAAATCCTGATTTACATCGATCCTGCGGACATTGATAAGAAAAATTCCATTGCAGCGGCGGCCAACACCACGGTCATGGTGAGCAAGTACGGCTTTGGCGGCGGCATCCGCGCCGTCATCAAATCCCGCGGCATCCTGATCGACCAGTCCTTTGAAACCAAGGTAAAAGAAGCGGCAGAAGGCTTCGTATTTCATTTATAAGAGAAAGGAGGAAATCTTCCAATGGAAAGAACAGCCAGAATTTACGGCATTAACGGACCGCTGGTCACCATTCAGGGCGAGACGGATCTGAAGATGGGCGAAATGGTTTACGTGGGAGAAGAGAAGCTGGTGGGCGAAGTGATCCGCTTAAACAGTGAAATGGCCACGATCCAGGTTTTTGAAGAGACCTCCGGCCTGAAGCCCGGCGAAACCATTTACCCTACGGGAGCGACCCTTTCGGTAACCTTGGCTCCCGGCATCATCACAAATATTTTTGACGGCATCGAGCGCCCCCTGGCGCAGATCGCGGAAAAATCCGGGGCCTACATCGACCGCGGTTTTTCCATGGACTCCCTGGATATGGAGAAAAAGTGGGAGACAAAGCTCTGCGTGAAGCCGGGAGAGCAGGTATACGGCGGAACCATCATCGCCGAGGTGCAGGAGACCGCGGCCATCGTGCATAAGGTCATGGTGCCTCCCGGCATCTCCGGAACCGTGGAAACGGTGGTTCCCGACGGCAGCTATACCATCGGAGAAACGCTGGTGACGGTATTCCAGCCCGATGAAACGGTTGCCTCTCTGTCCATGATCCAGAAGTGGCCCATCCGTGTGCCCCGTCCGGTGATGAAGCGTTTTCCTGCTTCCCGGCCGCTGGTGACGGGACAGCGTATCCTGGATACCCTGTTCCCCATCGCCAAGGGAGGCACGGCTGCCATTCCCGGCGGATTCGGAACGGGAAAGACCATGACCCAGCATTCCATCGCCAAGTGGTCGGATGCTGATATTATCGTATACATCGGCTGCGGTGAGCGCGGCAACGAGATGACGGAGGTGCTGGAGGATTTCTCCAAACTGATCGACCCCAAGTCAGGCAATCCCCTGATGGACAGAACCGTGCTGATCGCAAACACCTCCAACATGCCCGTGGCAGCCCGTGAGGCCAGCATTTACACCGGCCTGACCCTCGCGGAGTATTACCGCGACATGGGCTACCATGTAGCCATCATGGCGGACTCCACCTCCCGCTGGGCGGAGGCGCTTCGTGAGCTTTCCGGACGACTGGAGGAAATGCCTGCAGAGGAAGGCTTCCCGGCTTACCTGGCCAGCCGTCTGTCCGGTTTCTATGAGAGAGCCGGTATGGTGAAGACCCTGAACGGAAATGAAGGAAGCGTTACCATCATTGGGGCCGTTTCCCCGCAGGGCGGCGACTTCTCCGAGCCCGTTACCCAGAACACCAAGCGTTTCGTCCGCTGCTTCTGGGGACTGGACAAGAACCTGGCCTATTCCAGACACTTCCCGGCCATCAACTGGCTTTCCAGCTACAGCGAGTATCTGCCCGATCTGGCAAGCTGGTACGCGGACAACGTGGGTCCGGATTTCATCGACGACAGAAACCAGCTGGTTGCCATTCTGAACCAGGAGAGCAGCCTGATGGAGATCGTGAAGCTGATCGGAAACGACGTCCTTCCGGACGACCAGAAGCTGACGCTGGAAATCGCCAGAGTCATCCGCCTGGGCTTCCTTCAGCAGAACGCCTTCCATCCTCAGGACACCTGCGTGCCGCTGGAAAAGCAGAAGAAGATGATGGACACCATCCTGTATCTGTATGCCAAAGCCAAGGCCCTGGTATCCATGGGCATGCCCATGTCCGTCCTCAAGGAGGACAAGATCTTTGATAAGGTCATTTCCATCAAATACGATGTGGAGAATGACCGTCTGGATAAGTTTGACGACTACAAGGCTGCGATTGATAAGTTCTACGACGATGTGATTGCGCGTAACGCATAATATGACGAAAAGCAGTTCTAAGCCGGCAGAGGACGCCGGCCAAGAACTGCTATGGGCTGTAAACAGCCCCTTTCGTCATGAAGAATGGCCTTGCGGCCATTCTTCCGCATGGATTAAGATTGGAGGAAGTAATGGCAATAGAATATTTGGGCCTGCAGTCGGTGAACGGTCCCTTCGTCGTGCTGGAGGGCGTCAAGGGCGCGGCCTATGATGAAATCGTGGAAATCGTTGCGGACGGCAAGGACAGAAGACTTGGCCGTATCGTGGAAATCAATGAGGACAAGGCGGTGGTACAGGTCTTTGAATCCACCGAGAACCTGTCCCTGAAAAACACCCATACCAGACTGACCGGAAAGCCCATGGAAATCGGCCTGACCGGGGACCTGCTGGGTAGAACCTTCAACGGCATCGGCGAGCCCATCGACAACCTGGGCGAAGTGGTGGCGGAAAAGTATGCGGACGTCAACGGAAAGCCCTTAAATCCCGTGACCCGGGAATATCCCAGAAACTACATCCGCACCGGCATTTCGGCCATTGACGGCCTGACCACCCTGATCCGCGGCCAGAAGCTGCCGATTTTTTCCGGAAACGGACTTCCCCATGACCAGCTGGCGGCACAGATCGTGCGTCAGGCTTCTCTGGGAGAGGATTCCGACGAGGAGTTCGCCATCGTGTTCGCCGCCATGGGCGTGAAATACGACGTGGCGGAATACTTCCGCTCCACCTTTGCGGAAAGCGGCGTTCTGGACCATGTGGTGATGTTTCTGAACATGGCAAACGATCCGGTGGTGGAACGTCTGATCACGCCGAAGGTGGCGCTGACCGTGGCAGAATACCTGGCATTCGAGAAGCAGATGCACATTCTGGTCATCCTGACGGATATGACTTCCTTTGCTGAGGCCATGCGTGAGGTATCCTCCAGTAAGGGTGAAATTCCTTCCAGAAAGGGCTATCCCGGCTATCTGTATTCGGAGCTCGCCACCATTTATGAGCGTGCGGGCATCGTGGAAGGAATCAACGGCTCTGTGACCCAGATCCCGATTCTGACCATGCCCAATGATGATATCACACACCCGATTCCCGATCTGACCGGATACATCACGGAAGGACAGATCGTTCTGGACCGTGATCTGCACGGACAGTCGGTTTATCCGCCCATCAGTGTGCTGCCCAGCCTGTCCCGTCTGATGAAGGACGGCATCGGCGAAGGCTATACCAGAGCGGATCACCAGTCCGTGGCGAACCAGCTCTTTTCTTCCTATGCGAAGGTGGGAGACGCAAGGGCTCTTGCCAGCGTTATCGGTGAGGATGAGCTTTCCGATCTGGACAAGCAGTATCTGAAGTTCGGCCGTATGTTTGAAAAGCATTTCGTGGGACAGGGCCAGGAGGAGAACCGTACTATCATCCAGACCCTCGACATCGGCTGGAGCCTTCTTAGGATGCTTCCCAGAGAGGAACTGGACCGTATCGACACGAAGATTCTGGACGAATACTACGACGCCGGAGAAGCGATGCAGGAGGATTAAAGCGGCCTGACCGGACGCTCGTTGAGGAAAGGAATCGTTACCATGAATACGAATGCATTTCCTACAAAAGGAAATCTCATGCTCGCCAAGAACTCCCTCGCGCTTGCGAAGCAGGGTTACGAGCTGATGGATAAAAAGCGTAATATCCTGATCCGGGAGCTGATGAACCTGATTGAGGAAGCGAAAACCATTCAGACCCAGATCGACACCACCTTTACGGAGGCTTATCAGGCTCTGCAGCAGGCGAATATCGAGGTGGGAATCCACTATGTCCAGCAGATCGCTCAGGCAATCCCGGTGGAAAATGGGGTACGCATCAAAACCAGAAGCATCATGGGAACGGAGATCCCGTTGGTGGAGCATGAGGAAGAAAAAAGGGTTCCCTATTACGGATTTTACAATTCCAGCGAGTCGGTGGATGCTGCCCGGGAAGGTTTCCTGAAGGTGAAGGAGCTGACCCTGAAGCTGTCCATGGTGGAAAACTCCGCCTACCGCCTTGCCATGAATATCCGCAAAACCCAGAAGCGCGCCAACGCACTGAAGAATATCACCATTCCTTCCTATACCGCGCTGGTGAAGGATATCACCAATGCGCTGGACGAAAAGGACAGGGAAGAGTTCACCCGCCTGAAAGTCGTGAAGCGGATGGTGGGAGAGAAAAATTAAATTTGGGAAAAGGAATTTTCCATGTTTTATGGAGGGCATGAGATTGACATGCCCTCTTTCTTTGTATGACGGGCATGCCGTCAGTCTGTGGCGAAAGTCCACGAGGGGCGTAGT
>UQVK01000037.1 GCA_900544445.1 uncultured Lachnospiraceae bacterium
ACGCCCAAAATCTGATGATCTATGTCAATTCAGAAACAATTCTGAAGATTGACCGGCTTTTCTCTCCTTATATAGAGAGAAGTTATCCACAATCGGGATGATTTACATTTAACAATTACCTAATGAATCTCCTTTTTGTGAATCTCTTTTCAAAAATCCGGAACCCTTCCAAAAAACTGTTGTTTCCGGACATGCCCCATCTTAGCAGAAATCCTTACGGAAAGCAATGCTTCAGGCGGCGGATTCCTCTTCTCCCTCAGGTGACAGCTCCTTCCTGTCCCGGCATCTTTCAGAATATCCGGCCGCAGCCGGATGCGTTTTCATTCCGGGCCAGCCGGTTCCAGAACAGAACTGCCTCCGGATTTTTCAGGAATCTTCTCATATCTATCTGACACAGGAGAATGCTTCCGGCTCCCACCGTAAGTTCAGCGCACACCGCCTCTTTCTGCCAGTTGCCGTCTGCAGCCTTATTTCCGCTTATGAGCACCTCTCTCACTTCTTCTATTACTTCCTGCTTCCCGTCCGGCTTTTCAATACGCAGAGTTGTGCTGCTGATGGGAGCAAGGCGGTCAAGCGTATCGTCATACCAGTATCCAAAGGCTTTCTCCCCAAATCCTTCCACCAGCTCATGACCCGTTTTGCGGGAAACGAAATATACCGGATCCATGCCGCATGGTTTCACGGTCACCCGATAGTCCTTAAGTGCATACGTCCCGGCCTCAAGAGGAGAAAGCACCGCACGTCTTCCCCGGATGATTTCCTCCCAGATTTCTTCCCGTTCCAGATCCTTCAACGTCAGCAGGGAAAGTTCCTTCGCATCCTCTCTGGGATATACCGGAAATGCCTCTTCTGTTCCGTGAAGCACAACTCCGTTCTTTTCCACTGTCATCCGCACCCGCAGACGAACCGTCCTAATCCCCTCCGCTTTTTCTAATTCTTCTTTTTCTTTCAAAAAACCGGCCAGCTTCGGTATTTCAAAGGTTACGAAGCCCGCAAACTCACTGGAGCAGGCAGGCACAGAAAGTTCTTTTTCCCCGCTGCCGATAACGTTCACAACAAAGTCCTGATTTTCCGCATCGGAAAGAATTTCTCCCTGATTCTCCGTCAGCAGTTCCGCCTGGTACTTTACTGTCACCTGCTGCTGCCCCAGATCGTTGCACACATAGCTTTCCAACCGCACCGTTTCGCCTTCAAAGAAGGAAAAACGGTCACTTCTTATATCTGCCAGCACCGGTGAAAGTTTATCCCGATAGGTAAAAAAGGCTTTCTTGGGATTCCTCTTACAATCCATAATGGTTTTCATCCAGCCTGCCGGCCAGGCATCGATAAACAGGTGTATGGCAAAGGAATTTACCAGATGATTTCTCCGAAAGGCCGTGGTCATAATTTTCGTGGCAAAGGCCTGATAATCCTGACTCTTTTCCACCCAGTCCTCCAGGGAGTCACCCTCGTCGAAAAAGAAGTAGTAAAAGTTTCCTGTCTGCGCCTTCAGGATATTTCCAGGATGGAATGGCTCTTTCAGCCATTCTTCCGGATAACACTCCCGCATCACCGCTGCGAAATCCAGCCCTTCCGCGCCAAATTCACCGCATCCAAAACACCAGTCCGGCTTCACCGCCAGCCAGTATCCCCGATGCAGTTTTCCCATCTCAAGGCCATGACCATTGTACCACATGGTATAACAGTGATTGTCCGGCATTCCTTCTGACGGCGGGTCATAATCCCCGTCCACATGCTTGATCACACGCTCCGGATTATGAAGCTTCACCACAATATCCATTGCCGTAAAAAGCCCCTCCATATCCTTTCTGGAGATCATCCGATGGGGCAGATTGTTGGCATTGGGGAAGGGTTCATTCATATAGGACACCAAAATACAGCTCGGATGAGAACGGATCAGTTTCTCCATTTCCCCTGTCTGCCGCAGCACCTCACAGAACTGGTTGATCCTCACCTCGCCAAAGAGAGGAAAATCCGTTTGCACCATCATCCCCAGACGGTCACAGCAGTCGTATATTTCCTCCTGCACCGGCCGCTGGGTAATCCGAAGGAAATTCATGTTGCATGCCTTTGCCAACAGCATATCGTCTATAAGCTGCTCCATGTCCCCGCGTATAACATCCCACTGCTCATAGCCCATTGTATTAGCGCCCCGCAGTTTTATCTCTTTGCCGTTTAAATAAAATCTGCCCTTTGGTGTGTGCTCCACATCCTGAGAAAATGTCCGCAGGCCAAACTGACGCTTCGACGTGCTTTTGACCTCTCCATCCACAAACATTTTCACCTGTACCTGATATAACCAGGGGCTGTCCGGCTCCCATATCCTGGAATTTTCAATTTCCATCGGGAACACAAAACGGTTGAATCCATTCTCCAGAAGCAGCCGGGTGCCGCTTCCCAAAAGCCCTTTTGCTTTTAAGTCCGCTTCCGTCAGAGTATCCCCCACTCCTGCATGAATCACTGTGGACGGAATAAATTTTTTATTTTCAAATACTGTTTTCTCAAAATTCTGTCCATAAAGAGATACCTCAAAGGCAACCTCCTTCTGATCGTAATCGGCATTGAAACATTCGATCCAGAGCTCTTTTCCGTCCCGAACAAACAGATCGGAAATCCGGCGCGGCTCCTCTCCCTCCTGAGTCAAAACAAACTCCTTCAGCGCAATCCGTTTCAGCTGTTCCTCTATCGGCGGTGCATAATCCTTCAAAAATTCTGCATGAGCCTCCCGTAACCGCTGAAGTTCCCTGACCAGTTCCTCCTTTGTTTCCATGGGGCGGTATTCCAGCATGGAAAATCCCGGATCTTTTGTCAAAACGACTCTCTTATTCTCATCCAGCTCCGGCGGCTTTGGAAAAACCAGTCCTCTGCCTGTATCTGCCTGGTAAGACTGTGCAATCTGTGCAAATATGTCTCCCATTTTTCTCTCCCTTTCATCCTTTCAATATGTTCTGCACGAATCAACCACGGCTCTCACTGATTTTCGTCGAAATCATCCCCCAGATGCAGCGTTTTGCTTCTGTATTCGCTGGGATTCATGCCGGTATGGTTGCGGAAAAGCCGGGCAAAATATTTGGGGGTTTTGTATCCGAGCATTTCGCTGACCTGATAGGCCTTGTACTGCGGGTCTCTGAGGAGCTCCACGGCTTTTTCCATTTTCACCCGGGTCACATACTGCAGAAAATTTTCGCCGGTCTGCTTTTTGAACATGCGGCTTAGGTAAGACGGACAGATATACAGGTAATTGGCCGTTTCTTCCTGGGAAATATCCTTGTAAATATTATCCCGGATATACTTCTGCGCTTTCGATACCAGGCTTACGGTGTCATAGGCTTCTTTTTTGGCGTCGGACTGCTGCATCCTGTCAAAAATCCGGTCCAGATAGGCCCTGATTTCTTCTGTCCGGATCATGGAGAGCACCGCGGCATAATTGAAATACGGCTCAAGAACGGATGCCAGATGACCGTCCATTTCCCGAATCGCGTTAAAAATGACCATCATGATTTCAATGATCCTGTTGTTGCGTTTTACGAGAGGAAGGTTTTCCAGCTCATCCAGTATGCTGTGCAGAAGCTTCTGAGCCGTCATGATATTTCCCATGATCAGATTGGAGGTAATCATTTTCTGCTGTTCCTGCAGATACTGATCGAAAACCGCTTCATTGGTCTCATTTCTCATCTGCTTACGCAGCTTTTTGATCTGATAGATATTATCGTACTCCTGCCGGATCATGTAAGTGGCACGAAAGTGAAAGGTCTGTTCCAGTTCTTTCAAAAGCGCATCCACATGGGGCTCGGCGCAAAGCCCCTGCTCCGTATCCATTTTCATTCCGATCAGTTCCAGAAAATTTTTGTTCTTGTACACGATATGATAGATATAGCCATTTTGGTAGATCCGCAGAAAATTTCGAAGATTGATTTCAAACTGGTCGTAATTGCTCTTCCATTCCTGATCCATAAAATGCTCAAAATCTTCGATATAAATATCTACGAGCATGCAGGGGCTGTTATCCAGATTCCGGTCCGGATACAGGACCCGCAGACAGTTATGCATATATTCTTCGTTATCGGTCACTCCCATAATTACGTCAGCAAAAAAGCTTTCTTCCAGGAAAGGAATCGCTTCCTCCATCCGTTCCTTTTCCGCATCCCGCTTTTTGATCTGTGCATATTTTTCATCCAGCTGCTGCCGGATTTTGGTAAAAGTCTGCTCAAGCTGATCCACATCCGTGGGTTTGAGCAGGTAGTCCCCCGCCCCGTACTTGATTCCCTGCACCGCCAGGTCAAATTCCTGATAGCCGCTGATCAGAACAACCTTGCAGGGCAGTTCATTCTCATACACATACTTTGCCACCTCAAGTCCGGAGACATTATTCATTTTAATGTCTGTGAGAATCACGTCCGGAACCACATACTCCAGGTATTCAATGACCTCCTGTCCATCGGCAAAAAGCTCCGTCACCTCAAAACCGAGCCGGTTCCAGTCCACAATATTTTTCAGGCCCTGACGGATCCTTCTTTCATCATCTGCAATCACAAGCTTATACATATCATTTTCTCCGTTTTTTGCTTTTACCGCATATTGGAAGTCCATATCAATTCGAAGCCGCGGGATCGGAAGGTTGCAGCCTCGGGAAACGGATCGTCACTCTGGTGCCGATGCCTTCCCTGCTGTCGATGATCAGTCCGTACTCGTTCCCATAATACAGCCGGATTCTCTGATTCACATTGCTCAATCCGATATGGGCGCTCTCTTTGATTACATCTCCGTTTATGTTTTCTCTCAGGCGGTTCAGCTCTTCCGGCGTCATGCCAAGCCCGTTGTCCTCCACAGAAAGCTCTGCCGTCTCCCCGTTCAGATACCCCCTTATGGTCAGAAGGCCCTTATTGGTCAGGGGTTTGATTCCGTGATAGATGGCATTTTCGATCAGCGGCTGGAGCACCACGCGGATGATCCTGCAGGATTCCACCTCCGGCGCGATTTTCCATACCACATCGAATTTATCTTCATACCGGATCTTCTGGATCTCCAGATAATACATGCTGTGCCGGATTTCTTCGCCGACAGGAACCACCGTATCTGAATTTTCCAGCGTCATGCGGAGCATCTTGGACAGGGAACCTGCCATCTTTGAAATCTCATTCCTTCCACCCAGCAGCTCAATGGCAGTCCAGTTGATGGTTTCCATGGTATTATTGAGAAAATGGGGATTGATCTGAGACTGCAGCGCGACGGCCTGCGCTTTTTTCAAAAGGCGGACACGCTCCGCCAGCTCCTTGTCCACATCTTTTCTGACATCTGCCGTTCTCTGAATCGTCTGCAGAATATAGGTGAGCTCGTCCTTTTCCTGAAACAGCTCTTCGCTGCCAAGCAGAATGTTCCGGTTGGACTGAAGGGCATCCATGATTTTTTCAATGGGTTGAAAAAGACGCAGGGAAATGAATACGGACAGCCCCAGCGTAACGAACACCATTCCCCCAAGCAATGCGGCCATAACTCCCAGAAGCGTTAACGCCCCCTGATATCCGGCATCCCTGATCCGGACGATCACCTCAAGATCCTCGTTTTCCGCCAGCCGGGACACCATGCAGGAATTTTTTTCCATGGCAATTCCGCCGTGAACCACACGCTCATATCCGGGAATCTCTTCCACAGACCGGTCCATCAGTTCCTCCCGGTTGGTCAGAAGAATACGATCTCCATCCGTCAGGTACAGCTCCTGATCTTCCGCCAGATTCAGTTCCTCCATCAGGCTTTCCACATCCAGATACATGGCGGACACGCCATACGTTTTGCTGCCATAGCGGACGTCCTGAAAAACCGCAAGATAGGTTTTTTCATATCCGCTCACTTCGCTGGTGGTCACAAGCAGCACACGGTCGTCCGTCTGGCTTAAATACTGATCCAGCCCCTTTCTGTCAGGAAAGGTGTCGAGAGGAGCGACGCCTGCCTGGGAAAGAACCCGTCCGTTGGTTCCCGAATAGAGATAGACCGTATCCACATAGTTTTTCGCCAGGACAGGCATCAGCATAACTTCCTGGATGTTCTGCAGCGTATAGTTCTGCTGCCTCACGTTCGGATCGTAAAGATACAGTTCCACATTGGAGTTCTGGCCGATATACAGAAGTTCCGTGGTACATTCCCGCAGGATACGCGTCAGCCCCGCATAAACATTGTCCGCCATCCGGTCACTGTATGCCTGCACTTCATTGCGCTGTATGCTGTTATAGGAATAAAAGCCGATGCATACGGCTCCTGCGATCGGAACCAGAATCAGCAGGGATAAAAGACGCAGATTTTTGAAAAAAAGGCTGTTGAATCTGTAGTCCTGAAAGGTGCGCAGACGTTCACTCACTTTCATCCTGTTCATCTCCCAACTCAATTTCCGTTGGCTTTATTGTAGCTGAGCCGGGGGCGGTTCACAAGGAAAAACTTCACTCATCGGGAAAAGCGCACCCTCTCCTGCCGGATCAGGCACGCTTCCCGTATGGTTTAGAAATTTATGTTTTTCTGTTTCCGTCTGGCCGGACACATTTTCTCAATAAGTTTACTGTGCTGCCTTCCACTCGTCAAGCTGTCTCTGGCACTCGTCCATTACCGTCTGCAGACCGGCCTCTTCCAGCTTCGCATTTCTGTCTGCAATATACTGATCAATATCATCCGTGGTATACTGTCCGTTTTTGAACTCAGCCACAACGGCATTGATCTGTGCGATTTCAGCCTGTACATTTTCCGGATTAAAGGTAAATCCACGGATCGGAGAAATCTCGGAGGATCTGTTCAGCTCATCGGTAGCCTCCCAGGTTCCTTCTTCCTGTCCGGGCATATACCATGCATTGAACTGGTTGCCAAGCTTCCAGGCCTGGGTGCCGAGGCAGTAGCCGCTGTCTTCGACGAGCTCGATGCTGTCATCTCCGGTCTTGTTGTAGTGTACGCCTTCCAGTCCGAACAGCAGTTCATTGAAGATTTCCTTATCCGTATAAACCAGGTTCAGAAGCTTCATGGCAGCTTCAGGATTCTTGGAATTTACGTTAATGGCCGTCATGGTCTCAATACCGCCGGTAGCGGTGATGTAGGAACCCTCAATGGGAATCATCAGCCATTCTTTTCCCTGTGTAGCGGAATATTCAGCAGCTCCGCCGGGCTTATAGGTGGAAATGGAGCATACGTAACGATTTGCCTTTACATCTGCGGAGTTGTCCGTGATGGTCGCCTCATCTTTACGGATATAGCCCTTCTGGTACCACTCGTTATCCTGACGCCACTGGCCTTCCTGGGCTACAGTTGCGGGAACCAGAGTCGCGCTCTCATCACCGATTTCGATATAAACCGCATCGGTAACGATGGCTTCATACTTTGTCTTCGTATCCACAGCCTGTCTGTTATCGATGGGGAACATATCCGGCTCGTTCGCCACGATCTGATCCAGGAACGGATACAGTTCGCTGATATCGGAAAGGGATGTCACATCCAGACCATACTTGTCCGCATATTCCTTCTGTACATTCACAGCCAGCTGGGTTGCAATAATCTGCTGATTGGGAACCGCATAAAGGACGCCGTCCACCTTGCCCACATCCAGAAGCCAGTCAGGCATGGAAGCGATGATGTCCTGACCATATTCATTCAGAAGATCATCAATAGGCAGCAGAGCCCCTCTTGATACGTTGCTGGTAAAGGGATTCAGCCAGTTGGAGGTGAACATCAGATCAAAATCCTCTCCGGAACTGCTTGCCAGCTGCACCTTGTCAGCATATTCGCTCTGCAGGATGGTTTCCAGCTCCAGTTTCACATTGATCTTCTCAACCAGCTTCTTGTTCAGGTCCTCCATTACCATATCCAGATCCTTCTGGGAATCTGCAGGCACCAGCCACTTTACGGTAACGGTTTCCTCATTTTCCGCAGCAGGCGCGCTCTCCGCCGTTTCTGCGGAAGCCTCTTCCGACACAGCCTCTGCGGCACTTCCGGCTTCTGTTCCCGCACTGGAGGACGCTTCGCCTCCGGTCTCCTGCGTGCTTCCACAGCCAGCCACAAGAGACAGGCTCATCATCCCTGCCAGCAAAGCTGCCAATACTCTTTTCTTCACTTTTCCTTTTCCTCCTGTTTCTAGTTATTTATAAAGCCTCTCAGGGACGGCTTTATTTCATTTTCACTGCCTGTCTCCGGTTCGCTTTCATACGGTCCGGCGGAAACAGGCGTTTTTATTCCTTATCCCTTTACTGCTCCAACCGTCATTCCCTTCACGAAATATTTCTGGAAGAAGGGGAATACCAGCATCATGGGACCGATTGCCACCACCAGCATGGCCATTCTCAGGTTTTCACCGGGCAGGGACGTAATATCTACCATTGTAGGGACCGACTGCATGGCGTTCAGCAGGGACTGAATGCTCATCATCATCCTCTGCAGCATATACTGAAGCGGTACCAGATCCTCGTTGCGTATGTAGAGCATGGCATTGTACCACTCATTCCACTTGGATAATGCTCCGAGGAAAGCTACGGTCGCGATTACCGGTTTGGACAGCGGCAGCGCGATTTTAAAGAAAAGCATGTACTCGCTCGCTCCGTCCATCTTGGCCGCTTCAAACAGCGATTCCGGCAGCTGCATGAAAAATGTCCGCACCATGATCACGTGGAAAACATTGATCAGGGATGGCAGAATCAGCGCCAGCAGATTGTCCCGCAGATGCAGGTACTGTGTATTGATCAGGTAGCTCGATACCAGTCCGCCGCTGAACAGCGTCGGGAAAAAGATATAGGCGGTAAGGAGACTGCGGAACCGGAAATTCTTCCTTGCCAGGGTGAATGCCACCATCGTGATGAACAGCGTTCCCAGAAAGGTTCCGACCACCGTGATGAATATGGTAACCAGATATGCGTTTATAATGGTTCTCGGATTTTCAAACAGATACGCGTATGCCGTCAGATCAAATTTCTTTGGTATCAGTCCGAATCCATAGCGTGCCAGATCCATCTCATCGGAGAAGGATGCGGAAACGATAACCAAAAACGGAATCAGACACGCAAGCCCGAACAGGATAAAGAAGAGATGTACCCAGGGGCTGGTTTTTTCTTTGGCCGCAATGGCCTTGTTTCTGCTTTTGCTCATGTCTCTCCGCCTCCTAAAACAGTGAATTTTCCGGTGAAATCTTTTTTACGATAAGGTTCGTGATAACCAGGGTCGCGCAGCAGATTACCGACTGAATCAGTCCCACCGCACTGGACATTCCATAATTGCCCTGATTCATCAGCGCACGGTATACATAGGTATCAATGACATCCGTGGTCGGGTAAAGGGCGCCTACATTTCTTGTCACGTTGTAGAAAAGTCCGAAGTCCGCGCGGAAAATCTTTCCAATATCCAGAATTCCCATGATGATAATGATCGGAATGATCTGGGGGATGGAGATATACCAGGTTTTCTGAAGTTTTCCGGCTCCATCGATTTCCGCCGCCTCGTACAGCTCCGCATCCACTCCCATCAGAGCGGCATAATAAATGATGCTTCCCAGTCCAACGCTCTGCCAGACCTTTGTGATCAGCAGGATAACCGGCCAGTATTCAGGCTCCGAATACCAGGAGATTCCTTCTATTCCGAATATGCCCAGGATCTGATTCACAATTCCTTTCGTGGGATCAAGCAGCGTATAGACGATATAACCTACGGCAACCCAGGAAAGGAAGCTCGGCAGAATGGATACGGTCTGATAAATCTTCACGTGCCTTGCCTTTTTTACTTCAAACATGATCAGGGCAAAAATAACGCCGCATATAATTCCTACCGTAATGAACAGGAAGTTCAGCCCCAGCGTGTTTCTTGTTACGCGCCATGCATCCTGGGACTCCAGAAAAAATTCAAAATTTTTCATTCCGGCCCACGGGCTGCCAAAAATTCCGTCCGTCACTTTATAATCCTTAAAGGCAAGAACAATACCGAACATGGGCAGATAATTAAAAACCGCCAGCAGCGCGATTGCAGGAAGCGCCAGCGTCAGAAGCTGAAGATTATCCTTCCAGTGCTTTGCCTTTTTCTGCTTGTTTACAGTAAGTATCGTTTCCGATCTCGTTTTCACCTATCTTCCTTCCTTTCTCTAACCGCTCTCTTAAGATGGTTTTATTATAAAAAAATTCCGGTTTTCGGAAAAGGACACAAACCTGCAAAAGAGGGGCACAATTTTGACCAGTCAGGCCAAACCAAAAATAAAACGGAACCGGGCATCCTGGTCATACCACATGGGAAAATTCGTATTCCAGACGTTGTTGAACAGATTAAAGGAAACACCGTCCCGTACCGGAATCCGTTCCTCATCAAAAGAAAGCAGCGAAGGACCGCCTGCTGATACCAGAGCGCAGTCCAGCGGTCTGATGGCGCAGGTTTCGAAACGCACGCCATCCTCTACGGCATGAAGCCGCCTCCCCCCTTTTAACACCATATCCTCCGGGCGGAACCATTCTCCCATTTTGTGAATTCCCGTAAGTATCTGCGGAGGACAGAATCTGAGCCAGAGCCCCTCCGCCACGCGGGATGCACTCTTTTGGAACCAGGCCAGATCAAAGGTAATGCTCCTGGGGGAAAAGGTCATCAGCAGTTCCAGCCTGGCCGGCGCGCCGAAGCGTTCCACCGCCTCTTTCGGCATACTCATCTGAATCAGAAGCCGGCTGTCCTTTTTCCACACTCCCGTTACCTTCGGCTCTGCGGAAAGATGGCGGTCCACCGCCTTTTCCATTCCGATTTTTCCAAATTCCTCCAGTGCCCAGTCGTAACGGACTGTCACATACTGGTCTTCAAACCGCTGATAGTCTTCCGGAGAAAATACTTCATAAAGGAATACCCCCAGAGGATGCGCTTCATCCGCATAAATACAGCCGTTTCGTTCCAGCCCGACAACGCTTCCATTCTCTGCTGCAGCGACCTTCCAGCCCTCCATTTCGGCGTGATATCGTCCTGTATCCGGTTCGCGGGCTGCGCTGACAAATCCTGTCAGATCCGTTTCTGTTCTCCGATAAAGCTTCCGTCCTCCAGCTGCCAGCCGAGAAACCGTTCGTAGCAGAGTCCCCACGTATGCTCCGGAATCAGGAGCAGGCTTTCCTCCACCTTTGCTCTTTCCTCCTCTTTCAGCAAACGGCGCCTGCGCAGAAGGGCGCGGTACTGGCTGATCTTTCCCGGGTCGGATCCCGTACCATAAATCCAGCTGTCTCCAATCTCGCCGGTAATTACCGGAAGTTCCGGTATGGAAAGGGCAATCTGTGCCACGTCCTCCAGCGTTCCGGCACGCAGAACCGCTCCGGGATATTTCTGATGAATGTCTTTATACAGCCGTCGGATTTCTTCCGCAGACTGAGGCCCGCGGTTATCTCCGGTATGTGCGAAATACAGGGCGATGCCGGTATCTCCGATTTCCGTAAATTCTCCGTAATCTCCGTTATACATCACCACGATTTCCTGCCCGTTCGGGGCTTTCCAGCGAAACAGAGGCGGCACATCCGGGACGGAAGAAGCAGGATTTACGCCAAGGTGCAGAAATTTTAATCCGGCATTCGCCAGTTCCGGCACCATAGCTCTGGTATGTCCCGGAACATCCGTCATCTTGGCTGCGACGGTCTTCATGCCGAAGCGCTCATCCAGCTTTTGTGACAGGGACAGACCGTACTGGAAAAGCTCCCTGTCCATCAGTTCCGTATGGGTGGTGAAGGGCAGGCCATGCCAGCGGATATCTCCGTTTCGGATTGCATCCTCCATTTCCTCCCTTTGCGGACTCTCATCAAGAAAGCGTGAAATCAACCAGGCCCCGGTCGTCCAGATGAATCGCTCCTTTTCTCCCCTCATCTGTTTTGCTACATTCAACGCTCCCGGAATAAATACCTCCATGTAATTCTTTACCACATTTTCAGCAAAATCCGTGTAGCCGACATCCAAATGCGTTTTAAAAAGAACAATGATTTCTGAAATATTTTTCAACCCCATTTTTTAACTCCTTTTTATTTCAGAATCAGGTTCCCGCAGGCGGTCAGCTCGTATTCCCGGCCTTCCTGACACTCCACGATCTGTTCCGGATCCCCGTAGCAGGTATTCCCCTGCAAAAGGATTCTGGTCTTTTCGTAGGCGCCTTCCTGCCCCGGCAGGGTTTCCAGACGAATGGTGCTGTTTCCGTTTTCCCTGGTGCCGATGACGCTGTTGCAGATTTTTACCACATCCACCGGCGTAATGCTTCTTACCAGACAGGCGGTGTCGTTCTGAACCATCACATTCTCAAAGACGATGTTTTCCTGCACAGGCATCTCAGAACCCGGATAGACGCTGCGTGAATATACATCATGATCGAAATGGACGGACAGGGCAACGTCTCTCTTCTTCTTCAGATGAATATCCTTAAAATGGAGATTCCGGCATCCGCAGTTATAAACCACCTGCTCCTGGCTCATCACCCAGTTGATGCCGTCCAGAGTACACATTCCCTCCTTATGGGAAGGGGCGGTCATGGATCTGTAGATGGTTCCATCCGGCTTCTGGAACGCCCTGTACACCCTTCCATTGCTCACCACCGTATCGGAATTCTGAATTTCCATGCCCTCCTGCCAGTCGCACCAGCTTCCGGCCAGAATCCGGCAGAAATATCCGGTGGTATCCTTGTCCGCCAGATCGTAGCAGTCCTCGATCAGTCCGTCTTCAATCCAGCCCATCTGCGGATTGGCCACCGCATAGTCATGAGCATTCAGAGCGATCGGATCGTCAAAGGTCCGGAAAAGTCCGTGCCGGATCACAAAATGCTTTCCGGTTCCCAGATGGACCGCATCCTTTCTTCCCTCAATCGTCAGGCGCTCCAGCACGATATCCTCGAAGGTACAGATGTGAAGGCCGTAGCTTAATGCCGGAAGGTCCATACAGGTGAAGTCAAAGACACGAAGGCGTTTTACCCGGAAAAAGGATACCTCGCCGGTAAGTCCGTATACGGCCGCGTTGTGCCTCGCCTCCACTGCATTGGAAGCCAGATTCAGGCCCTCTATTGTGATGTCCTGATCCCATTCTCCTGTAAAGGCACCGCGGTTAATCAGGAAGAAGGAACCGATTCCGCTGGAAGAGCGTTTCATCTGAACCCCTTTCCCAAAGCTCAGATGGGTGTTTCCCTTAATGTACAGGCTGTCTTCTACCTCATAGGTGCCGGGTTCTTCAATGCGGATGGTACCCTGCCGGTCCAGCAGTTCCTGCAGCGCAATTTTATTTTCCCAGCCGGACTGGTTCTCAGAAAGACTTCTGCCCGTCCAGGTAAGAAAGCTTTCCACCTGCTGCTTCACAGCGGCTTCTGTGATCACGCGCAAAATATATACGTTCTGTCCTTGGAAGTCCACCATTCCCTCTTCCAGTTCAAAATGGGCCGGTTCCTGGGAATGGACCGTTAAGGTCATCCGGCCCGATACGGCCTTTTGTCCGTCCGCAGCAATCTCCCAGGGAGAATAGGAAAGGAAGGTTACCGTCAGGGGATGGGCTTCCGGAAACTGCCAGCTGTCCGTGAGCTTCAGGCTTCTGCCCTCCAGCTCTCCGCTGCGGATCCCCCGGATGTCCTTTCCAAACAGCATGCCCGTTTCCACGCGGAAGCGATACCCCCGCTCCGTGGTCTGGTGGGACAGAACCTTTGCCTCCGGCGTAGCCATATCCGCAATGGTGAGCTCCTCCGTAATGGGATAAGCCGCTGCTGCTGCTGCGCGCATGCCGGTTTCGCTTTCCACCGTCATTTTCAGATCGGTTGGACAGGCCACATTATGGTACGCCTGCTTATCCATCAGAAGACAGGCCGGATTGCCATAGCTGGTGGTTCCAAGATCGGGCAGCAGACTTTCTCCCTCCGCCTCCAGCACGATGCCGCCTCTGTCCTCATGGAAATGGCCCGTGTAGGGATTTCGTTCCGCGTTGACAAGAAGCTTCGTAAAGCCTCTCCGCCAGGTCAACAGCCCAGACTGAGGCAGAGAAATTTCCTCCGTCTCCGGCCTGTAGTAAGGATGAGGATTGATCTGTTCCTTATAATACAGATAAAACAGCATATCGAAGGAAGTACCCGCCTGTGCCGTTTCTCCTCCTGAGAAGCGGGCAATGAGATAATTGTTTCCCTCCGGGAAGTCGCATACAAGCGTCATGAATACCAGAAGCAGCGTGGAAACCTCTTTGCCGCCGCAGTTGATGGGAATCCGCTTTCCTGTACGGCTGTTTACCGACATAAGCGCCTCCATATAGCGGCCTGCTCTGCGGAACGCTTCCGGAACCACATCCCTCCAGCTCTTATTTTTATACTTCGCATAGGTATGCCACAGCAAAATGGAAGTGGTGAACGAATATTCAAAATAATTTCCGCCCTCCGCGCAATGGCCTTCCTCTGTCAGATAAGTGTTTACAAGCCGGGAATGCCGGTCATAAACGGCCTCAATGTCCTTTTCATAACCGCCCCGTTCCATCTGCAGATAAATGGCTCCAAGCATGGCACCTCTGCAGCCCACGATTCCCTGATTCATAAAATTGCGGTATCCGGGCTCGCTGTTTTTGGCGCATACGACCTTCCAGGCCGCTTCCACCTTATCGGCAATCCGCCTTTTCGCTTCCGGTGCAAATATGCCTCCAAGAAAGCCCATGGCGAGGGTCACTTCCGTCAGGAGGTGATCCTCCCGGAAGCAGACGTGGTGAAACCGGGAACCCTCCAGATCGCAGATGGGTCCCTCGCACCATTTCATAGCGATAAGAGCAAGAATCAGCCTTGCGGCCTGCGCGCTGTAACGGGGTTCCTCAAGGAGCCATCCGGCGATGGACAGGTTCAGAATCGGCCCCTCCAGGACAGCCCTTCCCCTGTCCTTTACCCGCACAAAACGATAATCCGAGGTGGGCGCATATTCCCGTATGACTGATTTGGGATCAATTTCCATCCCGGCTTCCGCCTTTTCACGGAAAGAATTTCTGAGCTTCTCATCCTGTGCCACAAGCGCTTTCATCCGCTCTCCGTCGGCTTCACTTAACACCATATTGCTGCGCAGGGTCCCTGCATGGCCTTTTATAATTTCCGCTTCCCAGACATCCTGCCATACGGGTACTTTTTCCTCCGCCTGTGCCTCCCGGTCGGACTGCAGCAGTCCCAGCCAGCTTAAAATCATCACATTGGCCGGAGTGGCAGAATCCAGTTCAAAATACATATCCGTTAAAACAGATTCTTCCCCATGCGCAGGAAGTTTTCCCTTTATTTCTATGGGATTCTCTTCTCCATGGATTTTCTCTGCCAGCCGTCTTTCTTCCCCGTCCACAACGCCGGTAACGGACACCTCAGCCTCTTTCGGAATGCTTAAAAAGCACTGGAAAAAGTCGTATGCGCCGAGCGTCGTCTCGCCGTGCCAGTGAACGGTAAAGTGAGAGCCTCCCCGGAAGGTCAGAGAATCCCAGATCCGTTCGATCCGCCCTCCCTCCATGCTCATCTGGCTGTCGTCGCAGATGTGTTTGTCAAAAGCTGGAAAGAAAATGCCTTCCGCCTCATTCATTCTGTATATTTGATTGCTCATTTTAACCTCCATTTCCCGGTTCCTGCCCGTTGGGCCCTACCACATAAAGATGCCGCTTCCCTTCAGTTTAAACAGAGCTTCCATGAAAAAGAAATCGCCGTAAATGATGGGATATTCGTGGCGTTCATCATGATATGCTCCGGTGCATTTCATCAGAATACAATCGTTATCCTCCGTGAAATCACAGTGGTTTTCGTATAAGGCCCTCAGAAGCTTCAGCGCCGCCCTCCGATACATATCCTTTTCGTATTCGGGAACTGCCTTCGCAAGCTCCAGAAGACCGCAAGCCGCAATGGCCGCCGCCGTGTCATCATACCAGTAAGGCTCCTTCGGCTGCCTGAAATCAACCGGAATCAGTCCATCCTCCGGGATGTTTGCGCAGAAATAGTGGGCGATTTTTTTACTGGTATCCAAATATTCCTGCTTTCCCGTATGCAGATAGCTCATGAGGAAACCATACATCCCCCAGCTCTGTCCCCGGGTCCAGGAGGACCCCAGCTCATACCCCTGGCCGCCATAGTCGCGCAGCCGTTCGCCGGTTTCCGGATCGAACTCCACAATATGGCGGACAGAGCCGTCCTCCCGGATAAAATGTTCCATCACCGTGTCCGCATGCATCATCGCAATATGCTTAAACCGGGGATCCCCTGTCTCTTCGCTCGCCCAGTATAAAAGCGGGATGTTGAACATACAGTCAATGATGGCCCAGCCCCGGACATCCTCTCCCGGACGGTTTTCTTCATTCCAGGCCCGAATGAATTTCCCCACAGGGTTGAACCGGCCTGCCAGGAGGTTTGCCGCATGAAGCCCTCTTCTTCTCGCGTCCGGATTGCCGGTCAGCCTGTAATCCAGCACAGCGGTGGGCAGATACATAAAGCCCACGTCATGATGTAGTCCGTAAAAATCCTGCAGACACCAGTCCATCGCTTTTTCTGAGAAACGGGCGATCTGCGCATACCGCTCCTCTCCGGTTTCCTGATACATCATCCACATCATGCCGCCCCAGAAGCCATTGGTCCACCAGTAGATGCCAAGATCCGGCGAAAAGCTTTTGTCCGCACCGCTTCTGTCATCATGGGTTCCGTTCACCGTGGTATAGGGAATTTTTTCTCTGGATTTTTCACTGACCCACTCCATTTTTCCCTTTACCTTTTCGATGGCCCCAAGCCACCATTCGTTGTTTTGATTTTCCCTCATATGCCTCTTTTCTCCTCTTTCCGGCTGTTTTTTGAAAAGAATCCTGAGCTTATTATAGGGGCTGCGCCTTCTATGCAAAATGGCACAAAATTGAAAAAACAGGCCACAAATTTGACCAAAAGTTTCCGAATCCCAAACCCTTCATAATATCTGTCAGGGAATATTAAATATGTACTTAATACAAATTTATATGCGCTGAAAACCAGTTTCTGTTATGCTATTTCAAAAGAACCGGACAGAATAACGGCTGAGAAAGGAGGACGCTATGACATCCAAGGAAAGAGTTTTGGCAACGCTGGAATTCCGGAATAAAACGGACCGTGTGCCGAGGCAGCTTTGGACTCTGCCATGGGCACATGATCATTATCCGGAAATGATGAAGAAACTGGGGAGAGATTTTGAATGGGATTTTGGAAATCCAAATACGGTTCTGAAGGAAATTCCGAAAACGAAAGGGGACGCATATACGCCCGGAGAATACGTGGATGAATGGGGCTGTATCTTTACCAACCTTCAAAAGGGTGTCATCGGAGAGGTGAAGCATCCCATCGTGGAGGAAGAGGACTGGAGCGATGCCGGAAATGTCCACATCCCGGAAGAACTTCTGACCTTTGACAGAGATCAGGTCAACCGTTCCTGTGAGAAGAAGCAGGACAAATTCCTGTTCGGCAACTGCTGTCCGCGCCCGTTTGAACAGCTGCAGTTTATCCGGGGAACGGCAAATCTGTATATGGATCTGATGGACCCGCCGGAAGGACTGCTGGAATTCATGAAAAGAATGCATGACTATTACTGCCGCCTGATGACAAAATGGGCCGAGACGGATGTGGATGCGCTGAATATGATGGATGACTGGGGCGCACAGAGGGATCTTCTGATCAGCCCCCAGCTGTGGGATGAATTTTTCATGCCCATGTACCGGGATTACATTCAGATCGCTCATTCCCACGGGAAAAAGATTTTCATGCATTCGGACGGACACATCCTGCGCATCCTTCCCAAACTCATTGACCTGGGGCTGGACGCGGTAAATAGCCAGCTGTTCTGTATGGGAATCGACAATCTGGCGCCGTATCGGGGAAAAATCACCTTCTGGGGCGAGATAGACAGGCAGTATCTTCTGCCTTACGGCACACAGGCTGACATCGACAGGGCTGTGGAGCAGGTGTACAACGGGCTGTGGCAGGACGGCGGCTGCATCGCTCAATGCGAGTTCGGGCCGGGTGCAAATCCGGATAATGTATACAGAGTATTGGAAAAGTGGGAACAAATTCATCATTGAGGCCAGAAGGACATTCCCTCCCTATCCCAGTGCCTTCCAGGATACCCGGCAGCAGCTGCGGTACAGAAGGGTTCCTCCAAGAATGGACAGAATCAGGATTCCTCCTTTCACTGCCAGCTCCGCCCACAGGTTCTGTGCGAAAACATATTCCACAAGAAAGACCGCTCCTGCCGCCGGGAGGACGGAAACGCTTCCGGCCAGCATGGAAATCGGAAGGGACAGGCTCTGCTTCACCACGTTCGTTTCCGATTCCCAGTCAAAGGAAGGAAGCTTCAGGTTGACCCAGATGCCGATGGCGGAAAGGGGCCACAAAAATACCAGCGGAAATGCTGCCGTCCAGATCCCGTCCATCCACCCGCCAAGAGCCGCCGCCAGCACAGAAAGAAGCACGAAAGGCACTGCCACGGTCAGATTGACCAGTATTTTCCCCAGGAATACTTCCTGCGGTCTGACCGGAAGCGACTGTAGCAGCCAGAGCTGTTTTCCTTCTATGGAAACAGAGACCGTCGTGGTATTTCCCATCGCTGCAAAAAATACCAGCAGAAATGGAATGCTCACCCGCAGCATTCTTCTGATCTCCTCCTCAGGCAGCTGCATCGCTTCTGCGATTCTTTCGTTTCCCGTCGCCGTAAGCGCTGCCACGCAAGCCAGCATCAGCACATAGATCACAAGGGTATTGGAAACATAAATGTGAGAGGAAAAATACCGGCGAAGCTCCCGAAAGTATTCCGCCCTCCAGACCGGATTCAGGCGCTGAACGCCCATTTGAAAATGTTTTCCCGCACTTCTCTGGATCAACACGGCAGAAATTTTCCGAAAACGCGGCCCTGCTGCCGCAACGAAAACAGAGAATACGCCCGCTGACAGAACAGCAAACAGCAGAAGGGGCAGAATGCCCTGATCCGTCACACCGGCTGCATATAGCCCGGCAGGCGGATAGAAGCGGGTTCCGGCGGCCACCGCAGCTTCCAGCAGCCCGCCCAGCTCTCCCACATCCGGGTCCTCCATACCAACGGTGAAGGAAAGGGCAAAGGAGCCCGCCACCACCAGCATAGAAAGTCCCAACGTAAGGATCACGGGCACTGCTCCTCTGTGCTTCATCCCCGCACCCGCCGCCAGGACGAGCGTTCCGAGGACAGCGGCCGCGGTCAGCGGAAGAAGCGGCTGGAAGGGAAGGGCGAGCAGGGTTGTAAGAAGGAAGCCTGCTCCGGGCCGTTCCATCACCAGATACACCAGAGAAGCCGGAAGCACAATGGCTGCGGAAAAAAGCAGCTCTTCCACATACAGGATAAAAAAGCGGCTGACAATGATGGAAACGGGCTGCAATGGAAGCGGCAAAAGCCGCTCCAGATCCGCCGCATCAAACAGGAGCGGCCGGGCTTGAGAAAGGAAAAAATAAAAATCACTCCCCCGGACACAAGGGCCGCAAAAGCCGGAACGCTCTCCCCTGCTCCAGTCAGGCACAGAAGAAAAGCTGCCGCTGTCAGATAGAAAATCATCATTCCCCCAAGAAGCAGATATGCCAGAAGCATCCCCGTCAGCCGAAGGCTTTTTCTCCCGTCCTTTCCATGGATCACCTCGTTCAACCCCAGGCAGTTTCGCAGCTTCAGCCTGATCAGCAGAATTGTCTGCGCAGACAGACCCATGGAAGCCTGGCCGCCGGAGTTTTCATTCCTTTTCATTCCGGACCACCTCCATGAATACCTCTTCCAGGCTCCTTGTTCCCGTCAGCGCTTCCATCCTGCCCTGCGTCACAAGGCATCCTTCCTTGATGATGGCAATCTTATTACAGAGTTTCTGCGCCACTTCAAGCACATGGGTGGAAAAGAAAATTGCGCTTCCCTCCCGGCAGAGCGCATGCATGTTCTCCTTCAGAACCACCGATGCCTCCGGGTCCAGGCCGACAAAGGGTTCGTCCAGCAGCAAAAGCCTCGGTTTATGCAAAAATGCTGAAATCAGCGCCAGCTTCTGCTTCATGCCATGGGAATAGGTGGAAATCAGATCCCCCAGGCTCCGGGTGATGCCGATCTGCTCCGACAATTCTCCGATCCGCTCCGTTCTGACTTTTCCAGGAACCCGGTACACATCCCCGATGAAATTCAGATACTGGATTCCGGTCAGATACTCATAGAGATCCGGATTATCCGGCAGATAAGCCATCCGCTCCTTGCACCACATCGGCTCTTCCTGAATGGAATGTCCGTCGATCCGGATCTCTCCTGCCTCAAAATCCAGAATCCCGGAAACTGCCTTCAGCGTCGTGGTTTTCCCCGCCCCGTTGTGACCGATGAAACCGAAAATATCTCCGGCACAGATGTCCAGACTCAGACCCGCCACAGCCCGTTTTCCTCCCCGGTAGGTTTTGGAAAAATTCCGGATTGAAAGAACAGGCATCTCCATTTTTATATCTTCCATATGCTTCCAGCCCCCACTCCGGAGCGCTTCGCTCCTTTTTCTGTCGCAATCCCTTCAAAGCTGCTATAAACATATCACCTTCTTTTAATTGTGTCAAGTAAGTAATACAATAATACAAAAGGTGTTCCAAAACCTTTTATGGCTCTGAAACACCTCCTCATCGAAACTGTCTTTCCGCTCCAGCCCTCTATATCTGCTCTTCCTGCGCACGCTTACCGGCTCTTTTCCCATCCAGCTCCCGATAAGTAAGGACAATCAGCACCGCTCCGATCAGAAACGTCAGCAGGTCGGAGACCGGCATGGAATACAGCACGCCGTCCAGTCCGAAAAATACCGGAAGCAGGAGGGCAAAGCCCACGCCGAACACCATCTCGCGCACCATGGAAAGCAGGGTGGAAGCCGCCGCCTTCCCAAGGGACTGCAGGAAGATGAAGGTTCCCTTGTTCACAAAGGCGAAAATTGTCAGGCACAGATAGATGCGGAATGCGCGGACGGCAAATTCCGTATAATAGGAGCTTTCATTGGCCGCACCGAATATGGAAATGAGCTGCATCGGCAGAAGTTCGGCGATGAGGGTGGCGACGGCGCCTACAGCCGCCTCCGCCAGAAGCAGATAGGTAAACAGCTTCTTTGCCCGGTCCTTTCGCCCCACGCCGATGTTATAGCCCACAATCGGGATACAGCCCGCCGCAAGTCCGACTGCTATGGAAATGACGATCTGGAAAAATTTCATGACAATTCCCACCACTGCCATGGGAATCTGGGCGTACTGGGGCTGCCCGAAAATGGGATCGAGCGCACCGTATTTCTGAATCATGTTGTTGCTGGCCGCCATGGACGCCACAAGGGAAATCTGGGAAAGCAGGCTGCACAGCCCCAGTGGAAGGAACTTTCTGATCAGGCTGCCGCTGATAAAAAAGCTTCGTTTTTCCAGCCGGATGGCCTTCATATGGCACAGATACCAGGCCGAAAGGACGGCAGTCAGGATCTGGCCGATCACCGTCGCCACCGCGGCTCCCATCATGCCCCAGCGAAATCCGAAGATGAAAACAGGGTCCAGAATGATGTTGACCACCGCGCCCGCCAGCGTGGATACCATGGCGAATCCCGGACTTCCGTCCGACCGGATGATCGGATTCATGGCCTGCCCGAACATATAAAACGGGATTCCAAGCGCAATATAGAAGAAGTATTCCTGAGAAAACCGGAAGGTTTCTTCATTTACCCGGCCTCCGAACAGGGTCAGTATCCCATCCCGGAATACCAGATAAATGACCGTCAGCACAATGCTTGCTCCAATGCATAACAGCACGGCGTTTCCGATGCTCCTGTGCGCCTTCTCCTGCTCTCCTCTTCCCAGACACAGGCTCACAAACGCACAGCAGCCGTCGCCAATCAGAACAGCGATGGCAAGCGCAACCACTGTCAAAGGGAAAACCACTGTATTTGCCGCAAAGATTTCAGAATGCGTTTTTGGCAATTCTGATTTCGCTCTTGTTTCATCGAAATATCATCCTTTCCTTACAAAACCGGAAAATTTTCCTGAAGATCCTCCAAAACTTTTTCCCCGCCCTTTTTCTCCCTGCTGCCCCGTGCTACAATGCGGGTGGGAAGCCTCTTCCGGCTTTCCCAAACATTCTGTCTGGAGGTTTCCTATGAATACCTTTACCCTGAAAATGACCGCCCTGATTCTGATGGTTCTGGATCACATCGGCTGCTATTTTGACGGAGCGCCGGTATGGCTGAACTGGCTCGGAAGGCTGAGCTATCCCCTGTTTTTGTTCTGCATGGTTCAGGGCTACCGCCATACCCGCAGCCGGAAGCGCTATCTGCTGCGGCTGTATCTGATGAGCCTTTTCATGACCGGATTCAGCTATTTTCTCGACAGCCGTTTTCCCACCCCGAACGGCTACGGCAACCATAACATCTTCCTTCCCATGCTTCTGACCGGCGTTCTGATCAGCACCATCGAATGGTTCGGACGGGAAGATTCCTTCCCCGTCCGGGCCGCGATGCGGACAGCTCACGGCATAAATGCCGCTCGCTGTCCGTTGCCCGCCGGATGCCCGCTCGTGCAGGCACGGCGGGCGTCCTCCGGGCGTATCGCGCAAAAAGACCGCCGGAAGGGATTCTTCCTTCTCGGCGGCCTTTTCGGAGTTCAGCTTCTCTATTATGTTCTGCCCTTTTCCAGACATTTGAGCGGAGATCTGGTAACGGGCGTCATTCCCAACCTGGATGTAAACGAATACGGCTTCGCGTTCATCGCGCTGGGCGTACTCATGTACTTCCTGTGGGAGAAAAAAGAGCTTTTTACCGTCGTCTATCTGATCTTCTGCGTCTGGCAGTTCTCTGCGGAAGGTGCTTCCGGCGCTCAGTGGCTGATGGCGGCGGCGCTTCCGCTGATGCTTCGCTACAACGATCAGAAGGGGCCAGGGCTCAAATATTTTTTCTATTTCTTTTACCCGGCCCATACGTTCCTTCTGTTCTGGCTTGCAAATTTCGTGTTCTGATCTTCCCGGCGGATTGTCTATCTGCCCCAAAATGCCGGTCTGCCAAAAGCTTTTTGACGGATAGACAATCCCGCGCTATAATAAGCCCATAAACCGCTCATCAGGAGGTGATCTGCCATGCGTCTTCTAGTCGCGGAAGATCAGAAGGATCTGAACGATATCATAACAAAAACGCTCATCCGGAACCACTATACCGTGGATTCCTGCTTTGACGGGGAGGAGGCACTGGATTATCTGGAAATGGCGGAATATGACGCCGTGATTCTGGATATCATGATGCCGAAAAAGAACGGTCTTGAGGTGCTCAAAGCCCTCCGGGCTTCGAAAAACACCGTTCCGGTTCTTCTGCTCACCGCCCGGGATTCCATCTCCGACCGGGTAACCGGCCTGGACGCGGGAGCGGACGATTACCTGATCAAACCCTTCGCCTTCGAAGAGCTTCTCGCCCGCATCCGCGCCATGCTGCGCAAACGGGAGGGCAGGGCTCAGAACCGCTGTCAGGTAGCGAATCTGACGGTGGACTTTGACACCCGCACCGTCATGCGGGATTTGGTTCCCATCACACTCTCTTCCAAAGAATTTTCCATCCTGGAATACCTCGTCAACAACCAGGGAATCGTGCTGTCCAGAGACCGGATCGAACAGCACATCTGGAATTACGACTACGAAGGCGGCTCCAACGTGGTGGACGTGTACATCCGTTATCTGCGCAAAAAGATCGACGACGGCTTTGAGCCGAAGCTGATCCATACCGTACGCGGCGCGGGATATGTGCTGAAGGTCCCGGAAAGGACAACACAGTGAGAAATCTTTCCATCAAGCTGAAAATCACCCTCTGGTATACGGCCTTCATGGCCCTTCTCATCATCCTGACCCTGATCGTACTGTTCTCCATCAGCAGCGTCCAGGTCCTGTCCGACGCAAGAGCCCGGCTGAGAAATACGGTTCTGCAGGCTTTTTCGGAAATTGATTATGAGGACGGACTTCTGACCTTTGACGATGATATCAATTATCTGGAAGAGGGCGTCTATATCTCCGTGTATGATGCGCAGGGCTACCTTCTCTACGGACGTACTCCCACAGGGTTTTCCGGCGCATCCACGCTGATCATGGATCAGATGCAGCAGGTAGGAAGCGGACAGGACTTCTGGTATGTGTACGACTACTGTCAGTCTGTGGACGGCTATGGCAATCTCTGGATCCGCGGCGTTGCCTCCCACAGCCGTTCCGATTCCATTCTGCGCATCATCACAAACGCTGCTCTGATCCTTCTGCCCTTTTTCGTGGCATTCATTGCACTGGGCGGCTATCTGATCACCGCGAAGGCCCTGCGTCCCCTGTCCGCCATGACGGAAACCGCCCGGGCAATCTCGGAAGGAAACGATCTGACCCGCCGCATCCGCCTGGGCAGCGGCAGAGACGAGGTGCATGTCCTCGCGCACACCTTTGATCAGATGATGGAGCGGCTTCAAAGCTCCTTTGAAACGGAAAAGCAGTTCACATCCGATGTTTCCCACGAACTGCGTACCCCGGTGGCCGTCATTCTCTCCCAGTGCGAATATGCCTCTCAGGAGGGAACGCCTCCGGAGGAGCTTCGGGGAAGCATCGGCGTGATCGGCGCCCAGGCCCGGAAAATGTCCGCTCTGATCAGCCAGCTTCTCACCCTGGCACGGGCGGACAGCGGAAAGCAGAAGCTTCAGTATGAGCTGGTAAACTTAAGCGAGCTTGCGGAAATCATTGTGGAGGAGCAAAGCATTGCGGCTGAAGAAAAGGGCATCACTCTTCTGACGGACATCCAGCCAGAGATCCTCCTGCGGGCAGACGAAACGATGATGATGCGCCTGTTTATCAATCTGATCTCCAACAGCATCACCTACGGAAAGCCGGACGGCCACACCCTCGTCACCCTTTCCGCAAATGAGGCAGAAATCACCGGATCGGTTCAGGATGACGGAATCGGCATCCCGGCGGATAAACTGGACAAAATCTGGCAACGCTTCTATCAGGTGGATCCCGCCCGGACCTCCGGCAGCAGCAGCGGCTCCGGTCTTGGTCTTTCCATGGTCAAATGGATCGTGCAGGCGCATGGCGGCAGGATCGAGGTATCCAGCCGCCTGGGAGAAGGCAGCTGCTTCACCTTCCATTTTTTCAGGCAGACCGACGAACCGGAGAATGCATGAAAGGGGGAAAATTCCGTTCTCTTATCCTCCCTGAAAATTTTTATTCTTTTAATGTTTCTTTAATCTGCGGGAAATAAAATGAAGCTGTAAAACAGAAAACCGAAAGAAAAGGAGAGATTTCAGATATGAAAAAGAGATTCTATGCATGTACCGCGGCCCTGTTTCTGGCTGCCCTTCCCCTTGCCGCCTGCTCCAACCGACAGGCAGCCGTCCCGGAAACGCAGTCCATCGCCACTTCCCAGGAGGATCTGGCTTCCGGTTCCCAGGACACTGCGCTTAACGTAACACAGACCTCCACGGAGGAGACCACACCTTCCTCAGGGGACAGCGTGGAAATCGCCTCCCAGCCCTCCAGTGCGGCAAACGCCTTCATCAGTGAGGCAGATGCGAAAAAAACCGCCTTTGACCATGCGGGCGTCGCCGAAGCCGATGTGACCGGCCTGCGCGTGAAACTCGATTATGATGACGGCCGCCAGGTGTACGATGTGGAGTTTTACTCCGGAAATCAGGAATACGATTACGAAATCAACGCTGTGGATGGGACCATTCTTTCCTATGACAACGAAGTGGATTACCGGGAAGGCCAGGCCCAGTCCTCCTCCCAGACAGACAGCGCCGCCATCAGCGAAGACGAGGCAAAACAGGCCGCCTTTGACCATGCGGGCGTTTCCGAGGCCGATGTGACCGGCCTGCGCATCCGCCTGGATTATGACGATGGGCGCCAGGTATATGATGTGGAATTCTATTCCGGAAGTAAGGAACATGACTATGAAATCAGCGCTTCCGATGGTTCCGTCCTTTCCTTCGATCAGGAGATGGATGAATGGGCCGCCGCTCAGAACGCGGCCGGAACGCAGAATACGACCGGCCAGACCGCTTCCATCACGGAAACGGACGCAAGAGCCCTGGCTCTGGAGCAGGTGCCCGGCGCGACAGATGAAAATATCGTCAAATTTGCACAGGATTACGATGACGGCAGAACCGTCTACGAAATCGAAATCATCTATAACCGGGCGGAATACGACATTGAAATCGATGCGTCAACAGGAACGATTCTGAAGATGGAACAGGACTGATACGAAACAGAATCCGGATGCTATCCGACAGGGGCGGCCGCAGGGCCGCCCCTTTTGCGGCTGTCCGGGCCGTCTGGCTTCCGTACGCTCCCAACCGCATGCCATTCTTTTTTCCTCATTCTGCCTTTTCTCTTTCATTTTTCTGCATCATCCCGCAATTTCCCCGTTCATTTTGCAGGATTTCCTTCATTTCCCACAATCTCCCGCTTCAAAAAACGGGTCAGCGGATCGGCGGCGCCGCCTTTTTCCGGTTCTGAATCTCCCTCACAGAATCACTTCCATCCCGATCTTCTGCGGCTTCAGCCCGCAGGCTTCATAAAATTTCATCGCCTTTTCATTGCAGCACCACACATTCAGCGTCACGTTATAACAGCCCTGCTCTCTCGCAAAGGCGAGCACGCTGTCATAGAGCGCCCTTCCGATATGCTGTCCGCGCAGATTCTCATCCACACACAGATCGTCGATATAGATCGTTTTAATATCCGTCATGATGTTGTGATTCTGATACTGCTGAAAGATACAGAAAGCGTATCCGAGCACCTCATCCTTTTCATCCACCGCCACGAAAATCGGCCGCAGATCGTCATGAATCAGCTTCTTCAGCTGTTCGTCCGTATATTTCTTCTGATCGTACCGGAACAGATCCGGCCTCCCGTCATGATGCACCTTTTCCACCTGCATCAGAAGCTCGTCTATCCGTTCCATATCTTTTTCCTGTGCTCTTCTTACTTTCATTTTCAATCTTCTCCTATATTTCCAGCAGGTCTTCACTTCCGCATCCCAGCACACGGCCGAGCCTTGCCACACTGAGGGCCTGCGCGCTGTTTATATTTCTTTGCCGCTGTTCCCAAAGCTGTATCTGTCTTACCGGAACGCCTGACAATTCCGCCAGCTCCCTCTGGGAAAGCCCTCTGCTGAGGCGGATCCGTTTCAGATTTGTCTGAGTATAACAGGCTTTCATCCGCTCTTCCATCTCATCCACAAACTGCATGATATCCATCTCATGAAACGCAGGATACATCAAAAGGACATCCCTGACCGGAACCGCCCTGTGAATCCGCTGAAAGCTCTTCGACGTATACCACTGGTAAAAAGCCAGCGCCCAGCCAGCCCAATACTCCGGCGACTTATCCAGATACATCTCATCCGGGATTTCCTCCCTTACAAGACCGCTTTTACAGATGATCTCCTTTACCAGCTCACATCCCGTTTTTCCGGCCACATAGGCGGGATTTCCGTGCTCGATCTGCTCTGCCACATCAGAAACCAGAAACATACTGAAAAAATCATCCGCATCGAAACCGTAGGAGTTCACCGCGAAATCCAGCATATCTCCCATAATCTTTTGCGCGGAGTCAAGATAGTCCGCATCGTAAGCGTAAATCCTCATTCTTCATTCCTTCTCTCATAATATCCAGAATAAACAGCTCGTTGATCTGTGTTGCTTTCTCTCTTTTCTTTCGATATTCTCTTCTGGCCTCACGTTCCCGTTCCAGCTTTTTCCCATAGTATTCTTCCGCGCTGACAAATTCACTTCCGAGATAACGAATTTCTTCAAAGGCCCTCCGGCTCTTCAGCACAATCTGTTCCCCCAGCTTTCCCAGGCGCATGGCTTCGGAAAGCTTCTGCAGGGAAATCGTCCCCGCAACGAAATCCTGTGCAAACGCAAAATAGGAATCGTCGGCCCGATAGCCGACAATTACGTCATATCCGGAAATATCGGGGAGAAAATTATCATGAATATACCTTTTGGCTTCTTCAGAGATACTTCCTCTCTGCCAGTACGTCCTGTTATCTGCCAGCAAAGCAAGCCAATTCAGAATATGATAATCCGGAGAATTCAGATTAAGAATCTCCATCTTATCCAGTTCCATTTCATATTTGTTGGTATAGCCGTTCCTTCCCTTCGCGCATGCCCATTCTCTTGCCAGTTCTATTTCTTCCGTACAATAAAATCCTCTTCCGTAGTCATTGGCTCTTGCGCCCTTTCCATATTCCGGCTTTTCCACAATAACTTCCGAACCATGGTATAAAATTTTTTTCACTTCTACCTCCATGCCGAAGCATTTACACTCCTCACCTTTTCACTTTTCATTATATCGCTTCAGCGATATAATAACAACCCGTTTTCTGCCATATCCGGCGGTCTGGAAAAATACGGAGGTCCATGGTAGAATAAAAGCCGGACGTTTCAATATGATTCTGTTCTGAAAGGGTGATTGCTATGGAAAATCTGATTTTCAGTCTGAATGCGACAGTGCCCGTTTTTCTGATGATGCTTCTCGGCATGCTGTTTCGAAAGCTGGGCTGGATAGACGAGGCCTTCGCCTCAAAAATGAATCAGTTCGTGTTTCTCGTGCCGCTGCCCGTGCTGGTCTTTCACGATCTGGCGGCCGCAGATATCGGGGATGTGTGGAATTTTCGCTTCGTGGCCTTCTGCTTTCTCGTCACCGCGGCGAGCATTGCCATCTGCGCCGCTCTCTCCTGTTTTCTGAAAGAAAAGGCGCAGCGGGGAGAATTCATCCAGGCCTCCTACCGGAGCAGCGCGGCCCTGCTGGGCATTGCGCTGACCACGAATATTTATGGGGACGCAGGGCTGGTGCCGCTGATGATCATCGGCAGCGTGCCTCTGTATAACATCATGGCCGTCGTGGTCCTCTCCCTCACCTCTCCCGCCAAAGACGCCCCCAAAAAGGGACTCTGGAAGAGCACGCTGAAGGGAATCATCACCAATCCCATCATACTGGGCATTGCGGCAGGCCTTCTCTGGTCCGTCCTCCGCCTTCCCTTTCCTCCCATTCTGGAAAAAACGGTTTCCAGCCTGGGCGATCTGGCCGCCCCGCTCGGGCTCATCGCCATGGGCGCCACCTTCCGGCTGGACAAGGCGGTGGGGCAGGCGAAACCCGCCGTCACCGCATCCCTCATTAAGCTTGTGGGCTTCTGCGTCCTCTTTCTTCCCCTCGCTGTCCGAATGGGCTTCCGGGAGGAAGAACTTGTCGCCATCCTCATCATGCTCGGCTCCGCCACCACGGTGAGCTGCTATGTGATGGCAAAAAACATGGGCCATGAAGGCACGCTCACTTCCAGCGCCGTCATGCTTACCACCCTGTTTTCCGCCTTCACCATCACCGGATGGCTGTTTTTACTGAAGAGCCTGGGCCTGCTGTGACGGGAGGATAGATCCCGGCGGATGCGCCGTTTTCACGGCTGCTCTGCGATCGGAACTTTCTGCCTCTGATGCCGGTTCACGGCTGCTGGCCTGCCAGAAGCTTTTCAATCAGGCCGGAGGCCTGACTTTTGGTGAGCTTCTTCACATCCCAGGTCACGGTCACATTTTTCTGCACAGCCAGCCGGGAAATGAAGCCGATCTGCTTCGGTGTGGCCGGAGCATCCGCCGCGCCGGCAGCTCCCTGTCCCATCGTTCCGGAAGAGACAGACAATGCCGTCGGCTGAAAAAGCTGCGGCTGAAAGTTTTCATAATAATGGGCCAGCGTCTGATACAGCTTCGCCGTTGCCAGCGCGTCGTGATAGGCCCGGTGAGCGGAACTGTTCACGATGGAATACCGGGTGCAGAGCGCTTCCAGACTGTTGGACTGCCTGCCCTTATGTACGCTTCTGGCGATTTTCAGCGTATCGATCCCCTGCTTTTCGAAGGAAAGGCCGAACAGCTTCGCCTGATTTCTGACAAATCCGTAGTCAAAGGGAAGGTTGTGGCCGATGAGCACTTCGTCCCCGCAGAAATCCAGAAAAGCGGGAATCACCTTCTCCTTCGGTGCCGCGTCCTGAAGCATCTCATTGGTGATTCCGGTGATCTCCGTGATCCGCTCCGACACCGGCTCTGACGGCTTCACGAAGGTGATAAACCGGTCGCATACCTTTCCGTCATGCACCTTCAGCGCTCCGATCTCGATGATCTCATCCGACTCCGGGCTCAGGCCCGTCGTCTCCACATCAAATGCCAGATATGATTTCAACATTTCCGTTTTTCCTTTTCCATTTCTTACGTACAATATTTGCCTACAGGGCTTCCGGCATCAGCCTCAGCAGCCGTTTCGCATTTCCTGAGAAAATCAGCCGCCGGTCCTCTTCTCCGATATGTTCTCCCAGCACCGCATGCACATACATCCCCGGATTGGTGATGGGATAATCCGTCCCGAACAGGAACTTCCCCGCTCCTGCCCTGCGGATCCCTTCCCGCACAAGGCCGTAGCGGAACAGCCCCGTGCCGGACAGATCCAGATATGCATTTTCATACTTTTCCAGACGCTGCAGATGCTTCAGAAAATGCTCCCGTTCTCCCGGATGGGCCGCCACGAAGGTGACGGCGGGATTTTCCGCGATCATGGCTTCCATCTGCTCCTGCTGCTCCGTCATCGTGTGGTAGCACACCACCATACCGTATTCTCCCGCCAAGGCAAGGATCTCCCGCAGCCCCGGACTGGCGAAATCCATTCCCGTCTCCGCCCAGCCGTGCATGTAGGGAACCAGCTCACCGATCAGGCGAAAACCCTTCTGATGCATCCATTCCACCGTTTCCAGCGATTCCTTCACGAACGCGGGGTGAATGTGAAAACCGGGCGTATAGAAATCCCCGTATTTTTCCTTCACCTGAAGCGCCCGTTCATTCAACAGGCGGAGCTGTTCAAAGCCCCTCCCCGGATCAAAGGGCTCCCGGCTTAAGACCGAACCGCAGACATGACAGATCCCCGCCCGCCGCAGATCCTTTGCCGCCTCGTCGGGCGTCAGGGAGAAGTCTTCCCGGTACATGCAGAAATTCTCCTCCTCGGACAGATAGGGATGTACATGAAAATCAATGATTTCGTAATCCGCTTCTCTTTCCCGCATTTCTCTCCCTTCATTCTTTTCAGTTTAGGCGATTGTTAAATCGCCAAACCCATCGATTTTACTGGGTTTTCTTACATCTTCTATATAAATTTTCTCTCCGC